>JBBQBC010000249.1:0-5505 GCA_038317155.1 Bacteroidales bacterium
TACCACTTGTTTTGTGCTCAGTGCACTCCAGTATAACCTGAATTCTTGCTTCTTTGCTCTTCTTAGCCATTGTTGTAAGCCTTTAATTTTTCGGACTGCAAAAATACAAATAAATACTTACCAACCAAAGGGATGCGATGAAAAATTAATTAAATACAATATTTTTTTAACAAAACAAGTTCTTAACCTCTTCAGAAGGCTGAATATCAGATTTTTGAAATACAAAGCTAAGATACAAACATGCTTTTGTTCATATTTTTTTTCAGATTCGGTAGGTTCATATTCCGGCAAGGCTGAAAAATAAGTAAGTTTGAACAAAAATGCATCCTCATGCAGTGGCAGATTCTTATCAAAGGATTCAGGGCATATCTTCAGGTTGAGCGATCGATGTCGGTCAACACCGTAGATTCCTACCTGCGTGACATTACTAAACTGGCTGATTATCTGGGTCCTGAAAATAAAAATATTCAGCCTACTGAAGTTCATTTAAAAGATCTTCAGGAATTTGTAAATGTACTGACAGAAATTGGGATTGCGGCATCCAGCCAGTCAAGGATCATCTCTGGAATCAGGTCTTTTTATCTCTTCCTTCTGCTTGAAAACGAAATCAAATCTGATCCTACCGAATTACTTGAAATGCCGAGGAAAGGACGAAAACTGCCTGATGTACTTACCATTATGGAGGTTGAACTGATTCTCTCAATCATTGATCTGAGCAAACCCAACGGCGAACGAAACAAAGCAATCATTGAAACGCTCTACGGATGTGGTTTGCGGGTTTCAGAACTCGTAAACCTAAAACTGTCGAACCTGCATTTTGATGATGGATTCATCATGGTTACCGGCAAGGGTGACAAACAGCGCATCGTTCCAGTTGGATCGAGTGCCGTCAGGCAAATTGAACAGTATGTCACTTTCGTAAGAAACACCCATAAGATAATGAGGGAAAGCGAAGATGTCCTGTTTCTGAACCAGCGGGGGCACAAACTGACCAGGGCGATGATTTTTGAAATTGTGAAAAAGTTTACAGTGCTTGCCGGAATAACCAAAAATGTCAGTCCTCACACCCTGAGGCATTCCTTTGCAACCCATCTGGTTGAAAACGGTGCAGACCTGAGGGCAGTTCAGGAGATGCTCGGTCACGCCTCCATTACCACTACCGAGATATACACACATCTTGACCGGGAGTTTCTCAGAGCGAATATTCTTCAATTTCATCCGAGAAAGACGATGAACGATAGTAGGTAAGAGGCAAGAGGTCGGAGGTCAGAGGTAGGAGGTAGGAGGTGAGAGGCAAGAGATCAGCCCTTCGACAGGCTCAGGGACCGAGGTAAGAGGACTGAAGTCAGAAGTTAAAAAGTAAAAAGTAAAAAGAAAAAAGTAAAAGGAATTAAGAAAAGGTAGTTACCAGGTTGACGCAAGTATAGAAAATAAATCCGGACCAGTATTTATTCAATAAAGGTCCGGATTAAATAAATATTTTAAGGATCGTTAAAGACTAATCTTCGTCATCATCTTCATCGTCAAACTCTTCGATTTCACCGTTTTCATTGACAAAAACGCCCCAGTTAACTGTTACGAGTTTGTTATCCTGAAAGTAGAAATCAATCAGGCCTTCATCAAACGAAACCCTTTTCTCTCCCCACTCTTCAACTTCAGAATCAATCTGGGTAAGATCTTCCTGATTCATGAGTTTGATAATTTCTTCCTCGCTCATTTCGAAAACCTTTTTCCCGAAAAGGGTTACATCGCGGTTATCTGTTTCAAAACACGATAGCACATGATTGTTTTTGCCTTCAAAGAAAACCGACAACCCTTCCTTATCATAATTCCATAAGATAGTATCCAGGTCTTCATCGGCTTCATCACCCAGGTTCTCAATTTCATCAGGTTTTCCAAGTAATTTCTCAACATTATCCGGCATATCGCCAAATTTCAGGTCATCAAGACCATCGAGCAGAAGAATCTCCATTTTCATTTTCTTGTTATTTATTTGTTTGTGTTTGCAACTATTATTGAAGCCCGGTAAGGGTTTTTTTAATTAAACGGTGAATCATGTTCTTTCGACATGTAATAATAGGATAATCTGCTTACGAGTTTCGGGGAAAATCTGTTCAGAAAAACACTCAATTTACCTTCAAAAATGGTAAGAATCAGAGAATTCCTTCTTTTAAGCGTTGCTTTAACTATTTTACGGGCTGCAACTTCTGCCGGCATCATTTGCGCCTCGTTGCGGGGAGTTTCACCCTGAGCAGTCCCATCTGCCGTCAGTGCCGTAGTTCTGATATTTGAAGAGGTAAATCCAGGAGCGGCCACCAATACATGTAAACCTGTTTTGAGGTTTTCGCACCGAAGGGTATCAAGAAAACCACGAACTGCAAATTTGGAAGCTGAATAACCGGTTCTGCCCGGTAGCCCGATATAACCAGCTATCGAAATTATCCCAACTACCGATCCTTTGGTTTTTAAAAGGTATGGAAGCGCATATTTAGTGCAGTAAACGGTGCCCCAGAAATTGGTGTCCATTAATTTTTTGAGCACCAGCAGATCGGTTTTAGCAAATATAGCCCGCATCGAAATTCCGGCATTATTAACCAGAATGTCAATTTTCCCAAAATGAGCTACCGATTTTTCTATAATACCCTTGCAATCTGTTTCATTACTGACATCTGAAATAATAGCCAGCGAGTCAATGCCAGCTGCTTTAAGACTTTCCAAAGCCTTTTCCAAACGTTCCTCATTCCTTGCAGTGATAACAACTTTAGCGCCAATGCGACCAAATTCATGGGCAAGCGCGAAGCCGATTCCAGAGGAACCGCCGGTGATTACCACAACTTTTTCTTTGATATCCTGCATAACTTGTGCCTGTGCAAACTTAACGTTTTTTCAGGCAGGTTTCTAATCCACGGCCTCCTTTATATAAAAATAACGCGGGTGACTGCCGGATTTTATCAGGAATTTAATTCGAATTCGAGATTGCTTTACTAAAGTTTTCTTTACCTTAGGGGTCGTTTTTCTTTATAAAAGCTATGCCAAATAAAGTTCTTATTGAAATTTGCGCCGGTTCAGTTGAGTCGGCAATTGCTGCCTCAAAAGGCGGTGCTGACCGGATTGAACTTTGCTGTTCTTTGCCTGAGGGAGGTCTTACGCCTTCCCAGGCTGTGATCGAGTATGTTAAGAACAATCTTAAAATTGAAACTTATGTGCTGATACGGTCAAGGGCAGGCGATTTCAGCTACAGCAGGGCTGAGTTCGAAATAATGAAATCCGACATATTCTCTGCCAAAGCAAGGGGTGCAGACGGCATTGTGACCGGAATGCTAAATACCGATGGCACTGTTGATACCTGCCGTATGAAAGAGCTAATTGAGATGGCCCGGCCGATGCAGGTAACTTTTCACAGGGCATTCGATATGACCCGCGACCCTTTTGAAGCACTCGAAACAATTATCGGGCTTGGTTGTCAAAGAATACTGACTTCCGGACACGCAGCTTTGGCAATGCAAGGATCGGCATTGATTTCGGAACTGGTTAAAAGTGCCGGGTCACGAATTATCATCATGCCTGGAAGTGGTATAAACGATTCGAACCTGGAAGAACTCCATGCAATTGCGGGTGCTTCCGAATATCACCTTTCTGCCTCAGCACCTGTTAAAAGCCGTATGTTTTTCCGCAAGCCGGCAATCACTATGGGAAACGACCTAACTGACGAATATCTCATAACACAAACTGATCCTGACAAGGTTTTAACAATCTGCAACATTGCTTCCGGGCTTGAATTATCAAAAAAACAACATGGCTGATCTTCAATTTGTAACAATTGAATTTTCGTAAACTCATAGAAAAATAATAAGTACTATGAACCAAGAAATTAAGGCAAAATCAACTCTGGTAAAATACCTGTTTTTGTTTTTCTTTTCACTTATCGTGACACCGCCTCTTTTTGCTCAGAATTCTGATGTGTTAAAGGTAATGACCTGGAACATAAGGCTTGACACTCCTGATGACGGGCCAAATCAATGGCAATACAGAAAGGATGGTTTGTGCATTGAAATTATGAAGCAGCTTCCTGGTTTTATTGGCGTTCAGGAAGCAAAAGATAACCAGATGAAAGATATGAAAAAACGTCTGAAAGGCTATAAGAGTATTGGAGTTGGCCGTGATGATGGAAAAAAGGGTGGTGAATACAGTGCGATATTTTTCAAAAAAAAATTACTCAAACCAGTCAGATCCGGCACATTCTGGTTGTCAGAAACCCCGGATATTCCGGGAAGCCGCGGATGGGATGCCGCCTGTAACCGGGTTGTAACCTGGGCTGAATTCAAAGATAAAGCTACAGGCAAACATTTCATGGCCCTCAACACCCATTTCGACCACATAGGTGACGAAGCAAGAACTCAGAGCGCAATCCTGATTATAAAGAAGCTTGGAGAATTGGCCGGAAAACTTCCTATCATCCTGACGGGTGATTTAAATGTTACCAATAAAAGCAGGGCCTACCGTATTCTGACTTTCTCTGAAAATGAATATACTTTATCGGACACCCGTAAAAGAGCTGAAGCCAAAATCACCGGACCTGACTTTTCCTTTATTGGATTTGATCCTTCGGTTGAACCAACCGACATGATTGATTATGTTTTGGTAACCTGGGATTTTGAGGTTATCAGCAATGAAGTTTTCGATTTCAGGTCAACGGGTAATTATCTGTCAGATCACCTTCCGGTGATCGTTGAACTCAGGTTTAAGAAATAGATCAAATCAGGAAAGGAAGACAGAGCCAGTCAGCATCTAAAAAACAAATATCTTTGTGCGCTGTCCACAGCGTGAGCTTACAAGATACCCAAAATCGTAGTTCATCTCAATGACAAACAGGACTCCCAGATTGTGGGTTGCATTGAAATTTCCGACTGGTTTAAGGATAGGGAAGTTTGCAGTATTGCCTTCTGCGTTTGCCATATCGTTAAACATATAATTGATTCTGACCCCGGTTGTTACGCCAAAATTATCCGTACCAAAAATATATCCGCCAAAGCCTATAGCCATACCAAAATTACTTTTGGTTATCATTTTAGCAACTTGTTCTTCGGTAAAAACAGTGGTACCGTTGTCAGCAAACCCAACAGTTGAATAAGTTGACCATTGAGGGCCGACTTCGAAATAAGTCCCGTTGCGGTTAGCCCTGTACATCAGCAACATATCAAGGCCACCAAAAGTAATATCGCGTTCAGCGTCACTGCTACTGGTCCACCCCTCTGGTTTGTAAGTAAATCCTTGCTTATAGGTTGATTTCATCAAATCGAAGGTAATCTGGTGTTCCTGGATAAAATTAAATCCAATTTTACCTCCAAAACTATAGCCGGGTTTGAATTTGTGAACAATCGCCTGATTGTCAAATATCTGAGAATTATACATAAAGGAAGTTCCTATCCCTCCTTTCAGTCCGACATCAAACCAGGTCTGGGAAAAACCAATATTAAAAATCATAAATAAAACAATAACCAAACC
>JBBQBC010000250.1:0-5503 GCA_038317155.1 Bacteroidales bacterium
GAACCCCTATTACCAGGATGAAAACCTGGCGTCCTAACCGTTAGACGAACGGACCGTTAGGTTATTTGATTTAGGACTGCAAATGTACAACTATTTTCCAATACTCCAAACCCATCTGAAAATATTTCGAAAAAATGTACTAGACAGAAATTGCTGAATCATTATACTGTTTATCAATGTGTTAGCAATAGTCTATACCGTGGATCCGAACTCAGGATTGCTTAAATTCTTCGTGATCGGCCATAAAACGAAATCCAAGGCGCTTGCCTGTAGGAATTTTTTGATTTTCGAGAGATGACTGCATATCATATATCGAAACCTGCTTAACTTCTTCGTATGGAGGTGTAAGTAGATCAAAATTAATAGTGTACCGGATCGAGGATTCTATAATATCACGAACAGTGCCCTTCGTAACTTCAGAAGTTGCAAAATTATAGAAAAGCATTCCAATCTCTCTCTTTCCTTCAATGAAATAGTGAAGGTCCTTGTTTATAAACACCCGTCCAATCATGTATCCGACATCATTCACCCTGCTGTACTTAAATGAATCTGCCAGAAAATTATATATGTTTATCACACCGCAATATGAACGATCCTTGTCTTCCATAACATAAGAAGTCTTCATAACCTCATGCAATCGGGGAAACTCGAAAACATTTGTGTGCATCATAAAGATAAGTACATCTCCACCGAACTTAAGTTCGATCTCAAACTCGCCCCTATCGCGGAATTCAAAAGGGATAAACGCTTGATTCCCATTGAATTTAACCTGATATTCAGCTATCATTTCGAGCAAAACACTCTTAAATTGCCTGAATGTATTCAGTGTTTTCCTGTAAATGTCCTGTTTGAGCATGGCTTTTTTACGCATTACTTCAAACAATTCTGTATTAACTGTAACTTCGTTCATAACTTGTTTTTATTGTTTTGGTGCTCTGTCAGGTGTAAAATGTCGCATCAGATGAAATGAAAGTTCCAACATTCAATCGGATTTCTACTTTTTAAGCTTCGACTACGCTCAGCTTATCGCTTTTTACTTTTTACTTGACATTAATGTGGCATTGAAATTTCAGATGCAAACTTATGAAACTTGCCATTAAAAACAAATTGAATAGCAGAACCCAATAAATGGAATGGTCTAAAGGATCGGTTTCCCGGCTATTGCCATGGCGCACCTGACCCCATCAAGGGCAGAGGAGATGATTCCTCCGGCATATCCCGCACCTTCTCCGCAAGGGTATAACCCGGAAGCCTGTGGATGCTGCATTGTGTCATCGTTACGAGGAATACGTACCGGCGAAGATGTACGGGACTCCACGCCCACCAAAACAGCATCTTCGGTAAGAAAGCCTTTCATCTTACTGTCAAAGTCGCGGAATGCCAGCCTGAGTCGGGAAGTCAGGAAATCAGGCAGAAATGATGAAAGCGGAACACTTACCAGGCCCGGATTATAGGAACATTCAGGCAAATTAATGGAAATTTTGTCATTCATAAAATCTGTAAGGCGCTGAGCCGGGGCTTTCAGAGAGTTGCCTGCCGACTCCCATGCTTTGGTTTCAATCGACTCTTGAAACCTCAGTGCTGCAAACGGCCCTTCCTGTTGAAATTGATGCCAGTCTTCCGGCTCAATGGCTACTGCAATTCCGGAATTTGCATAGGGAGAATTTCGTTTTGAATTTGACATCCCATTGACAACCAGTTCACTATTACCGGTAGATGCAGGAACAATTATTCCACCAGGGCACATACAGAATGAAAAAACACCCCGGCCTTCAGCCTGAGTTACCAGATTATAGGAAGCAGCCGGAAGGTAGGGTCCCCTTTCATGAGTATGATACTGAATTGAATCAATTAACTGCTGGGGATGCTCAATTCTTATGCCTAACGCAAAAGGTTTGGGCTCAAGAAGCAACCCCTGTTCATGAAGAAATCCGAATACATCGCGGGCGGAGTGACCAGTTGCCAAAATCACCGAGTTTGACCTGAATTCGTTTCCTGATTCATCAACCACCCCTTTAACCTTGCCTTTCTTCAGAATAAGCCCTGCAATCCGTTTGTTAAAGTGAATTTCGCCTCCAGCGGCGAGTATTGAACGCCTGATGGAAGCAATTATATTGGGGAGTTTATCTGTTCCGATATGCGGATGGGCATCAATTAATATATCTTCTGAAGCGCCGTGAGCAACCAAAGTCCTGAGAATTTCCGAAACATTTCCTCTTTTGGTGGCCCGGGTATAGAGCTTCCCGTCAGAATAAGTGCCGGCACCACCTTCTCCAAAACAGTAATTCGAGTCGGTATTAAGACTTTCACCCCTGTTTAGCAGCGCAATGTCAAATTTTCTGGCCTTCACATCTTTTCCCCGCTCTACAATTACAGGTTTTAAACCTTGCCCGATTAGTGTAAGCGCCGCGAAAAGACCGGCCGGACCAGCCCCAACTATAATAACCGGATTTCGATGAGTGACATCGGGATATTCCGGAATGTAGATTTTTTCTGATTTCGGAAAATGCTCTCCGATAAAAACTTCAACCTGAAGCCTGAAATAGACTTTATGCCTGGCATCTATGGAACGCTTTAACGGCCTGATATGGTAAATCCTTCCTTCAGGTATGTTTAGTCGCGTCGATACCGCATGCTTCCACTTGGACGGATCAAATGCTTCAGAAGGCGTAAGTTTTAAATCAAGTTCTCTGCGCATTTTAAATATTTCAGGTTAAATCGGCCAATGGCCACTTCATTATCCAATTGTTTTTGAAGGTATTATGGTATTGATTATCAATACTTTCCGATAAATATTGATATTAATCATCGAAGCCTTTGATATATCTCGTCCCTAAGGGACTTTGAATAGCTAGGGGCTACTCTTTTTCTACCCATATATCGTCCCTACGGGACTTATCCCATAAGGGATAATGTATTGTTAGATAAACGATTATGAATTCAAACCGAGTTCCGTAAAGACGATATATTTTTTTGCCGGATTATAGTGATTGATTATATTGATTTGTAAATATCTGTCATCATCACGCCAGGTCATTAAACCGCCAGAAATTCAAATTGTATCTCTATTATGGAGTAATACCAAAACATTCTCCAGATGGTGAATTAACAACAACCCAGACTAAAAGTTCGGATTTATTATTCAAAAGTAAACGAAAGAAGAAACAATTTTGAGTTAAGCCTTTCAACAGGAAGTGTGTAGATATTTCCCTGTCGTTTGAGCATGTCAAACAGGCCATAAGACATTTTCAATTCAATGCCGAATTTAAAGAAAGTTGTATAAAAATCCATCCCCGCCCCCATTTCAGCATAAATGTCAGATCGATCAAGGGCTACATATATATTACTTTCTCCTTTCTTTTTGGAATCACTTGCCAGGTCAATTGAATATTTACCACCGACCAGCCAGTAGGGGCGAATATTATTTAAACGACTGCCCTTATATTTAAGGTGAAGCGGGAGCTCAACAAAAGTGGACTGGAGTTTTTTATCTATTTCGACCAACTTCTCCCCGCCCTCGAAATAGGTAAGCACGGAATACTGAAGGTCCCGTTCTCCGAATGAAAGAGAAGGAACAAACCTTAAATCCATGTAATCGTTAATACGTAGGTTTGAAACAATGCCAATGGTAAAACCGTATGAAGGCTTATGTTGCAATCCGTATAACCTGGAAGAATCGGCATACAGATCGGGAGTTTGCAGGGCATAATATCTGACATCCTGAAATCCGGGATTGGTTTTTATGGAGAAAAGCATCTGGTTCATTCCAAGAATAAAACCAAAATGATAGGGCGATAAATCATAATTGGTAAGGTTGCGCACCCGCACCCGTTGGGCCGAAGCCTGTGGGTTAAAAGCAACAAGAATGGTCGCGAAAATAAGAAATCTGAAAAACCTATAACTCACACTAATATTTTTTCTTCTAACGAAAGTAAACACTATTTATTTTATCAATTCGGCAGCCGGCAAAGATAAACCAAAATTCCAGATCATCTTTGACCTAATCTTCAGCAATCAATTGAAGGGCCTCTTTCAGCAACAAATCGCGGTTAACCGGAACGACACCAATATGTTCACATACAAGGCCACCAGCCAGATTAGACAGTGAAGCAGTTAAAAAAGCAGGCACTTTTAAGGCCCGGCAGAGAGAGGCAACACTAATAACTGTATCTCCGGCACCAGAAACATCAGCAATGTTGCGCAGATGAGCCGGAATATGATACTCCTGAACTTCAGAACCGGATGTATCGCGGATGAATACGCCTGCTTCAGAAAGGGTAACCATTACAGCACTAATCGATTGCAAAGTTTGCCAATCAATAACTGCCTGTCTGATTTTATCCATTTCATTTAATTCGGCATCAATTTTCAGCCCCTCGCGCAATTCTTTCAGGTTAGGCTTAAAGAGATCAACGTTCCGGTAAGCATCGAAGTTTTTTCTTTTGGGATCAACCACCACCGGAATTCCCGATTTTGAAGCCATGGAAAGCAACTCATCAATAACGCGCCTGGTTAGCACACCTTTGTTATAGTCCTGCAGGATAACGACATCTATTTGTCTTGAGCTTAATATTGTTTTAATTCCGGAAAGCAACTTCTCTTCTTCCTGTTGGCTGAGATCAGTGTCCATTTCCTCATCAACCCTTAACATCTGGGCTTTATTACCAATAATCCTGAATTTTGTAGTGGTAATTCTTTCCAGGCTCCGGATGATTCCTTCGGATGATATTCCATCCTTGTGCAACAAACCGGTAAATTCATCCCCTTTGATATCGGTGCCAACTACCGAGCAAAGAACAGGAACTGCACCCAATGCTTTAATATTCAATGCTACATTGGCAGCCCCGCCAAGAAGATTCTCCCTCTTTTTAACTGAAACAACAGGTACCGGGGCTTCCGGGGATATCCTTTCCACTTTTCCCCAGAGGTAGGCGTCAATCATCACATCGCCGAGGATCAGCACGTGTTTTCCTTTAAAATCCCCGAATAGGGTTTCTATCTGTTTCCTTGTTATTTTCATCATATTTAGTTCCGCTTTTTTTTCAACTGGCTAATCATTTAAAGCATTTTGAGTAGTTTACCCGGATTAAAGTTTTCCGGATCATGAACCAAAAAAATTATCATTGAAATTCACCAGGTAAACCTCTTTTGTGGCGCGGGTAATGGCCGTGTATAGCCACCTAACGAAGCTTTTGTCAATCATCTCAGAGGTCAGATAGCCGTGATCAATAAAAACGGCGTCCCATTGCCCACCCTGGGTTTTATGACAGGTTAGCGCATAAGCAAACTTCGCTTGTACCGCATTGTAATACGGGCTGTTCTTTACCTGTCTCATTCGCTCCTGTTTGGATGGGATTTCGGTAAAGTCGAGCATAATTTCATCGAACAGCTTCTGATGCTCAGCCTGCGGCAACGACGGGGTTTCGATGACCATTGAATCGAGCAGCAGCTTTATTTCTACCACTTCCTGATCGGGATAGTCAACCAATTGAACACTGATATC
>JBBQBC010000251.1:0-5470 GCA_038317155.1 Bacteroidales bacterium
CTTAGCAGCCATAAAAGATAGTCTTGTGCACCAATTTGGTGATGTGTGGTTTTTGTTTTTTACACAGCTAAGATACGTATTATCAATTACATACGCAAGCTATCTTTTATTTTTTATTAATAAATCGCTCAGATTAGGTTATACGCAGTCGCAACCACAAAGCAAAATCGCAGTCCTGGACTTTCTACGATTGCAATTTAAGTGAGTGTTGAACTTTACCGACCTTCTTAAGACCTTAATGCATGGGAGTTTCATGACCCGGCCACGCTGAAAACGCGGGACAAAATATAATTCCGATAGCTATCGGAACCTGTTAAGTCCCGCCACTTCTGCGGGGTTGAACTATATCCAGGGTGGTGAAGTTTAATTTATACTTTGCATTGGATGTTTGCGGTTCCCCAGATATGGGATTTGGTTGTAGCATATTGTATTTATCTTCTTTTAGGGGCATTCCCGGTAAAAAGTTTATTCATGCTGAGCATTTTGAAAATTCACACTTATGCTTTTTGGAATCACACTTATCATTTTCCGAAATCATAGGAATCTTTAAATCAAATTATAAGCATCATCTTGTAAAGTTGTAAGCATCAATTCGGAAAACTATAAGCATCGTAACGGAATAGAGCGTTTTACTGTCAGGCGTTCTGTCAGACAAGTCCGCAACCCGAAGTCATAATTCAGAAGTCGGAGGTCGGAGGTCGGAAGTCGGAGGTCGGTGGTCGGCCCTTCGACAGGGTTTCGACTGCGCTCAACCACCTGCTCAGGGACCGAGGTTGGAAGTCGGAAGTAAGAAGTAGGATTTTAAAAAATCCGAAATCCGTAATTGGAAATAAAAAATCAGACTCCAGAACCCAGTCCCTGGATCTTTATATTTTCTTTATACCCTTACCCTTCTTCTTTATACCTTCTTTATAACATCAGCGCCATCTTTGTACCGTTAAACAATTCGTTTTATGGGTACATTACAATTTATCCTGAATGCTGTCCCGGGCCCCGGTGAGACAAGTGATTTGGCCGTTTCTATGAACACTGCTTCCTGGTATTTAATTGCTGGCATTGTAGCTTTTTTGATTCTTCTATATCTTCTTTTAGCTCTTATCAAACCCGAAAAATTCTGAGCCATGATTGGAAATATTCTGATTGCCGCATTGATCTTTGCCTGGTTTCTCCTGCTTGGAAATCTAGCCATGCATATTATTGAGAAAAATTTTACAAAACATCACAAACACAGATAATATGACTTCCCTTGATTTTGTGCAGACAGCCTTATTTTTCGGCTTACTAATATTGCTGGCCCCAATACTGGGTAATTTCATGGCTGCTGTATTTTCTGGCCATAAACATGTCCTGAGCCCGGTTTTGGGAAGCACCGAAAAAGCAATCTACCGTTTGTCAGGAATTCAGCCTGAAAAAGAAAGCAATTGGAAATCTTATACATTTTCATTGCTATTTTTCAATTTTCTTGGCTTTCTGATTGTTTTTCTGTTACAAATATTTCAATCAAAACTACCATATAATCCGGCTAACTTACCTGATGTATCATGGCATCTGGCTTTTAATACCGCTATAAGCTTTATGACCAATACCAACTGGCAGAGTTATGCCGGTGAAACAACCCTTAGTTACCTGACACAAATGGTGGGTCTGACAGTTCAGAATTTTGTAAGCGCAGCTACCGGAATGGCGGTTATGATTGCATTGATAAGGGGGTTGGCCTCCAGGTCCGGATCTGTAATCGGCAACTTTTGGGTTGACCTTACCCGTTCAATACTTTATATTCTTCTTCCGCTCAGCATTTTGTTGTCGATAACCCTTGTGGGCCAGGGTGTTATTCAAAATTTCAGTAAACCCGTTCAGGTTATCACCTTATACGGTGATGAACAAATATTGTCCCAGGGTCCTGCCGCATCGCAGATTGCCATTAAGCAACTGGGCACCAATGGTGGCGGTTATTTTAATGCCAACAGTGCACATCCCTATGAAAACCCTGGCCCATTCTCTGATTTTCTTGAGATGTTCGCTATTTTACTGATTCCAACGTCATTAGCTATTACTTACGGAAAGATGACCCGATCATTAAAACATGGATGGATTATCTTTTCTGCTATGATGATTTTGTTAATTACCGGATACTTTATCTCAGCATATGCTGAATTTTCCGGCAACCCTTTGTTTGGTTCCCATGCTATGATGGAAGGAAAAGAAATGCGGATTGGGGTTAACAACAGCATTCTCTGGTCAACGGCAACCACTGCAGCTTCCAATGGCTGTGTTAATGCTATGGACGATAGCCTTACTCCACTGGCAGGTATGATAGCCATGTTGAATATCATGCTTGGAGAAGTAATTTTTGGGGGTGTTGGTGCAGGAATGTATGGAATGTTTATCTTTATTATACTTACGGTTTTTATTGCCGGATTGATGGTCGGCAGGACACCTGAATACCTGGGTAAAAAGTTAGGCGCTTTTGAGGTAAAGATGGCTATTCTTGCCGTGCTGGCTCCCGGAGCTGTGATTTTACTCTTTTCGGCAGTCGCTGTAATGACCCCTTCAGGTCTTTCCGGATTAAACAATTCAGGTCCACATGGATTTTCAGAGATTCTTTATGCATTCAGTTCCGCCGCGGGTAACAATGGCAGTGCCTTTGCAGGCCTAAACGCTAATACACCTTTCTATAATATTTTGCTTGGGTTGGGAATGCTGATAGGCCGATTTGGTGTTATTATACCGGTTTTGGCCATTTCCGGAAACCTGGTTTCCGCAAAAATTACCCCCATATCTTCCGGCACATTCAGGACTGACACTTTTCTGTTTCTGGCACTGCTTATTACGGTTATCCTGATCGTCGGTGGACTAACCTTTTTCCCGGCGCTTACACTGGGCCCCATAGCAGAGCATATACTTATGAATCATTTAGTTGCATTTTAACATTCAACTTTATAGCCATGAATTCAAAACATCAAAACATCTTCTTCAGTAAAGCCATATTATTGAAAGCTGTTACAGATTCTTTTATCAAGTTAAGGCCAGCCTCGCTTTATAAAAACCCGGTTATATTTATTGTTGGTATCGGAGCTGTACTTACGTCCCTGATAGTGCTATCTGAAAGTCTAAAGGGGATGTTTTCCTCATTCAACCTTCAGATTTCAATCTGGCTATGGTTTACGGTGTTGTTTGCCAACTTCTCGGAAGCAATTGCCGAAGGAAGAGGAAAAGCCCAGGCAGACAGCCTTAGGAAAAGCAGGATACAAACAAAAGCACGCAAACTGAATGGGAAGGATGAAACGCTTATTTCAGCAACTGAACTTCGTAAGGGAGATCTCGTAGTATGCGAAGTTGGCCAGCAGATTCCAGCCGATGGAGAAGTTATTGAAGGTATTGCCAGTGTTGATGAATCAGCCATTACCGGGGAATCGGCACCAGTAATTCGCGAAAGCGGCGGTGACCGCAGTGCTGTTACCGGTGGCACTAATGTGCTTAGCGATCGGATTGTCATCCGGATAACCTCTGAGCCAGGAGATACATTTCTCGACAGAATGATCGCCCTGGTTGAAGGTGCCCAACGAAAAAAGACACCAAACGAAATAGCTTTATCAATACTGCTTTCCGGCTTATCGGTCATATTTCTTTTGGCTGTATTTACACTTCCCGCCTTTTTTGGGTATGCTCTGAACGCCTCAGGATTACCCGCAAATCAAAATCTCACGATTCCTGTATTGATAGCCTTACTGGTATGCCTAATACCAACAACCATAGGTGGTCTGTTGAGTGCTATTGGTATCAGTGGCATGGACAGGCTGCTCCGTAAAAATGTGATTGCCACCAGTGGCCGTGCTATTGAAGCAGCCGGTGACGTGGATGTGCTTTTGCTTGATAAAACAGGTACCATAACCCTTGGTAACCGAATGGCTACAGACTTTATTCCCAGCGAAGATGTAAGTAGAGAAGAACTTGCTGATGCTGCACAGCTATCATCTCTTTCTGACGAAACTCCGGAAGGGCGGTCAATTGTAATACTGGCAAAGGAGGTTTACGGTCTGCGTGGCAGGGACATTCAAGGCCTCGATGCAGAGTTTATTCCTTTTACTGCTGAGAGCAGAATGAGCGGTGTAGATTTGAAAACTACCTCCGGCAAAATACGCAATATCCGAAAAGGGTCATTTGAAGCAATACGCCACTTTATATTGAATAACAATGGTTTCTTTCCTGAAAGTGTTGCCCGCACTGTTGATGAATTATCAAGGCAGGGAGCAACGCCACTGGTTGTAGCCGAAGATAATAAGGTGCTTGGCGTAATTCACCTTAAAGACATTGTTAAAGGGGGGATAAAACAGCGTTTCGCGAGGTTGCGTGCCATGGGAATAAAAACCATTATGGTAACCGGTGATAATCCGCTTACAGCTGCCGCAATAGCCGCTGAAGCCGGGGTTGATGATTTTATGGCACAGGCTAAACCTGAAGATAAACTGGCCCGAATCCGACTTGAACAGTCAAATGGTCACCTGGTTGGTATGATCGGCGACGGTACCAACGATGCCCCTGCTCTGGCTCAGGCTGATGTGGGCATTGCCATGAACACCGGTACACAGGCAGCCAGAGAAGCCGGCAATATGGTTGACCTCGACAGCAACCCCACAAAGCTGATCGAAGTAGTAGAAACCGGCAAGCAGTTGCTAATGACCCGTGGTGCACTTACTACGTTCAGCATTGCAAACGATGTGGCCAAATACTTTGCCATTATCCCGGCAATTACTGCATTTCTGTATGCCGGCAATAACAGCAGGGGTCCACTTTCAGCACTGAATATCATGCAATTGTCCTCGCCTGAGAGTGCAATCATGAGTGCAGTAATATTCAATGCACTTATTATTATTCTCCTGATTCCACTCGCCCTTAAAGGTGTAAAGTACAAGCCGGTATCTGCAAACCTGGCCCTGCTGAATAATCTGTTAATCTATGGATTAGGTGGATTATTAGCCCCTTTTGCCGGTATTAAGGTCATTGATATTATCATTAATTCAATGCTGTAATATTTGCGAAAACTGATAGAAGTGCATTCAGAATTGCAAGTAGAATTCAGGTAAAAAGAATTGGATTATAAATAGAACAAAATTAATACTGACAAAATATTATTCATTTGCAAACTGAAAAATAATAGCTTTTGACTTTTGCCTGGATGAGTTTAAAAAACTTATTAATTACTTCCTGGAGAATTATCACAGAATTAAATAAATTGCCTGAAATGAAAAAACAAATTTTAATTACGCTGAAGATATTTCTGATATTGAGTATTATAACCGGAGTCCTATATCCCTTGGTTATAACTGGCATTGCCCAATTAATTTTCCCTAAGGAAGCCAATGGCAGCCTCATACTTGTTAATAATCAGGTAAGAGGTAGTTCACTCATTGGTCAGCGTTTTGACAGTGTCGGCTATTTCTGGTCAAGGCCTTCGGCAATTGATTATAAT
>JBBQBC010000252.1:0-5444 GCA_038317155.1 Bacteroidales bacterium
AATCATACCAATCGCGTCCTTTAACCCGTGTTTTCCATTTTCGGAAAAGCAAGGCATGCATTTTACCGGCATAAAGATAGGGCAAGGAATAACAACGCGTCATAAATGAGAATGGGTGCATTAACAACCTGTATTCTGTCATGAAGCCTGCGGGTGGATTTGTATCGACTTCCAGTTTTATCTTAACAGATTTTTGGGTATTGAAAAGTATATTATACTTTACGGTATCATCCTTCAGAAATGCAGATTCAATAGTGGACGGATCCTGTTTAATTTTCCTGATAATCTGTACATCCCTTCCCACAAGATTAAATTCATTAACAATACTACCGAAATAATTTTCAATTTTAAAATCATTATCCGGTTTCAATAAAGAAAAGTCCATATCCTCTGAAAATCGCTGCATTCCGTGAAAAATCCTCAGGCAGGTTCCGCCATAAAAAGCGGCTTTTTCGAAAAAACCTCCACGGTACAATCCTGCAAGTGCTATTTCCTGCATAATCTCACGAACCGCATTATCATGTTCAGCGGGAGTTTGTATTGTGTAGGCTGACAATAATTGTTCGAATAAACTCATCGCAATTTCTTTAAAAATTTGTAAAGATGTGTTAACTGAGCGGCTTTAATTCCGGTTTCAATACATTGCAGAATAATATCGGTATTTAATCCGCTTAATGATTCTGTATCCATGCGCAGGTCATCACTCAGATAAGTTGCAACCGCTTTTTGTGAGTTCAGATTCAATTGTCTGGTATATACCATTTTGTCGCACAGTGCTTTCTCGGGCGATGCTATAAGAAAAGCGTATTTTTGGTTGAAAAGTTCCTGAATCGTACCTATCGCTAAGTATGGAGCAATGGTTTGGATGTATGAAAAATTGCCAAGCGGCGTATCATACTGTTTTGCTCTTTTAGTGGTGAGGGAAATGGTTGAAAACACCCTTTCCGGTATCATTCCATAATGTGCTAATGCACTTTCCATGGAAACATAGGAAGGGCCAAGCAGATGATTAGCAATTAATTCAGGTGAAAGCAGGATCCCGTTTTTGCCGGGTGAAGCAACATACAAGCCTCTTTTCAAACGAATAATTTCGCCTGACAATACAAGGCTGATAATCTTGTTATTCGGAGCGCTGTATGCTGACAACAGGTTCAGCAGCATCTCATGCTTTATCGGTACAGGCCCAAAACTGTTTATTTCCTGCATACCTTTTTTTTAGCAAAGATAACAAATACTGCATAGTTAATTGACTATTTATAATTTAACTATGCAAAATATCATAGGTTTTTATTATTTGTCAGAGCACTCCAATCGCTCAACTTAGGCTAGAGTTGACAAAAGCATCCCCCTCTCAACTAATCACCTCATACACCATCAGCGGTTTCTGCTTGTTTTTCAGGGCAATTTCGCCTACTTCACGGCATTTAAAGGAATCCTTTATTTGTTGATAAGCGCTATCGCAGATAATAATCTGCCCTGGTTTGGCTGCCGATTGCAGTCGCTGTGAGGTGTTTACCACATCGCCGATTACGGTGTAGTCGAGGCGGCGCAGGCTGGCTGAGCCGATGTTGCCCGAAACCACTTCGCCACAGTTGATACCAATGGAGACATTGGGTTTGTAGTTTACATTTTCGGAGAAAGCCGGCAATTTCGCAATTTCATTGCGCACCGCGAGGCAGGCGTCAATAGCGCGGTCTAAGTGGTAATCGCCGCGGAAAACGGCCATGATGGCATCGCCGATAAACTTGTCAACATATCCTTCATGGCGGATAATTTCCTTTACCATCACATCAAAATAGCTGTTGAGCAACTTCACCACGTTGTCGGGCGTTTCATTTTCACTGATGGAGGTAAACCCGCAAATATCAATAAAGGCAATGCTGGCTTCGAGCGTTTCGCTCACCATCATCGAGGTTTCGAACTCCCGGCTATCCATAAAATGCAATACGGTTTCGTCCACATACATTTTAAGTATGTTGTTTTCCTTCACCGCTTTCAGGGTCTGGCGGAGCTGATTCACATGCGAGAGGGTCTTTTCGATGGTAAGTTCCAGGTCGAGAAAATCCACTGGTTTGGTGATAAAATCGAAGGCACCGCGGTTCATGGCCGTGCGTATGTTTTCCATATCGCCATAAGCCGAAACAATCACCGCCTTGAGTAGTGCATGTTGATCGTTGAGCTTCGACAAGAGCGTAAGACCGTCCATCTCGGGCATGTTGATGTCGCTGAGCACTACCTCCACATTGGGATGCAGCACCAGTTGCTCCAGGGCATGGCGGCCATTGTTGGCAAACACAAAATCGTATTCACTTTCTCTTATTTTTTTGCGGAATTTCTGCCTTATCAGTATCTCAAGATCCGGCTCATCGTCCACAACCAGTATTTTTGCCATTAGAATAAGGTTTTTATTTTTTCTTTAAGTTCCACAAAATCAACTGGTTTTGAAATAAAACCATCTGCTCCAAGCTCCATGGCGGATTTATAATTTTCCGCATCGCCATAAGCCGAAATCATCATCACCA
The DNA here is from genome assembly GCA_038317155.1 of Bacteroidales bacterium. GTDB lineage: Bacteria > Bacteroidota > Bacteroidia > Bacteroidales > Lentimicrobiaceae > Lentimicrobium. Next base: position 2,523 of record JBBQBC010000252.1, read on the forward strand.
TAGGCGGCGGAACGTGATGCCTGGCTTTGATGCGGCTGAGTAATTCCAGCCCGCTCATGCCGGGCATGTTGATATCTGACAGGATGAGTACTGCTTCGTGCAGGTATTTTTCGAGGAATTGCAGGGCCTCCTCTCCCGAAAAAGCAAACTCGAAGTTTATTTCCCCGGATTTTATCTCCTTCCGAAACCGTTGCTCAAACAGCGGTTGTATGTCTTTTTCGTCGTCAACGACCAGAATTTTTATCATAGCGCATTAATTTTTGTTCCATTGGTATTTAAGAAATCACCTCGCCACTATTTCGGATAGTCCCGACTTCGCCCGACCACCGAAAAGCGTCTCTCGGCCCTGTTTCCGTCTCTCGTCCCATATTCTCTCCCCCGTCTCCATTTCCCCTTGTCCAATTACCGTCCCTCGTCTCTTTTTAGCCGCCCCCAGACCCTTACTTAAATTGGAATAACAATCGTAAATGTAGTACCGTTACCTTCGGTGGTTTCGACTTTAAGTTCGCCGCCGTGACCTTTGGTAACAATGTCGTAGCTCATGCTCAGCCCCAGCCCTGTTCCCTCGCCGGCAGGTTTGGTAGTGAAAAATGGCTGAAATATTTTTCCCAGCACAGGTAGTGGAATTCCATTGCCATTGTCTTCAACTAACACCATAACCTTACCAAATGTTTTACGGGTGCTTATCTTAACAGTAGGTTGGTAGTTTTCAGTACCCGAAATTCGTTTTTCATTCACCACGTAGAAGGCGTTGGTAATCAGGTTAAGGATTACCCGGCCCATATCCTGCGGAATTACATTGACTTTATTAAGTGTTGTATCAAAATCGGTTTCCATGATGGCATTAAAGGACTTGTCCCTGGCCCTCAGCCCATGATAGGCCAGACGCAGGAATTCATCGGCCAGCATGTTGATGTCGGTAGGCTCCTTAGCCCCGGCACTACTCCTGCTGTGCTGAAGCATGCCTTTGATGATTGAATCGGCCCGCTTGCCGTGGTGGTTGATCTTTTCAAGATTATTTTCCACATCTTCAAGTATCTCTTTTGCCAACTCCAAATTGCCAACTGTCAACTCCTCACGGGCCTCAACGATCAACTCCCTGCTTACCTCCGAAAAATTATTCACAAAATTGAGCGGATTCTGAATTTCATGCGAGATACCAGCAGCAAGTTCACCCAACGAAGCCATTTTTTCGCTCTGTATCAGTTGCGATTGGGTAGATTTAAGGTTATACAGGGTTTCACTGAGTCTATTGTTCAGCTTTTGTTTTTCCTTAAACCGGATAAAGGCAATCACCATCAGTACCAAAGCCACAAACATCCCGATAAGGCTGAAATTCCGGGTAACCTTTTCCCGCCTCAACTGTACCTGTTTTAAAATCATTTGCTTCTCATGGCTCTGGTTTTGCATGGCCTGTTTGTTTTCAAAATCGAGGCGATTGGAGAGCAGGGTTATTTTTTCAAGATCTTCGGCCACGGTCATTGAATCTTTCACCCTGCTGTAATTTTGCTGGTTCAGGTAGGCATTTCTGAAATCGTTCAGTTTCGAATAGGTTTCGGCAATACTTTGATAGATATCGGCCAGATAAACCAACGAAGACCCGGCGGCAGCTTTCTCAGCTTTATGCAGCCAGGAAAGGGCCAGGCGGGGCTTTTCCTGTGCCAGGTAAACTTTCGCGACAAAGAGGGCGGCTTGCGCCTGAAAAGAACCATCACCCATTTTAATAGCCTGATTGTAGGCCAAAGTGAGCATATTCAAGGCTTTCGGATAATCGGGTTGTTTCAGGTAAGCCTTTCCCAGGCTGATCTCAGCGTCAATCTGACTGACTCTAAAAGCGGAGTACCTCGTATAATTCAAAGCGTCTACATAGTTTTGAATGGCTTCGGGAATGCGGTTTAATTTCTCCAATAAATCCCCGATGTAAAGAAAAGATGCAAAAGTGTAGTAATACTCTGCTGATTTCAGGCGGATGGCCAGGGCTTTCTGATGCTGAGCAAGAGCCACTTCAAGCTTTCCGGCTCTCATATTGGTTACACCCATGTCGTTATAGATCCGGGCAATGCCGAGCGAATCGTTTTTTTCCTGGTAAATGACGAGGGCCTGCCCTTGAAACTTCAGCGCATCGTCCCACCTTTCCACAAAAGCGTAAGTGAATCCGATGGCCAGCAATGCCTCAATGGAGGTGCTGCTGTCGCCTATACTGCGGCTGATTTTCAGCGATTCCATCAAGTATTCCATAGCATCCCCGAAATTTCCAAGATTTCGTTGTGTAATGCCCACGCTGGTCAATTGCCAGGCCAGTTCCTTTTTGTTCCCGGTTTCACGCAACAGTGCCATGCTGTGCAATTGATATACCAATGCCGTTTTATCCTTCGAAAGGCTGTTGTATGCATCACCAATGTCCGCATAAATACCTGCCTCCAGAAATTTGTTGCCTGTCTCCTTTGCCAGCTTCAAAGCCGATTGTAAGGTATCCAAGGCCGATTCGGGATTCTTGAAAATCAACCCATTGGCAAAATTGGCCATTGATTTGGCTTTTAGTATTTTACATTTGTTAAGATAAACCGGGTTATGCTGGACGGTATTTAATTTCAGCAGACTCTCCGAAATTCGCATGGCTTGTGTAGCATAAATCAGGCTGCTGTCATAGTGATCATTCTTCAAAAGTTTTTCAGCCAGCTTATTCAGGCTACCTATGCGGGCAGTGTCGCTCAATACAGCACTGTTTGACCCATTGCCGGCATAAGCCTCCGACAAAAAACCAGTGGCTGTAATCAACAGAAATATGACAATACCCTTTTTCATCTTAAGCTAGTCTGGTAAATAAACAATAAAAGTGGTGCCTTCGCCTTCTGTGGTTTCAACTTTAATTTCTCCACCATGTGCTTTCACAATATCGTAACTCAAACTCAGCCCCAATCC
>JBBQBC010000253.1:0-5443 GCA_038317155.1 Bacteroidales bacterium
GATCTACTGGTTTATCGGCAAGAACCGCGAGTTTCGCGAACTTGCCGAAAAATATCGCCCCGAACTGCTCGGACATGGGGCTAACTGGCCATTAATACCAACAATTCTTCACTCATCCTTGCAGGTTCAATTTCCGTAGCATTGTTGGCACTTGTTACCGATCTTACAATCGGATTTTTCGAGAAGTCATTTAAGAACCGTAAGCATCATTCAACCAGATACCGTCGCTGGCTTGCCTATGCCGGTTTGGCATTCGTAACACTGGCAATTGGTTTTATCGTTGTGTCAAAATCCGCTGTCACAACCAAAAGAGCAATCGTTGTTGCTTCAAAACCTACCGCAGAACAGTATATCCTGGGTGAAATCATTTCTCAAATGATTGAAAAGCATACGGATATACCAGTAAAACGAATGCTCGGCATTGGTGGCGGCACTTCCAATATTCAACCGGCCTTACTGTCGGGCGAAATTGATATTTACCCCGAATATACCGGCACCGCCTGGTTGTTTGTCCTGAAAAAAGCACAAATCCGCAATCCCGACAGTTTATATTCAGCGCTGAAAACTGCTTATACCGAAAAGTACGGCCTCACCTGGGCCTGCCGTTTTGGTTTCAATAACACGTTTACCCTGGCTTTGCCCGAAGTCATAGCCAGCCGTGAAAATATCAAAACCTTCTCCGACCTGGCATCGCGAAGCAATCAGTTTGCATTTGGTGCCGAATTCGACTTTTATGAACGTGACGATGGCTTTAACGGACTTTCAGCAATTTATCCCTTCAGCTTTAAAAACAAGGTTGAACTCGATGTAAACCTGAAATTCCAGGCGCTCGAAAACCACACGGTGGATGTTATAAACGCATTTTCAACCGATTCGCGTATCCGGCAAATGAAGCTTCGTGTGCTTCGCGACGATAAGAGTTTCTTTCCGGCATACCAGGCAGGCATTGTAGTAAGGAATGAAATACTATTGCACTATCCCGAACTGGTTGGTTTACTCAATCGATTGGAAGGCACAATTGATGATGATAAGATGCTGGAACTGAATTATGAAGTAGAGATAGCCAAGAAAACACCGGAAGAAGTAGCTGCTTCGTTTTTAAAGGCAAATAACTTACTGAATTAAAATTGCGAAATGGCTGATCCGATCATCGAAATATCAGGCGTAACAAAATCTTACCTGGCCGGAAACCCGGTACTCCGTTCTGTTTCGTTAACTATTCCGGAAGGTGCTTTTATCACGATTATCGGTCCAAGCGGTTGTGGAAAAACCACCTTGCTGCGACTGATCAATGGTATGACCGATTTTGATTCAGGACAGGTAAAAGTGATGGGAACTGACATCAGGCATTGGGATAAAATCCGGCTCCGGCGGAATATAGGTTACGTAATACAGCAGGGAGGCCTATTTCCGCATATTTCGGTACGGCAAAACATAGAATTTGTTCTCAGTATTTCGGGGAATGAAAAAGAGGTACAAAATCAGCGGGTGGCCGGGTTGGCTAAAATGATGGGATTTGATGAACAACAGCTCGACAATTATCCTGATCAACTTAGTGGCGGTCAGCAGCAGCGTGTTGGCGTAGCAAGGGCCTTGGCCGCCAACCCGAAAATTATGTTGATGGACGAACCGTTTGGTGCACTCGATAACATTACACGCCGAAACCTGCAAAGTGAAATCAAACAGATGCATCGTGAATTGGGTCTTACCTTTATTATGGTACGCATGATTTACATGAAGCTTTTACGCTTGGTACGCAGGTAGCCATCATGAACGAAGGGAAAATCGAACAATTTGCCAAACCCGAATTTATTAAATCAAACCCTGCATCGGGTTGGATTAAGGATTTCATTACACTTTGAGTCGTTTTAAAACTGAATATCTTCTTTAAAATAAATCAATCTGTATTAATAAGTGTTGTCAGGAAGGACCACTACTTTATGATGTTTTCTTTTATAAATATGGAAAGCCCCAAACAAATCAGAAGAATATCTAACCTCAAATGTGAACCATGTTTTTCGTTTAACTAAATGAATATCAAGTCGATCAAGTCGTCTAGAAAAAGAATTCCCCGCTGAAAACAGCGGGGAATCCGGTTCAGTACCCCGGGCCGGAATCGAACCGGCACGAGCTCACACTCATCGGTTTTTGAGACCGACGCGTCTACCAATTCCGCCACCGGGGCTGATGAACGATTTGATAAGGGTGGCAAAGATACTATTTTTTGCTAAAAGTCAAATAAATAAAGCTTCTATTTCCTCCCAAAATCCGCCGGAATTTCCCCCCATTCCCTTGTTTCCCATTTCAGAATCGGATTATTCCAGGTATTGTTGTGCAGCCAGTCTTCGGCTCTGATAATCAGTTCAAGCAATTCTGCATTTCTTTTATTCGGGACAATCTTCGTATTTGCCTTTTTCTTTCTTACCCATGCAATCGCTGTTTTTGAATCGGTATAGACCGGAATGTTCAAACCATACTTCTTTAAGTAACCCAACCCATGTACAATAGCCAGAAATTCTCCTATATTATTGGTTCCTTCGGGGAAAGGTCCTACGTGAAAAATTCTCTTTTTGGTGGATGTTTCTACCCCCTGGTATTCCATCACACCCGGATTCCCGGCACAGGCAGCATCTACCGAAATACTTGTCAGAATTGCCTTTCCAGTAACTTTTGATTTAACAGATTGCCTGTATTGTGCTGATCCTCCTGATGACGGCCCTTTGATGAATGCTGCCGCCGCTTCCTGTTCACTTTCAAAGCTTTTATACCTTGCCGTTTCAAAACCCTTCACCTGCTGTTCGCATTCCTTCCAGGTGTCAAAAATACCGGTTTTCCTTCCTTTCCAGACAACATAAAACTTAGGCTTCTTTACCATATGTCCAACGGATTTTCTTCTGATCGTGCCTGCAAAAATACGCAGAGTAACCGGTGAATTTGTACTTTTGTTGATATCAAATGTCGGGCAAATGAAACGAGTCCTCTTTTCAGCACTATTCCTAATCCTGGCCTTTTCCTGTCAGAAAGGGATCATTTATAAGGAATATCACAAGTTTGACAACTATACCTGGAAAAGGTTTGAAAAGGTAAAATTCTCAATAGCGGTTGAAGAAGCCAGAACAACTGCTGACATAGTATTAACAATCAGACATATAACCCAATATCCATACGATAACCTACCGGTGAACATTATTCTTACAACACCTTCAGGCGAAGAGCGGATTGTAGAGAAAGACATCCAGCTGAAGGATGAGAACGATGCGTTTAAAGGCGATGTTGCCGGCGATCTATGGGATGTTGAGGAAATCCTCTGGCCAAAATTTTACTTTACCGAAGCGGGAACGTATGAGTTAGAACTGGAGAATCTTATCCCCAAAATGGGTATTCCGGGACTGGTGGATATTGGTGTGTATTTAAAGAAAAAGAAATAGGTTAACGAATCAGGGTTTTATCGCTGGTCGGGGTTTTCATTAAAAAAATCCAACACTTTTTTCTTGTCAAAGTGTAACTGATTTTTAAGAAAATCAAGACTCGCGAATTTCTTCTCATTACGTATCCGCTTTATCAGTTTCATTGTAATGGTTTCATAGTAGATATCTTCTTCGAAATCAAAGATATTGGTTTCGATGGTAAGTTTATGGCCATCAATGGTTGGCCGCATTCCAATATTGGTCATTCCGTTATATTCCTGCCCACGTACTATCACCCTTGATACATAAACCCCCATTGCAGGAATCAGTTTGTTGGGGTCATCCAGCAGAATATTGGCTGTTGGATAGCCAATTAATTTCCCTATCTGGTTACCCCTGACTACCTGCCCTGAAACCTGATAAGTATATCCGAGCAGTGAAGCAGCCTTTTCAATATCGCCCTGCTGTATAAGCCGCCTGATAATCGTAGAGCTGATTTTAGAACTCCCGGCCAGTAGCTCAGCCACCCTGCCAACCCTAAATCCCAGTTTTTCGCCCATTCGGTAAAACTGTTGAATGGTTCCGCTGCGGTTATGCCCGAAGCCATGATCGTAGCCTATGACTACCATTTCAGGGCTGATCACACGGGCCAACAGTTCAATAAATTCCTCGGCTGAGAGTTTGGAGAATTCAGGCGTAAACGGAATTTCTACAAGACAGGAAATTCCAGAATCTTCAATGATTTTTCTCTTTTCGGCCCTGGTATTCAGCAAATAAACCTGATGGCCAAGTGCAATCCGGGGATGCGGGTGAAAGGTAACAACCACTGAGTCCCCCCCGGATTTGTCAGCCTGCAGCTTTACCTCATCAAGTATAGCCTTATGGCCAAGATGAACACCATCGAAAGTGCCAATGGTTATAACCGGCCGGTGAAAGTTTAGTGGTGTAGAAATATCTGTAATAATCTGCACGGGGGTGGTCAGGCTTTTAATATCTCATTCTGAACAAGTAAAGCGGCAATCTGCACGGCATTGGTGGCGGCACCCTTACGCAGATTATCGGCAACAATCCACAGGTTCAGTCCGTTCGCGATGGTATCGTCACGTCTTACCCGGCCAACAAAAACCTCGTCACGGCCTTCGGCATAAACAGGCATTGGATAAACTGCCTTATCAGTATCATCCTGAAGTACAACTCCTTTGGTCGAAGAAATTATCTTGTTTACATCACTGAGTTCAAAGGATTCTTCAAATTCAATATTGACAGACTCCGAATGGCCGCCATACACAGGAACCCTTACTACCGTAGCCGTAATCCTGAGATCGGGAACCTGCATAATCTTGCGGGTTTCATCAACCAGCTTTTGCTCTTCGGTCGTATAACCATCAGGCAGAAATGTTCCTCCATGAGGAAAAATATTCAAATCTATCGGGTGGGGATAAACCCTGCTACCTTTCACACCATTACGCTCATTTTCAAGTTGCTGAACAGCTTTTGCCCCGGTTCCCGTAACACTCTGATAGGTTGAAATAACCATTCTCTTTATCTTGTATCTGCGGTGTAGCGGTGCAACAGCCATAACCAACTGTACCGTTGAACAGTTTGGATTTGCGATGATGTGCTGACTTCCGGTAACAACATGTCCATTGACCTCAGGCACAACGAGTGGAATTTCCTTCTCCATTCTCCAGACTGATGAATTGTCAACAACGATACACCCATTTTTTGCAAACAGGGGAGCATACTCCCGGGAAGCATCAGCGCCAGCCGAAAACAAGGCAAGGTCAGGCTTTCTTTCCATTGCTTCAGCTACTGTAAGTACTTTATATGTCCGGTTATTAAAGGTAACCTCTTTACCGACAGATTTCTCCGAAGCAACCGGAATAAACTCACTGATTGATATCAGGGGAATATATTTCCCTTCTTCAAGTACTCTCATCATTACGTTGCCAACCAGTCCGGTGGCTCCTACTACTGCTATTTTCATCTGTTGGTGTTTCCTTAACTGCAATATTTACCCGGAAATAACGGTTAAA
>JBBQBC010000254.1:0-5431 GCA_038317155.1 Bacteroidales bacterium
TATCCTTCGGTAAAACTGAATGCCGGTTACGATTTTTATCAATCTGATCTTAGTAAGGGGAGTTTGCTGATGAACCGGAATTATGGCCCTACGGCGGGTGTTACATTGCAGGTGCCTGTTTTTAATGGCTTTATCTATAAAAGACAGAAGGACATTGCTAAAATAGGGGTTGATAACGCTTTGATTGAAAGAGAGAGTTTGTATTATTCACTTTCCACTCAGGCGGCCAATTTATTCAGGACTTATTCAACAACGCTTCAGCAGATCGAATCACAACGTAAAAACTTTGAAATGACCCGCCAACTTGTGGAGGTGGTTTTGAAGAAGTTCAACCAGAACCAGGCAACCATACTTGATGTTAAGGCAGCCCAGGCAAGTTTTGAAAATGCGGCTTATCTGCTTACGAATCTTAATTATTCAGCCAAAATTGCCGAAACAGGGCTCAGGCAATTAACCTATAGCCTGAAATTCTAAATCATCAGGTTCGGGTTGAGGGATGGATAATGCCGCATTCGTTAAAATCAAAAAAAGCCCCGCTTTTGCGGGGCTTTTTAAAGAATTATGTCCTGTAGGTATATTAAATCACTTTAACATTAACTGCATTTAATCCTTTTTTGCCTTCCTGAAGATCGAAAGATACCTGGTCATTTTCCCTGACCTCGTCGATCAGACCTGATACATGTACAAAATATTCCTTGTCCGATGCATCGTCTTTAATAAATCCAAATCCTTTCAAATCATTGAAGAATTTAACTGTTCCTTTACTCATGATGTTTTTTTTGTTATTTGTTGATGGGGCAAAGATAAGCATAATTAATACACCCAATCGTTTTTATTTGTAAATCAGCAATAAAAAATTATTTTTCTTGAAAACCGGATAAAATTTCTTCTGTGAATATGCCTTGTGAAGTTATGGTGGATTGTTTTTTTCTTTATTTTTAATTCGGTTTTGCAAAGGCCATTTATACGGCTAAAGTTTTGCATTATCAGGATAATAGACTGAATAATAATACAATACATTAATCAAGAAATTTTTAATATGCGGAAGATACTGCTTATCTGTTTCCTTGGAATTGTAATCTCAGTCACAACTTTTTCGCAGCCTGTTGTTGACGATCCCATTAGAAAAGATTTTATTGGCAGCCTCGGTTTTCTCTCTTCTGACTGGATGGAAGGCCGCGAAACAGGGTCGAAAGGTAGTTTTATGGCTGCTGATTACATTTATTCCGAGATGTTGCAGCATGGTTTGAGGCCTGGACCAGGAGTCGGGCGCAGTACCGGCTTTTTTCAGAATTTTGACATTGTCAGGTATAAAACTACTGAAACTGAACTGACTTTGCATGAAAAAACAGACAAAACACTATCGGGGAAAGGTTTTATTCCTGAAATTGATTATCTGATAGAAGCCGGACCTAATGATTTTCGGTTTGAAGCACCACTTGTTTTCGCCGGCTATGGTATAGTAGCCCCACAAATAGGTTACAACGATTATAGTAAGATAGATGTCAGTGGTTGCATTGTGCTGGTAATGGATGGTTTTCCGGGAGAAAAGGATACAATGTCCCCGGGCTGGAAAAAGTTTGGCAATGCTGCAATGGAACAATCTGTCAGCATTGAAACAAAGCAGAGAATTGCCGGGGAAAAGGGTGCATTGGCCATGATCGTGATATCACCCGAAAAAGGTTTCTTTAAACTCAAACATCATCAGGTTAATAAAAGCATTGACAGATCAGTTTACCGCCAGATTGAAATGGAGCAGTTCGAATATGTTGATGATAACTATGTGCTTCCGGGCGATTCAGCTTTAATACCTGTTTGCTGGCTGGGCAGGGAAGCTGCTGTCAGGCTGATTGCAGGAAGTGGCATTGACCTGAAAGAGACAGAGAAAAGAATTGCTTCCCATCTGGTACCTGAATCTTCAGCAATAAAAGGTAAAAAGGTTATCATCGCTGCTGAAATGAAGGCTGTGCCTCTACTTGTACGAAATGTTCTTGGGCACATTCAGGGGGTAGATTCAACGAAAAGCATCGTTATTGGTGCACATTACGACCATCTGGGAATGCGTGGCGACCAAATTTATAACGGATCAGATGACAATGCTTCCGGTGTAGCCGGAATGCTTGCCCTGGCCGGAAGATGGGTAAGGTCGGGTGTTAAGCCTCCTTGCAATATTATCTTCGCTGCATGGACCGCCGAAGAAAAGGGTTTGCTGGGTTCTTCATTTTTTGTCCGGAATTTTGATTTTAACCGACAAAAAATTCTGTTAAACGTAAATTTTGATATGATTTCCCGAAGCAGTTCCGATGATACAGATGCTAATATTGTTAGTGTCGGATTGCTGAAAGGCACTGATTATCTGAAAGAGATGGTTTCCAGGCACAACCGGGATCTTCAAAAACCTTTTAAGTTGGATTTATGGGAGACCACCGGTCCGGGTGGCAGCGATTACGCCTCTTTTGCCGTAAAACGGATTCCGGTAATGAGTTTCTTTTCCGGTTACCACGATGATTATCACACGCCACGCGATATTTTCTCAAGTGCCGATCCCGTAAAAATGGGGGCTATTCTTAAACTGGCCAATAAATTAATCATTGAGTTTTTAACAACAATTCATTCTGACCGTATTAAAAAATAACCAGTATGAATCAATAGGATCACGAACCGGAATGGTGCCCCGAATTTGATCCAAAGGGAATGCATTATCTTTATATGTTAGACCCACTCCGAAAAGCCTGATTCTTGCCACCCAAACACAATCCCGTACTTACTGAAAAAAATAAAGTTGTTTGGTTGGGTATCAAATTTTAGTGATCTTTGGCGAATTGGTGTTTTAGTGGCAATTTTTATATTTTTTTTCTTTTCGGAGTGGACTCAATATTAATAATCACAGATTCTTACAATAATGATTAAAAAAACCCTGTTGATTCTTGTTGCATCTCTTTCATTTTTCAACACCCATGCACAGAAAGAAAATGCACCGGCAATAGCCAGATTTGTTAACAGTACGCTCATGTATCAGGTGCTGAATGATTTTGACCGGAGCATTCCCCTGGTTCTGTTTACGCCGGGGTTTTACTTTGTGGGAAGTGTTCGCAACCACAACAATCCATTATTCAACAACAGCGATTTTTACGAAAATGATGAGTTGGTAAAAACATCCGATTACTTCCAAAAGGAAATCAACGATGTGTTGAGTCCAGGTCTGATTTCTTATATTCCGGTCGATTCAGTCATGCAGGTCAGGGTTATTGATGGAAATGTTTTGTTGTTTGAACTTAAATTCCTGAGAAATGCAGATACCATGATCCTAATTCAAACGGATGCTGAAAGGAAGAAAAGTAAATCTGTAAGTTATGCTGGTGACAAAGTTATAGCAATTTCATATAAGGATATTATAAATGAAATTAGTTATAACAATGATTTGCAGGGCGATACCCTCAGGGTTTCCAACTTGATTGACAAACCACGGGGAATCAATAGCAAAACACTGATGCGTTATTCAGGAGGCATTCTGACTGAAGTTTCTTATTTCGACATAGTTTCAGGTAAGACTGAGGTTAAATCCGTTGACCATTACTATCAGAACGAGTTTAAAATGCCTGCGCTGAAGTATTCAATAAACCGAAAGGGCAAAATAACCGACTCCACACTCTACTTCTACGATGGTGATAAACTGATTCATTTTAAAAGCTACAAAAGTTCTGTTGAAAAACTCTCAATTACATACTTGTACAATAGAATCGGACAATTATCAGGCAAAACTGTACAATCGCCCAACAGAAATTATGTTGTGGATTATTCTTTCGCTAAGGGTAACATTGCCGACCTTGACATTGACGATAGAGCCAAACCCTTTAACCGACACTATACTTTCAGGTCTGATATCAGTGGCAATATAGTCGGGTTAGAGTATAATACTATTTCGAAGGAATCGCTGATTGAAAACCTTAAAACACAATGGATATTTGAATACAACGAAAAGAAGAATGTTAGCTCAGTAAAAGTATTGGATGGCAAAGGGTTAATTACCAAAGATATAAGACTTGAGTATAATTTTTTTAGTGAAAAAAACTGATATATATAAGGCAGAATTTTTCAGGGTTTCCCTGATTTTCGCTGATAACTGGTATATCAGACCTGGGTTGAGGGATTTGGGTGAACAATAGATCGCTTTATCCAGGTAAACCCCGCTTTTGAAGTTGTTGCAATTTGCTGACAATCTGGTTTAGATTGTGGATTACCCACCTAATAAGAAATATTATGATGCTGCACAAATTTTATTTTACATTCATTTTCCTGATGGCTATAACATCGGTTAAAGCTCAACTTAGCGGGAATTATACGATTGGGGGCGATAATCCGGATTTTCCGGGCCTGCAATCAGCGGCAGGCAGTCTGCAACAGCAAGGTATCTCAGGGCCGGTTACTTTTCTTATCAGGCCGGGAAATTACAGCGGCTTCTCGCTTGGTACATTCTATAATGCCAGCGGGCAGGATACTGTTACATTTAAGGCCGAAAACGGAATTACTTCTTCGGTTATCATCAGCAGCCGGATTGTATTTGAGGAAAGTACGCGTGTTCATCTGAACAGGATAACAATCCAGGGTTCCGCAGGTAGCGACCTTTCAACGCTTTATCTCGACAATACCAATCATTGCCTGATAAGTTACTGTAACATCACCAACCCTTCGGGCAGCAATTATGATGATGGTGAAGCATTGATTAAAATAGAGGCTCCCTGGGAAGGAAGTTATGCCCGGCTTACTTTCGATAGTTGTATCATCAGCTCGCCTTTAAAAACATTATACGTATGGGGCAAAGTGGTTAACTGCTATATTAACCGTAGTGTAATGACCGGCTGTTTCAAGCTGAGCGATTATGTGAGTTTTTTCTATAACCATAATACTATAAGCATTCTGGACTATTATCTGAACCGGGGAATCCAGCGGTTTACCGGTAACAAATTCTATATTCCTGATACAACCTGGGTTCTATTTATTGATGGTAGGTTCTATGACAATATTTTTAACTGTCAAATATCCACGGGTGGTATTTTCATTGATAATATCTTTAAGATGAATGTGGATGTTGGTCATTCAAATGGTGCAAATTTCAGAGGAAATATTTTCGAAGGTGAGTTCAGATCGTCGTTTAGCCATGGTTCTTACTATTCATGCAATATTTTCAAAGGCTTATGCAGCATTAATTCCGATGCAAGCACCATCTGGAATAATTTCTTCTATAGTGACCTGGAGATTTCCCATGGGCCCGGCCAATGGGTGGAGTTCAATAATTTTCATCCGGGATCGACGGCTACGTTTATGTATGTAAGCGCAACCATCCGCAATAATAATTTTGGCAACCTTGTTGTATATCAGCCATCTATAGCGATGGTCACAAACAATAACTTTATAAATGGGAGCAAAGCGC
>JBBQBC010000255.1:0-5376 GCA_038317155.1 Bacteroidales bacterium
AAACCATGGGCTACGGGTCAGAAAATTATGCCAAAACCAAGAAATACAACTGTAAGGAAAGGCTGAAAAAGGCAATAATGAGTGATCCCCGAATGAAAGATTTCATAGAATAATTCATCGTCTTTTCCCTAAATTCCCGAATAACATTGTCATGCTTAAATCCGAAAAGCTGATTAACGAATCTGTTTGCGGCCTGCTTAACAGTTACTCCATGGTTTTTTTCTCAAAAAACCGGATTCTGGCTGTATTGCTGATCGTTGTTTCGTTTTTCGATGTTTACGCCGGAATTTCAGGAATATTATCTGTTTTGATCGCAAACCTCTCAGCCCGGTTTCTCGGACTAAACCACTACAATATCTCCAGTGGATTCTACGGATTTAATGCTTTGCTGGTCGGTTTGGGCCTGGGTATAGCTATTCAGCCATCCATTCCATTTTTTATAGTACTTCCTTTTGTCGCATTCGCAACTTTATTGCTCTCAATTACTTTTGAAGGAGTTTTGGGAAAATACGGCTTGCCTTATCTGACCATTCCTTTTCTGCTGGCAATCTGGCTGGCTGAACTGGCCTTCAGAAGTTATACAGGTCTGCAGCCCAGCGAAACAGGTATTTTCACCATGAACACCATGTATGCAAGGGGTGGAGAACAGATGCTGAAAATATACAACTGGTTTGGTGATGTTGAATGGCCACTTGCCATTGAAACCTATTTCAAATCGCTGGGAGCCATCTTTTTCCAGTACCACCTGCTGGCAGGTATCCTGATTGCGGCTGGTCTGTTGATTTATTCAAGGATTGCTTTCCTGCTTTCAATCCTGGGTTTCAGTGCAGCATGGTACTTTTATCTGTTGATTGGTGCCAATATGCATGAACTGGATTACGGGTTTATCGGCTTTAACCATATACTTACAGCCATTGCCCTTGGCGGATTCTTTATGATTGCTTCGAAGTGGTCGCTTTTGTGGGTGCTGATTCTTACACCTATTGTTTCGCTGGTTATCTCCGGAACCTCCGTGCTGCTGCTGCCTTATCAACTGACTGTTTACTCCCTGCCTTTCAATATTGTGGTGCTGATGTTTTTATATGCCATGAAATTCAGGGAAAGGATGTTACTGAAGCCTGAAACCGTTGGTATTCAGTATTTTTCGCCCGAGGAAAACCTTTATGCCGGCATGAATGCCCGTGAAAGATTCCGGAACCATCTTTATATTCAATTTAGCCTGCCATTCTACGGAACCTGGCAGGTAATCCAGGGACATGAAGGAAAACATACGCACCTTGATGACTGGAAATATGCCTGGGATTTTGTGGTCAGCGATGAAAATGGAATGGAATTTACCAGCGACGGCTCTAAAGTTGAAGATTACTTCTGCTTCGGCAAACCGTTGCTCGCCCCGGCTGATGGCTGGATTGAAGAGGTCGTTGACATGATTGACGATAATGATCCGGGTGAATTTAATCTTGAACAAAACTGGGGCAATACCCTGGTTATAAAACATGCTGAAGGTGTTTATTCAAAATTGAGTCACCTCAAAAAGCAAAGTGCACTGTTTCAAAGAGGTACCTTTGTTAATAAGGGACAAATCATTGCCAGTTGTGGCAATTCGGGCAGGTCTCCCTTCCCTCACCTGCATTTCCAGTTTCAGACTACCCCTTTTATCGGCTCTAAAACCCTGCTTTACCCTTTCTCGCAATACGTTATCAGCAATTCAAATTACTCGCTCAGGCTCAGCGGTATTCCCGAAGAGGGTCAAAACGTGCAGAATATTGAATCCGAACGGGCGCTGACCGAAGCATTTAATTTCACCCCAGGCCAGATTATCTCCTTTACCTTAGAAGGAGCTAAAGCATCCAATGGGGAATGGAGTGTGAAAACCGATATGTTGAACAACCGTTACCTTGAATGCCGGATTACCAGTGCAAAAGCGTACTTCAGGTACGAAGGCCGGCTATTCTACTTTACACATTTCGCAGGGAGCAGAAAAAGCCTGCTTTATAACTTCTACCTCGCTGCCTATAAAGTTCCCCTTGGTTTTTATAAGAACATGCCCGTTGAAGATGTATTTCCGCCAACCATTCTGAAATACGGCGTTTTAAGATTATTTCAGGACATAGTTTCGCCATTTTCCCTGTTCCTTAAACCAACCTACAAACTCATTTACCGTGATCGGGAGAACCTGATTGCCGGCAGTCGCATTGAGCTCTATTCAGAATGCAGACTGAGCCTGGCTGGAAAAGAAATCAGAAACTGGTCATTTACAATGCAATTTGCCGATAATCTGCTAAAATCACTGGAGATAAAAACCAACCATTCGCAGCATAAAGCTGTTTTCAAATACCTTTAGTCTTTTTATGAAAAAAGCCGGAATTTTCTGTTATCAACTTATCTTTCTGATATTGGCATTAAGCCCTGTTTTAAAGGCAGAAGAATTTGCTGATAAAGATTATGAAGCATTGACACTGCGGCTGTATTATGAACAAAAGTGGGACAGCCTGCTGTTAATTGGAGAAGAAGCTATAGACAAAGGTTATGATTATTACTATATGCGCGTCTGGGTTGGTGAAGCAGCTTTTAAAAAGCAACGATATGTACTTGCAGCCCATCACCTCGAAAAAGCATTGGAATTTAACAGTCACGAAGAGTATGCAATCCGCCTTCTCTATAAATCCTATCATTATAGCAGCCGCAACGATGAAGCCCGATGGCTGCTCAGAAAACTTCCTTCGGATTTAGCCCTCAGCCTTGGTAAACCGGACCGAAGGCCGCTGTTATATATGGAAACAGGTCCTGCATTCACAAACAATGTTAAACAGTTTAAAGCAAACAGGCAAAATGGACCGGGATCCTATTCCGAAGCTTATCTTAACCGAAACTCACAATACATGCTTACCGGAGCATATTTCCCGGTTGGTTACCGAATGGGCGTAAATGCCGCAGTTGGTGTACTGAATTTTAATAAAACCAGACGGGTGGACATAACTTCCGTTGACTCACTCTCAGGTGACTACTCGGTTTTCCAGTCAGAAGCTTATATTTCGCCTTCTTTTAACATTACCCACAGAATAAAGATCAGTCCTGCATTCAGATTTGTAAATGTGAGCCTTACCAATCCCCTGAAAAGCGATGATACGCTGGTACAAAAGTTTATCGGATCATCTGACAAACTCACATATACCGACTATGCATACGGTGGCGAGATAAGTTATTCGGCGCCTCTCTGGACTTTATCCGGTGGTGTGTGGTCGCTGAAGATTGATAAGTTGAATTACCTTCAGGCTACTGGCACCCTGTTTTATAAACCTTTGGGCAACCTGAACTTATACTCATTAACCACCATAAGCTATAAATCTTCTCAGAATATCAACAATTACATTGTTTATCAAATGATCGGCGGAAAGATTTACCACAAACTTTGGGGCGAAGCCTTTATGTCGTGGGGCGACCTTTCAGGCATAGCAGAGCAAAATCTTCAGATTATCTACAATACATTTGACAAGGTAAAAACCAAGGCTGGCTCCAGACTGATTTTTAACATCAATGAATACCTGAATATAAGCCTCAGATACCAGGTCTTTTTCAGGGAGGGAACCGAATTTTTTTCCCCGGTTGACGAACCCGATCAGATTTTTTCGTATAATTACATAAACCAAAGTATCACAGGAGGAATTACATGGAATCTGCATTAAAATTGCGCAAAATCAGTGTTTTATTCATGCTGCTTTTGTTGTCATTTCAGCTACAAGCCCAGGACAATAGCGCCCTTTCAGAGGCCTTCAGCTCCAGCTATACCTATGAAACCAATGGCGAATACCCTAAAGCCATAGAAATACTTAAAAAGGTTTACGACGAATCATCGTATGAAATTAACCTGAGACTGGGATGGCTGACCTATCAGTCCGGGCTTTTCACCGAATCGGTGGCCTATTACAACAAAGCCATCACACTGATGCCATTGTCAATTGAAGCCAGGATCGGCTATGTTTTACCTTCTTCCTCAGCCGGCAACTGGGATCAGGTAATTACACGGTACAACGAGGTATTGAAACTCGACCCGAATCATTACACCGTAAACTATCGCATGGGTCTAATCTACTATGGCCGAAAGGATTATACTACTGCTTTCCGATATTTTGAGCGCATTGCCAACCTTTACCCCTTTGATTATGATGCCATTCTGATGCTTGGCTGGACCGACTTTCAACTCGGTAAACTGCGCGAAGCGAAAGTATTGTTCCAAAAAGCCCTGCTAAACAGACCTGGTGATAGTTCGGCACTTGAAGGGTTAGGGTTGATAAAATAGGCAGACTTATTTTTATATTGCCTGATATCAACTATGTCAGGTCTTACGCTTATTTCAAAGTTATGGCCAATCAAATTAAATACGATGAGACAAATCATTATAGGAATTCTTGTTTTTGTAACCTTTTCTGCCTTTGGACAAAATCACTTCATAGGTTTTAAAAGTGGAATTAACTGGACTAATGTTAATTCGGACAACTTTATAAATGATAATCATAATCGGATCGGATTTACAGGTGGTTTAAATTATGAATATCACATCAAGAAAAAATTAATTCTCGGACTTGAATTACTTTATGTTAAAAAGGGATTTGAGAACGACTTTATTTTAACAGACCTAAATGGAAACCAAACAGGTGAAAAAGCAACTTTTAAATACAATTATGACTATATCTCCTTTCCAATCAAAGGTGGACATACGATCGGAAATAGAATTTCGGGTTTTGTAAACCTCGGAATTGTTCCTTCTATTTTAATTAATGCTAAACATATTATGCCTTCAATAGACAATACTGTGGTAGCTGAAACAATTGATGTTACTGATCAAGTTAAAAGAATCGAAATCGGAGGACTCATTGAAATCGGAGGAAGCTACAAAATTAAAGATGAACTTTTAATATTTACGTCGTTTGCATACCAAAGTGGCTTCACAACAATAACCAACCCGGACTATTTTTCCGACAGTAAAGTAAGACACTATGGAATGACTTTATCAATTGGACTGAAATATGCATTAAAAAAAGAATAAAAGGCCATAACACGCTACATACGACATGCTGCATGCCGCAGGCGCAGCATAGGCGGCACGCAGCATATAGCTGTCCGTTGGTGGTAATAAAAGACGGAAAAGGAGAAAACAAGAATTTGGAGAAACTATCCATAATATACAGTAAATCATGTATATAAACAATATGAAAAACACGCTTATTATTTTATTTATTGGTATAGGCGTTTAGACCACTGTTGTTATATTGTTTATATACAATCTTTTAGGCTCACTAAAAACCATCTTTTTTAGGAGTAAATCGAAGATTGACCCCATCATTGCACGTCTGTTATACCTAAAATGATACTCGT
>JBBQBC010000256.1:0-5344 GCA_038317155.1 Bacteroidales bacterium
GAGTTTGTCGTTTTCTAGAAATGAATCAAGTTCAATAACCCCGCCCGGGAACGAAAACTTTACCGCGTTCGACAGCAGGTTACGTAAAACAGTGCGCAACATATTCTGATCAGCGAAAATCTCAACATCCTCAATACGGTCTGCAAGCAGCGAAATATTTTTTATCATGGCCTGGGGCGTGGTTTGTTTTACCGATTCCAGAATGAGACTATCGAGGTTAAAAGTTTCGGGATTAAAAATGTTTCGTCCGAGCTGGGTTTTGGCCCAGGCAAGCAGGTTGTCGAGCAACTGGAAGGTCGATTCGGTCGAGTTCAGAACCTGCTTCACCATATTTTTGCGCTCTTCATCCGTAAAATCATCGTACTCATCGTTTAGCAGGCGCGCAAACCCCAAAATAGAAGTAAACGGGCTGCGGAGGTCATGGGCTATGATAGAAAAGAATTTATCTTTGGTTAGATTGGCCTCTTTCAGTTGGTTTTCGGTAAGCTTCTGTTGTTCTTCAACCAGTTTCCGCTGCTGAATATTCCGGGATACGGCGATTACTTTTCCGGTTGCCTCGCCTTTGTCGTTATATTGTCGCTGTACCATGCTTTCGAACCAGATCAGGTTGCCTGATTTATCCTTCAATCTAAACGTTAGCAGCACCGGTTCAGCACTCTCGCTCAGGCTTTTTCTCTGGGATTCGAGGATGCCAATGTCTTCCTCACAGGCCAGTTCCAGTGCAGGACTTCCCAGAAGTTCATCGGGGTTGTATCCGAGTAGGTGTTTTACACTTGGAGAAACATATTCAACAATTCCGTTTTCAGGGTGAATTGAGATAATGTCGTTTGAATTTTCGGCAATCAGTCTGAACATCTCTTCACTTCGCCGGAGAGCTTCTCTTGATGCTTCAATTTCAGTGACATCGCGCCCGACAAACTGGTACTCTTCCGGCAGGTCGTCTTTGCCATAAATAGCCCTGATCGTCCAGTGCACAATTGAAACATTTTTCTCCTGCTGCACAATCCGCTGCTCATAATTGACAAAATGCCTGGGTGGTTTAATGCAATTCAGCAATTTCCTGATTTTTTTATAATCATTCTCCGGCAACACCCCTGCCAGCAAATGTTTATTTGATGATTCGTTTGCCAGGCCAAAAAATTTAGAAAAAGCCCGGTTCACAAATGTAATGGCACCATCCGTACTAATCCGGCAGATTAATTCTGACTGGTCTTCGATGATTGCTTTGAAATAGCGCTGGTTGTAAAAAAGCTTTTCACTGAAATCTTTTTCATCCGATACATCGGCCATAACCCCGGTAACTTTTTCCGGACTACTGTTATTCCCCTTTAGATAATAGCCTGTTTTTTTAACCCAGCGGGTAAGCCCGTCAACAACAATTCTGAATTCAAGATCAAACCAGCCAGCCTTCAACGTAATTCGCGACCACATACCCTGAACCCGGTCAACATCATCAGGATGAATTCTGGAAGTCCATTGCTCAGGATTGTCTGATCCGCTGTCCATTCCAAATATTTCGAAGCATTTGTCGCTCCAGTGCAGCTTGTCGTTGGCTGGTTCCCATTCCCATATTCCTGCATTAAGTGCTTTGAGAATGATGTCAAAACGGGTTTCAGATTTAAAACCGTCGGTATCTGGATTGATATGATTGATATTTTCGGCTGAAGAAATATCCTGTTTTCCTTCCCGTCCGTCGGATATCATGCTGAAAAAGGTATCGATGTCTGAATTCTGAACCTCAAACTGATCAGACCGACCGTCCCCTGAGTTTATTTCGCTGATCAGACCGAGGATTCCGTTCAATTTACCTTGTTTATCAAACAGAGGGGATTTAATAACATGAACAAGGCCATACCTGATTTCGGGGCTCGTCAGGCTGGTTTCATAGACCACCCGTGTTCCAGTCTCAATAAGTTGTTTATCGGCCAGGAGATGAACACAGGCTGATTCCTGATCGAACAAACCGCTACTTGTATTGCCAATAATCTGATCAGAAGTGAATCCGAGCACATCGCAGAAATACCGGTTACAGGCAAGGTAAACTCCGGTGAGGTCTTTTATAAAAAGCGGGAAAGGCAGGGATTCAATGAATTGAACAGGAATATGCAACTCATCAGGATGCCCGCCACTAAACCGTGGTAATGTTGACCTGCTATAAGCAAAATCATTTGTTGAATTACCACCGGAATCCTTTGGGGCATTGATATCAGCAGATGGTTTCTTTTCAGGAATGTCCATTTTCAATTAATAAAAGTTCCGGCTTGAAAGACCGGAAGGTTTAATCAGGTTATGACCATTAATATTTTTGTCCACCCCGAAAGGGTTTAGTGGCATTCTTTATTTTTTACTTTTCGGAGAAAACCCATAATTTAATCCTCAATAATAAAGAGGGTCTTGTAATTAGCCCGACTGCTCACCCTTACCGGTAATTACACATTTTACAAATGAATTAAAGAACAACTTTTTAAACCGGAATTATTAACAATTGTCATGTTTTCCCGGATTAAAAATCATTTTATAAAAAAAGAACAAGCCAGTATCTGACGGAATGGAAAAAATACCAGATATCTATTGGCAGTTTTAATGCTGAACCCAACTATTGCGGGGAACAATCCACAGTTGTAAACCAAAGGGATTTCAATGATTTTACTATCTCCGGCTTACGAATAAATTCATGAGATAAAGATAGAACTATAATTGTAACGAATGTTAACAAATATTATTTTACTTTTTTTCAAGATATATACATTAAGACATATTGAGAAATACAGGTTATCAGGTGATTTCTGTTTTACTGACCAGCAATTTATCAACACGGCTAATATCCATATCGATGACTTCGAATTTGTAATCCTTATATTCAAAAGAGTCGCCTTCCGTAGGGACCTTGTTGAGTAAGTGCATGGCCAACCCCCCAAGGGTCGTAAAACCTTCATTTTCAATTTCCGAATATTCAGGAATACCCATTTTATCCATAAAATCGTCGATGTTCATCGATCCATCTGCCAGAATTGATCCATCTTGTCTTTTTACAAGATTGTATTCCACTTCTTCGTTTTCTTCTGGCAGTTCGCCAAGGATAGCTTCAGTAAGATCATGAAGGGTGATGATGCCTTCAACAGCGCCATATTCGCTGACAACAACTCCGAAGTTGGTTTTTTTCTGTCTGAAAATCTCAAGAAGGCGGCTTGCCGACATACTTTCCGGAATGAAGAGGGGAATGGAAGCAACTTTCTGAAGGTCGAAATCCTCCTTAATGTTAATCAGGGCAATCAGGTCTTTCACAGCAACGATGCCGGTTACATTTTCAATACTTTTATTACAGAGCAGGTAGCGGCTAAAACGTGCTTCGGCGATTAGTTTAAGTGCGTCCTCCCTGCTTGAATCAGTCATCAGATAAGCCACATCCATCCTGTGTGTCATCAGTTCATTTGCTTTTTTATCGGTGAACCGGAACACATCCTTTATCATACGGGTTTCCTGTTCATCAATAACCCCCTGATCTGAGCCCTGCTTCAGCAGAAACTTCAGCTCGTCTTCAGTTATCGTTCTTTCTGTTGCAGAATTCATCCCAAACAGCTTTTTTACGAGCACTGTTGACGCGGTGAGTAGCCATACAAAAGGGAATGCAAGTTTTGTAAGAAAAACAATGAACGGTGCCAGAAAGAGTGCGATCCTTTCAGGATTGCGGAGCGCCAGGGATTTTGGAACCAGCTCACCGATAACCAGGGAGAAATAGGTAATCAGCCCGATGACGATGATTACAGCCAGTGAATCCGAATAAGGTTCAAAAACCGGATAGCGAACAAGCACCGACGCCAGGTCACCGCTCAGTGCGATTCCCCCGAAAGCCCCTGAAACTATTCCAATAAGTGTAATTCCTACCTGAATGGTTGAGAGCGTTTTTTCAGGCTCCTGCAGTAACCGGAGGATGGTTTTTGCTCTTTTATCTCCCTTTTGTGACAGCGTTTCAAGTCTGGCTTTGCTTGAAGAAACCAGGGCAATTTCAAACATGGCGAAAATGCCGTTGAGAAACAACAGTAAAGTAATAATCAGAATTTCCATAAACAGCTTATGTAACGCAAAGATAAATACTTATGTTCATCAATGCCGGAATAGTTGTCACCTTATTCCAGAGGAAGTGAATCATTGTGTTAATGAGTGTAGAAGGAGATATAACCACAATTGGTAGTATGAGGTGTGCGTCAGAAGGTAAGACGCACACCAACATTGAACACCTTCTTGCCGGAGCGGATAAAAGGCTCACCAATCATGAATGTTAGCCCGCGTCTTACCTTCTGACGCGGGCCTTCCCAATCCGGAAATGGAAATTCAACTGTAATTTAAAAAGTTCCCAGTTGTAAACCTGCAACTTTTAATAGCCTTGTTTATGCACATTTTTGACCGCCCGTCCTGATGGATCATTCAAATTCTGAAAAGATGCATCCCAGGCCAAAGCTTCCGGGGTGCTGCATGCCACGGAAGGAACCGATGGAACGCATTGAGCAGCAGCATCGGAAGGGAAATGGTCAGCGAAAACCGAGCGGTAGAAATATTCCTCTTTCGACATTGGCGGATTCACCACGAAACGATGCCGGGCGTTAGTCAGTTGCTCATCGCTTACCTGCGATGCTGTCAGTTGCTTCAGTGTGTCAATCCATCCATAGCCAACGCCATCAGAAAACTGTTCCTTTTGCCGCCAGGCAATACTTTCGGGCAAATAGTCTTCGAAGGCCTTACGCAAAATCCATTTCTCCATTTTCCCATCTTTGGCCATCTTGTCATCAGGATTAAGCCGCATGGCCACATCCATAAACTCCTTGTCGAGAAAGGGAACCCTGCCTTCTACGCCCCAGGCTGCCAGCGATTTGTTGGCCCTCAGACAATCGTACAAGTGCAGTTTCGATAATTTTCGCACGGTTTCCTCATGAAAGGATCTGGCATCCGGCGCTTTGTGAAAGTAAAGATAACCACCAAATATTTCATCAGCACCTTCACCTGAGAGTACCATTTTTATCCCCATCGATTTAATGACCCTGGCCATCAGATACATGGGTGTGGATGCCCTGATAGTGGTAACATCATAGGTTTCGATATGGTAAATAACATCGCGTAAGGCATCCAGGGCTTCCTGTATGGTAAATTCTATCTCATGGTGAACCGATCCTATGTGACTGGCGACAACCCTTGAAGCAGCCAGATCAGGAGAGCCTTTGAGCCCAATTGCAAAGGTGTTCAGCGCGGTCGATTTGCGGAAGTAGTCCGGCGATTCGACCGGGATTTCCTTCTGCGCCGCGTCCACCGCCGTCGTCAATCGGCTGGACCCGATTCGGGCCAGCCGCGG
>JBBQBC010000257.1:0-5317 GCA_038317155.1 Bacteroidales bacterium
ACCGGCGAATCCTCCAAGGTCGGAATGCATATAGGCCAGCCCCTGCATGCCCATCTGCAGTGAGATATCAGGTTGTGGAACCAGCCCGCCCCAACTGCGGCTGACATCGCCCGACCAGGGAATCATGCCATAACGCTGTGAACCCGCGTAGCCGGCTCTCATCAGGATAAACGGGCGGATGTCAGGAAAGTCTTTTCTATAACCCTCGTATATCAACCGGGCCCATTCATGGCCATAAGAATTATGCACCTCATCCGCCGATCCTATAAAATGCTTTAGTCCTGAAGGATGAACCTCAGGTTCTCCCAGGTCGCCCCACCAGCCTGCAATTCCCTGTTCGGTAAATTTCCTGTAGATATTCCAGAACCATTGCCTTGCATTGGGGTCGTATATATCAATCAGGCCGGTGTTCCCGAAATAGAAGTCATAAGTATATGGATTTCCCTTGCCATCGGTAGCCAGAACTTTGTTGTCAACCGCCTCCTGCCAACGTTTGGAAGTTGTCAGGATAAACGGTTCGGTAACGAGGATGGTTTTCACACCTTTTTTCAGTAAGCGCTGAATCATTTTCTCAGGCTTTGGGAAACTATCGGTAAACCAGTCAAGATTGCCCATAGTTCCTTTAATATCCTTCCCGAACCAATAGATATCAATAATTACTGCATCTAATGGGATGCCTTCTTTGAAGAATTTTTTAACGGTGGCTTCAGTTTCGGCCTGTGAATGATACCCAAACCGGCTGCTGAAATTTCCAAAAGCCCAACGTGGGGGTAATGGTTGGTTTCCGGTGAGGCGGGTATATTGTTCAATCAGTTGAAACCAGTTGTTGCCGGCAATTACATGGTAGTTGGGCGTTCCACTTCCGGTTTCATAAGTGACCTCATTGTTCATTTTACTGTCGAGGTCCAGATAGCCGGCGCTGGCATTGTCGAACAATACGGCATATTGTTTTGAGGAGAGGAAAACCGGTAGGGTGTAATTCATTAATTCAGAACGGGTTTCATATCCATAATGTGCCTTGTTGTATAGTTGCAGCCGGTTTCCGCGACGGTTCATTCCTAAGGCCCTGGCACCTCCACCATACAGAACTTCTTCCTTTTCAATCGAAAAATTCAACAGTTTAACTGAATCAGTGCCAACATACCCCTTTTTTTCGCTGATCAGTAGTTTATCCTGAAAGTAGTAAGAAATTTTGAAAGGTACTTTGGTTATTTTCAGGCTGATGCCTTTCGATTTCACATTGATATTATTGCCTTCCTCGGTTAAAGTGAAATCAACTTTCTCGGCTTTCATATCGGCAGCGAATGAGAAGTTCTTCAGGTCTTTGCCCGACGGATAAAAGGTAGTATGAACAATGTAGTCATTGAGCGGCTCAATCAGATATTTGCCATCATTAACCTGAATTTCAATGTTGTCGCCCAGTACTTTTATACTGTTGAACTGACGGCCTGTTTGCTGAGCATGTAAGTTAAAAGTTAACCCAAGCAGCAAAAGGAAAAGCAGGCTATTTATTGAACGTGGGTATTTCATGAAGTTTAATATTTCAGCAGTTTTAAACATGGCATAAAATTAGTAAAAAATGCTTAGTGCAGGTCATACAGTAACTTTGCATCGCTGATCAATGGCTTTATCTCTACATTTGCAGGAAAATAAACACGATGCAGGTTACCGGTAAAATCTTTCTCGGCAAGGGCCGCGACGAAGCAGTGCGTAGATTTCATCCCTGGATTTTTTCAGGGGCCATTCAAAAAGCCGAAGGTAAACCTGAGGATGGCGATGTCGTTGAGGTATTTGATAATTCAGGTAATTACCTCGCAACCGGACATGCCTGCACCGGATCCATTGCGGTAAAACTGTTCCATTTCGGGCCTGAGAGACCCGGCAACAACTTCTGGGCTGCAAAACTGGCGAAAGCACTCAGGTTGAGGCAGGATACCGGATTCACCGGAAACCCCGGCAACAACGCCTACCGTCTGGTATTCAGCGAAGGCGATGGAATGCCCGGATTGGTAATTGATTTCTACAATGGGGTTGCCGTTGTGCAGGCCCACAGCACCGGAATGTACTTGCTGAGACATGAATTGGCCGAAGCACTGAAACAGGTTTATGGCAATGATTTAATAGCAGTTTATGATAAGAGCGCGGAGGCGTTGGGCAAATCCGGGGCGCAGTCGGATGGGGATGGGTTTCTGTATGGTACTTCTGGTCAGATCGAAATCCTTGAAAACGGCCATAAATTCAGTATTGATTTTGTAAACGGACAGAAAACCGGCTTTTTCCTCGATCAGCGGGATAACCGGGCACTGCTTGGACACTATGCGAAAGGACGAAAAGTATTGAATTTGTTCTGTTATACCGGTGGTTTTTCAGTATATGCTTTGGCAGCCGGTGCCAGCCACGTTACTTCGCTCGACAGTTCCCGCAAGGCGATGGATACCCTGGAAACCAATCTTCAGCTCAATGGCTTTGGTGGAAACCAGCATGAAAGCATTGTTGCTGATGCAAAATCATATTTGGGCACCATGCCCGAAGATTTCGACCTGATCGTATTAGATCCGCCGGCATTCGCCAAGCATCATGCCGATCGGCATAAGGCACTGCAGGGCTACCGGTTTATCAATGCTTCCGCGATGAAAAAAATCAAACCCGGCGGGATGCTTTTCACCTTCTCCTGCTCACAGGCTATAAACCGCGAGATGTTCAGCTCCATGGCCATGTCAGCCGCCCTCGAAGCCGGACGGAATGCTCAGATCCTTCACCATCTGGGCCATTCAGCCGACCATCCGGTGAGCATTTTTCATCCGGAAGGGGAGTATCTGAAAGGGTTGGTGCTCCGGGTGGAATAGGAGGAGTCTTTTTTCCGAATTCAGAAGTTGGAAGTCAGAAGTCGGAAGTCGGAAGTAAGAAGTCGGAAGTAAGAGGTATGAAGTAAGATGTATGAAGTAAGAGGTAGGATAAAAAATCCGAAATCGGAAGTCGGAAGTCGGAAGTAAGAGGTATGAAGTAAGAGGTAGGATTTAAAAATCCGAAATCCGCAATAAGAAATCCGCAATCCGAAATTAGAAGTCAGAAGTATGAAGTAAGAGG
This sequence comes from Bacteroidales bacterium, assembly GCA_038317155.1. Classification (GTDB taxonomy): domain Bacteria; phylum Bacteroidota; class Bacteroidia; order Bacteroidales; family Lentimicrobiaceae; genus Lentimicrobium. Next base: position 3,088 of record JBBQBC010000257.1, read on the forward strand.
TAGGATAAAAAAATCAGAAATCAGAAATCAGCCCTTCGGCAAGAGCTCAGGGACCGAATTCAGAAGTAAGAAGTAAGAGATAAGAGGTAGGATAAAAAAATCCGAAATCGGAAGTCAGAAGTCTGATGTCGGAAGTAAGAGGTATGAAGTAAGAGGCATAATAAAAAAATCAGAAATCCGAAATCAGCCCTTCGACATCGTTCGACAAGAGCTCACCAACCGAAAGCTCAGGGATCGAATTCAGAAGTAAGAAGTAAGAGATAAGAGGTAGGATTAAAAAAAATCCGAAATCCGCAATCTGCAATCCGCAATTAGAAATTAGAAATTAGAAATTAGAAATTCTTCAACCTTCCTTCAGCTTATCAATAAACCTTCGGTCCTTCTTGGTCGGTCGTCCGGTGCCGCGATCGCGGTATTCGGCGTTGTGTTCGTTCATAAACTTAATGCGCTCGTATTCTTCAATAGGAGTGAGGTCCTCAAGGGAATCGGGCACCAGTTTGGCAGAAACACGGTTGTGGATAAGTGCTTTTACTTTTATTGTCCTGGTGAGAGGTCCCTGGCTAACGGTCATGATGTCTCCGGTTCTCAGCGCCCTTGATGGCTTCACGGAGATTCCATCCATTTTAACCTTTCCGATCCTGCATGAATCGCCGGCAAGTGTGCGGGTCTTATAAATCCTGACAGCCCAAAGCCATTTGTCAATGCGCAACTCCTCTGCCATATGTGGTTATTTTTGCCGGTAGAATATTTCGATGGGTACACCATGGAAATCAAATTGATCGCGTAAGCGGTTTTCAACAAATCGTTTGTAAGGGTCGCCAACGTATTGCGGCATATTGCAGAAGAATACAAAAGCAGGGTAAGCCAGCTTTAACTGTGTGATGTATTTGACCTTCACAAATTTACCCTTTACTGCCGGTGGTGGGTTTTCGGTAACAATGGGCAGGATGATGTCCATCAGCTTACGGGTAGAAATGGACTGGGTGCGCGCTTCGTAAACCTTTTTGGCAGTTTCGAGCGTCTTGTGAATGCGCTGCTTGTTGATTACCGAAGTAAAAATAATGGGCACATCGGTAAAGGGTGCGATGCGTTTGCGGATAAGTTCCTCGTAATCTTTGTGGGTGTTGTTTTCCTTTTCAACCAGGTCCCATTTATTCACCACAATCACAACGCCCTTGTGATTTTTTGCGGCCAGTGCAAAAATATTAATATCCTGACTCTCAATGCCCTGTGTGGCGTCGAGCATTACCACACACACATCGCAGTTTTCAATAGCCCGTATTGAGCGCATAACCGAATAGAACTCAATATTCTCGGTAACTTTACCTTTTTTACGCACCCCGGCCGTATCAACCAGCAAAAAATCAAATCCGAAAGTGTTGTATCGTGTATATATTGAATCGCGGGTTGTTCCGGCGATTGGGGTCACAATGTTGCGGTCATCACCAAGCAAGGCATTGATCATGGATGATTTACCAACATTGGGCCTTCCGACGAAGGCGATTTTTGGCAAATCAGGTACTTCTTCGAGGGTGGTATTCGCAAATTCTTTAACCACGTCGTCGAGCAAATCGCCGGTACCGCTGCCATTGACTGATGAAATCTCGTAAATCTTTTCAAAGCCCAGGGCGAAGAATTCCATGGCATCGGCTGAGCGGTTGCCGGTATCGACTTTATTGGCAACCAGAAAAACTTTTTTGGGCGAGCGGCGTATCATATCGGCTACATCCGTATCAAGCGGCGAAATTCCTTCTTTGGCATCTACCATAAAAAGGATAACATCGGCTTCTTCCATGGCCAGTTCGACCTGTTTGTGAATGGCACCTTCAAAAACGTCATCACTTCCGACTACAACACCCCCGGTATCAATAATCGAAAATTCAACGCCGTTCCAGTCAGCAATTCCATAGTGACGATCGCGGGTAACACCGCTGGTTGGGTCAACGATAGCCGCCCGTTCACCGGTAAGGCGGTTGAAAAAGGTTGATTTACCTACGTTGGGTCTGCCAACAATTGCGATGAGGTTCGACATAATAATACTATTTGGTTTGCTGAATTCCGGCGCTTTGATTGAATCCGGCTTTCCATTCACAGCCAAAAACAACAAAAGCCTTGAACACAAGGCTTTTAAATTGTTTATTAAACTTGGGTAGCGGGAGCAGGATTCGAACCTACGACCTTTGGGTTATGAGCCCAACGAGCTACCTCTGCTCCATCCCGCACTGTGTGG
>JBBQBC010000258.1:0-5309 GCA_038317155.1 Bacteroidales bacterium
ATCGAAACGGTCAACACGCACACCAATATTGAAGATAAGGTCTTCAAAAGCGAATTTATCCTGAATAAAACCAGCCATATAGATAGGTGTAAACGGGGCAATTTCCCTGGTGTACATCCCGTTCTCGTCACGTTTGGTAAAGAAATCATCAAAACTCGGGCTGTCTTTCATTTTTGTCTTTGTCCCTGTATAGGTATATCCGCTGTAATTAGTCAACAGGTTGCCGTTATCGTAAAGTTCATCGGGACTAAACATATCAATTGACAAGGCTTCACTCAGGGCTACTGTATGGCGTTTCCCTTCCGCGTCGTAATAATTCATGGTGTAACTATTGATGTCATAGGAATCCACATCAATCCAGTCGGTTCCATCCACAGGTAAGCCGATTTTCTGACGCAGACTTATATCAAAATTCCGTTGCGACAAAGCATCATATTTGCGATCGAAATAGACGGTATCGAGGAAAACACCGTCGAGGGTAACAAATTTCGGATTCTGAACATCAAGCTGTTCAATATGGGCATTGGTAAGCCCCCGCATAAGACTCCACAAACCAACAGGTGCGTAAGTATAAAAACGGTCAACACGCTGCTCGTAAATAAAACCAAATTGCAACGCATGGTTACCTATATCAGCAGATGCGTTCGCGTTAATAGCATATTGTTCATTATCTGAAATAGTGTAATTCGACTGAATTCCACCGGGACTGCCCCAGTTACCGTAAACAGCAGGAGCACCCATACCATTGAGCAGGCCACCTCCTGAAATAATGTTATTGAGGTTACTGTGGTAAAATGTTTCAGGATACAATTCATAGTACTGACGGGTAAAATTGGAAGTAATCCCGTTAACTGTACCCGGTGTAAAAGCAACATTAATATCCCTGAAACCGTTGTGGATAAAACCGGTCAGACCCGAAACCGTATCCGTACCAAATTCATAACTTCTGACTTTGGAAGTTTCATACTTCCCAAGATAACCATAATTGAAGAGATTATCCTTGTGATCAGGATCCTGTACCACCTGATTGTATTTGGTATAGTCGGCCTGAATCGAATAATAGACATTTTTAACCAACGATTTACTGTCTTTGGCAGCAGGAAAACGCTGGGTAAATCTTCCGAATACCCTCCAGGTTTTGTCAATTACCTGTGTGTTTTTATCATAATTAAACATTGAATTGGCAAAACTGAAACTACGACCATCGCTGAAATTAACTGATCCTCCCAGCGAGAGGTTGATGTTTGGTCCTGTTTTTATATCCAGTTTTCCGGATGCACTGATGTCATAACCACTTGTATTGGGTGTCGCTTTCGAATATTCAAGGTCACTTTTACGGATAAAGTTGGTGTTGTAATAGGTTCCAAAACCTGTCCCCGATAAGCGAAGCGGGTTGAGTTCGAGCTGACGCAATACATCATTTTTTACTTTATATATACCGGTGGCTGTAGGCCTGCCGTCCTGATTGTAGGTAACTTCACCTGCAACAAAATAGCCAAGGATAGCACTGACTTTTTCCTTGTTTTCATTTTTCTTCCAAAGCAGGGGGCCCTGCATGTTAAGTCCTGCCCTGTTATATCCATAAGCGTCGAGGAATTGTGAAGTCTGAAGTTCGATACCGGCTCCGAATTCGCGGCTAGGTCCTTTTGTTGTTACATTGATAATACCACCGGTGGCGTCACCATATTGCGCCGGAACCCCCGAAAGGATTACAGAAACCTGCTCAATGGCAGATTCGGGAAGCGAGGAGGAACCACGCACCCTGATACCGTCGATGTACATTACAGTACCCTCGGCACGCTGACCACGCACACTTCCACGTTCACCATCGGCCGAGAACACACCTCCCACAGTGGTTGCAATGGCATTGGCTGAACGGTTCGGCATCTTGGCAATTTCCTCAGAAGTCATTGTGGCACCTACGGAAGTTTTATCCTTATCAATGAGGGGAACTTTGTAGTCAATTACTTCAAAAGTCTTAATCTCAATCATCGTTGATTCCATTTCAAGATTCTGGAATGAAATCTGATCAGATTTAACAACAATTCCCTGAATCATGATGGGCTTGTAACCGACAAAAGTTGCTTTCAGGTTATACTTACCAGGTGTAATTGGCTTGATGGTATAGTTTCCATCAAAGTCCGAGGTTGTACCACCTGCTTGTGAACCTCCCAGTTCAACGATAATGTTGACAAAGGGTATAGCCTCCTTCGTAGTTTTATCGGTCACTTTACCCCGGAGTGTCCCTGACTGTGAGAATACCGACAGGCTTGCAATCAGCACCAACCCAAAAGTTAGTAGTAGATTTCTGATCATACCAATGAAATTTTATGTTAGATATAGTTGTGTGTCGTGTGTACCTTTAAAAGTGGGTAAAGGTAGTAATAAAATAAATTATGCTCCAAAACTTTTTAGAGCCTAATTGAACAAACTCAAAAATTTGCTAAAAATACCGTGGATTAAGGATCTCGGCGTATATTACAGCAGTCTTGAGATCAAATTCCCCGGCAATTCTCAGGTTAGATTCCTCAATTTCCCCCTCTGCCAATGCTTCCGTTTTCATTTCCGAAATATTTCCCTTTTCATCTTTCCTGGTAGCATATTGATGTTCGAAATAGTTTTCCGGCACCTCTTCGGTAATAACTTCGAGAGATTGTGCCTCTGTTTTATACTTATCTGTATCTTTTAATATGTGCTTAGGTTTAACCTCAGGTTTAAATTCCTCCTCCTCTTCAACTTCAACAGGAAATTGTTCCGGCCTCAACTCTCCCATAAGTATTTCCTCGAGAAAAGACCTTTTTGGCGGAGGAGCTGCCTGAGGCGAAGTATTGCCCTGGGCCTGACTGGCGGCTCTCTTACGGTCCTGCTTCTGCTTGTTGTTATAAAGCGAAAAAGCCACCCAGATTACACCTATTATTATATACAAAAAATTATCCATCGCGTAGAAGTTGTTTGTTGAATGTGTAAAAATAAGAAAGAAAGTGAATCGATCTGCCCAAAAGTAAAAAATATCGATCCTCAGGATGAGATTGTATTCAATTAACCTCAACAACAGACCTTATTATCGTTTTTTAACCCTGTTCAGTCTGGTTGATTGTTTGCGGCTTTGCTGCATCATTTTCCTTGTTTCGCGGGTCTGGGCCTTTATAAAAGCTTTTTCCAAATCCTGTACTTCCTTTTCTGAAGCCTTCTGGGCACTAAGCTCTTTGGCCATGGCTTTATCTTTACTACTGCGTTTTAACATTCCACAACCGCTTAAAGTTATAGTGAACAGAAATAGGAAAAACAGGTTTATCTTTGTGCCTCTTAACATAGTAGGGGAGTTTTAAAATTTTAGCCTACATTATTCAATAAATTCATTTAATGTACTGGAATAATGTAGGTTAACCCCGACTTAGAAAAAAATAAATTTTGGAAACGAAGTACACCAAAATTTTAGTTTTTCTTTGTCGTCAGAATAATTAGCTCTGCTGAGCCCTTCGGGGTTCACACTATTGGGTTAAAGATTTGTGAATTATTCGGGTTAGAACGCTTTTTTGCTGAAATATTATCTGTTGGCAGTCGTTATTGTAAAAATGTAATCCTCAGCATGAAAAAAAATATTGCTTTTTATTGGTTATTACTGATTCTTCCCATGCTTTTTGTTGCCTGCGGCAAAGATGCCGACAAGACTTCGATCCCTTATGTTTATGTTAATTTTACCATCTACCCGAACACCCTAGATTTTATCCCTGACGGAGGATGGGTATATGTAACCGGGGGCTATAAAGGAATAATTATTTACCGCTCCTTTCATGATGAATTTTTGGCTTTTGAACGTACCTGTCCCTTCGATCCCCTCGAAGACAATGCCCGGGTAGAAGTGGAAACGTCCGGTTTATTAGCTTTTGATACGAATTGCGGCTCCAGGTTCTTTCTTACTGATGGATCTCCGGAACAAGGCCCTGCAACAATCGGGCTCAAGCAATACCGGACAAGGTATGACGGGTATTCACTGATAGTTTCAAACTGAAAAGGATATAACTCAAATGCAAAAGAGCCACGAAGCATCGTGGCTCTTTTGCATTTCTTGCCAATCAATACCATTAATACCTGTAATGATCCGGTTTGTAAGGGCCATCTTTCTGAACACCGAGATAGGCTGACTGTTCATCCGTGAGAACGGTGAGTTTAACACCAATCTGTTCGAGGTGCAACCTTGCCACCTCTTCGTCAAGTTTCTTCGCAAGCCTGTAAACACCAACTTCGTAGTTACCTTTCCAGAGATCAAGCTGCGCGAGTACCTGGTTTGAGAATGAATTGCTCATCACGAATGAAGGATGACCGGTGGCACAACCAAGGTTTACCAGGCGGCCTTCAGCTAAAAGAAAAATAGCGTTTCCGTTTTCAAAAATATACTTATCAACCTGAGGTTTGATGTTTACTCTTGTTACTCCGCGGGCCTCATTAAGTTTATCAACCTGAATTTCGTTGTCGAAATGTCCAATGTTGCATACAATGGCCTGATCCTTCATTTTTTTCATATCCTGAAGGGTGATCACATCCTTGTTGCCGGTTGTCGTAACATATATGTTGCCTTCGGTGAGGGCTTCCTCCAGGGTGGTGACCTGAAAACCTTCCATGGCAGCCTGAAGTGCACAGATCGGATCAATTTCAGTTACTATAACCCGCGATCCATAAGAACGCATTGACCGGGCACAGCCCTTTCCTACATCGCCAAAACCCAGCACGACAACCACTTTACCGGCCAGCATCACATCGGTTGCCCGTTTGATACCATCCGCCAGCGATTCGTGGCATCCGTAAAGATTGTCAAATTTAGACTTGGTAACCGAATCGTTAACATTGATGGCCGGAACCAGTAACTGGCCAGCTTCCATCATCTGGTATAAACGGTGCACACCGGTCGTGGTTTCTTCTGAAACACCTTTCCAATCCTTAACAACCCTGTGCCAGCGTGTATTGTCTTCAACAAACGCATCGCGTAAAGTTTGAAAAATGGCAGCCTCTTCTGCATTGGAGGTAGATACTTCGAGTAACTTTGGATCATTCTCAGCTGCAAAACCTTTGTGAACCAGCAGGGTAGCATCGCCACCATCATCTACGATAAGGTTAGGACCTAAGCCACCCGGGAATGAAAGGGCCTGCAGGGTGCACCACCAGTATTCTTCAAGCGATTCGCCCTTCCAGGCAAATACCGGAATACCCGCTTTCGCGATAGCTGCGGCTGCATGATCCTGGGTTGAAAAAATATTGCAACTGGCCCAGCGAACATCGGCTCCCAGATCGTGTAATGTTTCAATTAGAAC
>JBBQBC010000259.1:0-5178 GCA_038317155.1 Bacteroidales bacterium
CGAGCTGCCTGTAACCCTCGAAGTCAAGGTTGAAGAAGGGGTGAATACCCGGTTTATTGTCGCCGTTGAAAATTCACTTATGGTCAGCCCCAATCCGTTTACGTCAGAAGTCAGACTGAATTACGCTATTAACCAGGCTTCGAAAGTATCCCTTTCCGCATACGATCTGAATGGAAGGCTGGTTGCTGCTATGTTTGATAAATTTGTCAATGCAGGCAGACATACCTATGTTTGGAAAACAGATGTTGAGCCTGGAATTTACCTTGTTAAACTGATCAGTGGGGACACTGTGAGCATGGTGAAAGTTATTAAGAAGTAAAAAGATTGTGCAAAATATGCACCGGAATAATTTTCACCAATGATTCCCGCCTGGATTGGAAACATTTGTTATAAATGTTTGTTTATGATATCTTATTAATTCTTAATATATAATCCTATGAACAACCTGCTTTATCGCCGTCAGTTTATTCTTTGCAACAAAGAGATTAATGCAGATCCGGAATGGAAACAGATAAAACTTGGAAAAAACCAGGGAAATTTTCTGCTTCATATTCATCCTGACCTTGGATTCACACAGGTTATAAATGATCGGTTTGAACTGATTCTTCTGGGATATATTATTGATCCTTATGAACCCGACAGTTCAGATTCAGATATACTTGACAAATTGGCCTTATTTCATAGTTTTGAAGAAATCCTGACAGGGACTATTGCCTTAAGTGGCCGTTTTGCAATAATTTACAATGACAAGGATTCAGTAAAGGTTTTCCATGATGCCACAGGCCTAAGAGAGATTTATTATTTTCATGGAAATGAGGCTGTCGCGGTTGGCTCCTCCGCCAGTATCCTGGCTGATTTTCTCAAAATCCAGATGGATGAAGAAAAGGAAATTACAAAGTTCTATAATTCACCTGAATTGAATAATGTTGAGCGCCGGTGGATTGGTAACAGAACCATTTATAAGGATGTATTTCACCTTTTGCCCAACCATTTTCTGGATTTGATTCCCGGAAAGACAAAAAGATTCTGGCCAACTGTGGCACAGAAGAAAACCAAACTCAAGGATGCAGCCGGAATTATTGCAGGTATTCTCAAAGGCACTTTCGAAGCAGCAGACCATCGGTTTACGCTTCACCAGGGCCTGACAGGAGGCTGGGACACACGGGTATTGCTGGCGGCAGCACAAAAATACCTGGATAGTATTCATTTCTATTTTATCAGGGGATTTAAAACAGACGCCAGTTTGGGCAATAGCGGAGATTATACCATATCAAAAGCCATCGCTGAAAAGTGCCATTTCCCACTTGAAATCGTTTTGCTTAACAATGATGAAATTGATCCCGGTTTTAAAAAGGCCTATTTCCAGAACAACCACCTGGCACGCCCGAAACTACTGGCGGCTTATTATGATGCCTTTAAGAAAAAGCTGGAGAATACGACAACTGTTGCCGGCACCAGCGGAAATGAAATACTGCGTTTGCTCAGCAGCATTGACAGAAATGTGGAAGATGGTGATAAAATCGCCGGATTAATGGGCTATAGCAAGCATCAATATGCGGTTGATTCAATAAATGAATGGCTTGAGGAATGTATGCCATTAAAAAAGTTGAATTACAATTTACTTGATCTCTTTAACTGGGAACAACTTTTCAGTAATTGGGGGAGCCTGAGCACATCCGAGCAGGATATTGTCCGCGAAGAACTAAGGCCCTTTAACAACAGATTGCTTATGTCTACCTATATATCGTTGAATGACAAATACCGATACAGGGATTATCCTTTAGGACATATTGAGGTAATAAAACTTTTGTGGCCCGAATTGCTTGAATTTGATGTTGACATTAGAAATGCCGCTTTTAAGAAATTCCTGAGATTGTTGAAGATGGAAATATTTACTGATAAGATATATCAGCGAGTGAAGCGCCTTATCAAATAATTCTCTCTTTCATTACCGGTATGCATACTGCAGAACTGACCTGATTTAACCCCAGTGCAGGCCGTTGTTGTAATGAATATACTTCTTTATATATCAATGCATTAGCCAAATATTAAGTTTTAAACAATTTTTACCAATTTCAAGTAAAATTACAAATATCACTCCACTACGATCTACTTAATCCAACGCTTCTGTTTATCAAAGCATCTGCCAGGTCTGCTTTTGATCAATATTTACAATAATTGAAAGGCTGTTGAAAAGGTTTTTCTACCTTTGTTCTGACATCTATTCAATTTTATATTGGACACCCTATGAAGACCTCTACTCTTAAACTGTTCCTTGTTTTGGTATTTGCAATGTTTATTGTTGGCTCCTCCGCGCAGGAAGCAGGCAAATATCCGAGGCACCGCCTTACCCACCAGATGTCGCCCGAAGAGGCGCAGAGCCGCCACCTGATCGGGCGCAATTTTGTACAGACGGACCCACCTCCCGGCTCAATTACCAGTCTCGGAGAATTTGAGCGGGCTAAGGGCGCCTTGATCGCCTATCCTTTTGGCATACCGATGACCGTTATTCGTGAGATGGCCAGAGATGCCATCGTAACCACCCTTGTAACCGGGCTTTCACAGGAAAATACTGTGCGCAGCCAATACACCACGGCCGGGGTGAACCTCGATAACTGTAATTTTATCTATGCGCAGTCTGATAGTTACTGGACCCGCGATTACGGCCCATGGTTTATCGCTTATGGCGACAATCAGGTAGGAATTGTCGATTTCCCTTACAACCGTCCAAGGCCGAACGATGATGAAGTACCGAAAGAGGTAGCTGATGCACTTGGGATTCCCTGGTTTGGGATGAATGTGATACATACCGGTGGCAATTATATGAGCGATAGTTACGGTTATGCGGCCTCGACTACCATTGCCTATACTGAAAACCCGGGCCAGACCCCGGCCCAGGTTGACCAGAAAATGCAAGACTATCTTGGAATTATCGATTATCATGTGTTGGAAGATCCAAACAACACCTACATCGACCACATTGACTGCTGGGGTAAATACCTGGCAACCAATAAAATACTAATCAGATCGGTTCCAACCAGTCACCCACAATACGATGAATTGGAAGCTACTGCTGCCTATTTTGCATCAATTCAGACAACCTGGGGAAGCCCTTACGAAATTTATCGGGTAAACACTCCTCAGAACCAACCCTATACCAATTCATTCATTTTTAACAATAAGGTATTTGTTCCGATTACCGGGTCGCAATATGACCAGGCAGCTTTGGAAGTATACAGGCAGGCTATGCCGGGTTACAAGGTATTCGGAATCATTGCGCTCCCCGGTGAACCCTGGGAAGCGACGGATGCCTTGCATTGCCGTGCCCATGAACTGGCCGACCCTCAGATGTTACGCATCAGGCACTTCCCGCTGCTGGGCAACGCACCAACCACCGGCAGCTACACTTTCAATGCCAATATCTCCGCTTTCAGCGGTGCCCAGGTCATTGCCGATTCAGCACTCTTTTACTACAGGGTTAACCCGAATCCCTATACCCCGTTTATGGCTGCAACCATGACGAACACCAGCGGCAACAATTGGTCGGTTACCATTCCGTCCCCGGAATATGGCAGTACCGTTCAATACTATATCCATGCAGCTGATGCAACAGGAAGAAGCGAAAACCATCCTTTTATCGGCCAACCCGATCCACATGAATTTTACGTTGGCACCCAACTTTTTGCCCAGGCAGAAACCAATCTGCAACAGATGGAATTTACAGCCATGCAGGCACTTACAGACACACAGTCGCTCAATCTGAGCAATACAGGTGAACTCGGGCTGAACTATTACATCAGCACTGCAACCGCAGCGCTTGATACAATTACCAAAACCTTACCGGACAGCCCCTCAGCAACTTCATGGGATTTCAACACCTACACGGAAAGCGGCTGGACCGGCATTCCGGTTACCGAAACGGGACAGATGGCTGAAATAATCGTCAGCTACAACTGGAATACAGACAACTATGCTTCAGAAGGTTCACTCTGGGCTGAATCTCCTGCCGGGACACAAATTATGCTTGCGGCAGGACAGGAAGACGGTAATTATACGGTATCCAATGCATCTTTTTCAGGCGAAACCCTTCAGGGCAACTGGAAACTCTGGATTGAAGACACTTATGGCGATGGTGGTCATCAGGCAAAAAATGTGGTGGTTAAGTTAGTACGTTCCACCCAAACCGGAAGCTGGCTGAGTGTTGACAACACAGAGGGATCGGTTGCGCCAGGCAGTTCAGAGGAGATTTCGGTTACCTGCGACGCAACCGGAATGGCACTTGGAACTTATACCGGTCTGATCACCATTTTATCGAATGATCCCGATCAACCCGAAATCGAAATACCGGTAACTTTCACGGTTACTGTGAATACCGGTATAGATAATATCTCGACCGAAACAGATGCTATCCGGGTATTCCCCAACCCGGCAGGTGACATTCTGAACATTGGAATAAACACGATGTTGGCGGGTAAGGTTGGTTTTTCATTAACTGATTTAACTGGCAAGGAGCTGGTCAGGGAAGATGATCTGTTGATCAGTAGAGGTTCAAATCGTTACACTTTGCCAATCAACGGATTGCAGAAAGGCAATTACTTACTCCGGATAAGTCGTTCATCCTATAGCAAGACTGTGAAGATAAGCAAGCAATAGTCTGGTATTTGAGGGAGATAGAAAAAGAAATTTCTAATTTCTAATTTCTAATTTCTAATGTTCTGCCAGTGAGATAGTTGAAAAATAATAGATGGCTATAATCAATTTCGGATTTCAGATTGCGGATTGCGGATTTGCATACTTTTTATTGCCAACTGCATATTGCCAACAGCCAACTAAACCCTTGAACCCTTGAACCTTTGAATCTTTGAACTCTTGAACCTTTGAACCCTTTTTTGCCTTTTTTCTTTGCCAACTAAACCCTTGAACCCTTGAACCTTTGAACCTTTGAACTCTTGAACCTTTGAACCCTTTTTTGCCTTTTTCTCTTTGCCAACTAAACCCTTGAGCCCTTGAACCTTTGAACCTTTGAACTCTTGAACTCTTGAACCTTTGAACTCTTGAACTTTTGAACCCTTTTTTGCCTTTTTCCTTTGCCAACTGCATATTGCCAACTGCCAACTAAACCCTTGAGCCCTTGAGCCCTTGAACCTTTGAACCTTTGAACTCTTGAACTCTTGAACC
>JBBQBC010000260.1:0-5131 GCA_038317155.1 Bacteroidales bacterium
AACCCCGAACTGGAACCTTATGCTTTGGTGCTCCCCTGGAACTATTCAAAAGAGAAGGGTGAGGAAATATTGGATTTCAGGACAACGGTAAGCCCAAAACTTCTATCATTAAAGGTTTTCAATGGTTTTGCCCGTTCCTGCCATGACAAATACAAATTTAATTCGGTGCCCGAAAAACAGTTTTCGGAAATTATCGAAAATTCGAAAGCGGAAGAAGTGGAGCGGTGGCTGCGCCCTGCCTCAAAGCAATTCAACATCTGGTACAACAACAATTCCGAAAGGTACGTTCCTGATTTTGTTGTGGAAACGCCAGATACCATTTACCTGATAGAGATAAAGGCGGAGAATGAAATGGAAGACCCAGTGGTCCAGATGAAGTCTGAAGCCGCTGTTAAATACTGCCAGACAGCTAGCGAAATAAACACCGCACGCAACGAAAAACCCTGGAAATACGCACTCATCCCGCATGACAAAACAGATACAAACATGAGTTTTATACGTTTGGTAACTGAATATGGAAAAGGCCTGACAACGATGTTTGTTTAAATGAGGTTTAAATAGCCTTAAAAGCTTTTTTTCTTTTGAAAACTGACATCCGTTTAATATATCGGCGCGCGCACAGCGTTTTCCCGCAAAATGCCGCAAATTCCACGGCATTTTTAATTCAGTTTTTTAACAGACCTTATCAGTGTCAATTTCCTGTATATCCATACAATTACAGTGGTAACAATCGTTACACCCAAAAACCAGAGCAATAAAAATCCTGCCGGGACGGTTTTGTATATTGATGTTGCCAGATTCCCAATAATCAGCCACTGAACAACATAGAAAGTTGTTACATTTCGTCCAACCCATTGGAGATAAGTGAACACCGGATTATTGGCTAAAGTCTTCTGAATCAGATAAAAAGCAATAACCCACAGTCCAAGAAAGAGTAAAGTCCATAGAAAATAAGTAATGGAATGGTGATAATATCGCTGTAAATCGGTCGTAATATTTAGTCCGTATTGAATGGTAACCGCGAGTAAAAGCAACAAAGCCATACCTGTAATCAGCAGCTTTGATTTCGGGATTTCAACCCCGGAATAGGGTTCGTAAATTAAATAAAAACAATATCCGGCCAATGGATAAGCCAGCCATGGGAACAGGGGAAAATAAGACCACCGTGCTTCGTTTGAAATGTAAGCCATCAGATAGGTAATCCATGGCTCATTCACTGCATTTGCCGGGATAAATAACCTGGCTGATGCAGCTATGATCATTATAAAAAGCCACCCTGACAGTGAGTTGCGAAAGAAAGGGCGAAGTAGTGAAATGATGATTACACTGAGCCCCGCAAGAAAAAGGATATCGACACCAAAAACATAAGGCAAAGGATCTATCGAAAGTCCGCCTATGAAAATATGATAGAACAGGTTTAGGTTAAGTCCGCAATTCAACAGAAAGCCATATAGAATAAGCTTAAACCCGCGCATGACACCCTGCCATGCACCAGACCGTGATTTTGCCAGAAAATATCCCATCACGGCCATAAACACCGGTGCGGCGGGAGGGCCACCCAAAAGCAGGGAAACTTTGCCCAAAAAGCCATCATAGAACTCCTGATTGGCAAAGAGTTCAGTCAGATGAACCTGAATCATCAGCAACACTGCAACACCTTTAAGTATATCAGGAAGCAATAAGCGACCGGAACTGGCTCTGACTGGAGAGCTTAAACTTGAATAAGATATTTCGGCGTTCATAATCCGGCTAACGGGTTAATATTGGCAAACATAATGCTATCATCAGTTAGTACACCAATCGTCTTAAAATCTTGTACAATATTCCGGAAAAAGTATAACTAATCACCCCGAACACACGAATAAATTTGCAGCAAACAACATCCACAATTATAACCCAGAATAAACATGAAAAAAGTCCTGATCAGCCTGCTTCTGATGACCTCTTTTATAGCTTTCGGCCAGATTAACCTGGAAAATAATTACAGTTATTCGGGAACCTACGCGAAACTGACGGTATCAGGCAGTAAATTCTACCTGATGGATGCAGCACTGGTGCAATGCAGGGTTTACAATACTAATCACACCTTATGGAAGACCCTAAACCTGAGCGTACCAGCCAACAACTATCTCTATGACCTGAAGTATCTTTCGGAAGGCCTCTTCACTAATGACAATTCATTGAGTCTCGGATATGTATATTACATTTACGACGAAACCAATGCTTACTATACCTTCAATGCCAAAATTGTTAAAGAGAGCGGAACAGAGCTGCTCTCTATCCCCGGTTGTCAATATATGGAAGTAATGAATCTTGGGAGTGATGGCGTAAAGTTGGTGGCTTATTGCTACGATTATTCTGTGAATCCATACACCATTCAAACCAGGATTTACGGGCTTCCCGGCCAGTTAACAGCAACCGAAAATCCAGTATTGCCTGGTTCGCATAAACTTCCTTACCCGAATCCGGCCATTGATTTTATAACCATTCAGTACAGTTTGCCTGATAATTCAACTACAGGAGAAATTGCAATCACCGATATGCAGGGTAAATTAATTGACAAATTGGTTATCAACAGTTATACTGAACGGATTACCTTACCAACATTCAAGTATCCATCCGGGGTTTACAACTATTCGGTGGAAGCAGGCAACCAACGATTTGAATCGGGGAAATTTATTGTGAAATAAATTGCAAATCGCAATAAAATGGGTAGGGACACGACATGTCGTATCCCTACCCATTTTATTATTTGCACACCAATCTGTATTCAGAATTTATAGGGGTTCTTCATTACCTGCCTGGTTCCATCACTCATGTGGATATCCAACTCAGGCTGATTCAGCAGGGTAATTATCTTGTCCTTGTTGGTTAACGCCGGAGCATAAATCAGCCGGAGTTTTATACCACTGTTTGTGAAAAGGGTTTGGAATCTGACAACGCCCTTGTCATTACTGACATGACTCAACAGATACCATGTTATGTCGGTAAGGGCAGGATCGGCTGCTCCGGGGAAATCAAGGTCGAGAGAATCCAGTTGGTCAGTTTTATATTCATCAAAACCATTGAAACTCATTTCAACCGGTTCATACATCAGGGCAAGGTAATCAGATAAAAGCAGGTCATTTTCTTTCATCTTAATGGATGCAACTTTAAAACCGGTCTCAGCCGCCCTGGTTTCTCCATCAACTTTCCAGGTAACCCGCTTTTCCTCTATCAGTTTCCTTATTTTTTCAATATTAATCAGGTTGTTGTCAAAATAAATCAGCGCATGGACCGGCTCTCCGAAAATAGTTTGAATGGCCATTATGCCTTTATTCTGCTCAAAGCGGATTCCCAAAAGCATAGCATCCTTCGGGTCAAAGAACTTGTCAATGGCGGCTTCTGCAACTGATACCATCTTTATGCCATCCCCGGGTGCCGCGATAACAGAACTCACCGGTGTAAAAATTGCCCTCATGATGTCATTTTCAGTGAGTACCGACTTATCATAGAACACTTTCACACTATGGTCTCCAACATAGGTTTCCACACCTAAAACACCCTTTAGTTCCTTCATGTGATTGGAAAACGACATGGAGCTGCCAAAGCATTTAATGCTGGCCAGTCCCGACTGCTGGTAAATTCCGGCATTCTCCATCTGCTCAGGGCTGCCCCATCGATGATTTATAGTCGGAATATCTGTGAAAGCAGCAAAAACAAGCCCTGCAGCAATCAATACCACCGTAGCAGCAGCAGGTAACCAGTTTAATTTTTTTCGGTTGATCTGAAGGGTATCTTTTTCAGGACAATGGGTTATGCAATCGCCACACAAATGGCAGTCAATATGGTCAACCACAGGAATATCCGAAATTTTAATGGCCATTGGACAAGCCTTGTCACACAGGGTACAAGAGGTGCAGGTATCAGGATTTCGTGTAATTCTGAACCATGTCACTCTGCATGTTTTGAGCCTGCTTGTTTCCAGCAGAACGCCTGCCAGACTTAATACCCCAAGAAGCCATATCCAACTGATATTCAAACCAAAAACCAAGGTAAGTAATGCGTACAAGCCAGTTAATCCAAGAAAAATATAGCTATAGGTAAAAATATTGGAAGCGGCACTGAGCGGGCAGAAATATTTACACCAGAATTGCCTGATGAAGAAAGAGCCTGGAATAGCCAGAAACAAAGCCATGATGGCATAACTTAGCACAACATCAGAACCGAATCCTGTGAAAGTGGCATAATACGGATCGAATGTTTTACAGAATAGTTCGCTGCTGGTGACAGAAAAATAAACTGTTATAAAAAGCACAGCATATTTGAAAACCCTTAGAATCCGGTCAGCTATTCCGGTGATCACAAAATTCATTTTCAGCTTTTTACCGACTCTTCCCAGCCATTCGGTGAAAGTGCCGATGGGGCATAAAAAACTGCAAAAAAGTTTGCTGAAAATAAAAACACCCAGAATCAGTGCAAACCCCATGGCTATTTGAGTCGTGGTCATTGTGCAGGCCAGGGAATTGTTGGCCAGGAATGAGGAGAATGCCTGTAATCCGCCAAAGGGACAATAAGCCTCAAAATCAGCCGTGTAAGCTTTATCAATCTGCGGGCGAACCAACAGGTAAGCTATACCAAGTAACACCAACCATTGCAGTGAAATGCGGTAAAAATTCTTTTTAACAGTTTTTGCCATGTTTACTGTTTAGTTTGGTAAAATGAAATCCAAATGTATGAACTTATTTAAGTTTGCTTCAACAATTCAGTAATTCAGAATGGATTTAAATAGGAAGCAGATTTATTCAGGGGCCCTTTTCAGGAATAATTTGTATGTTTGAACCAACGAACCAACGGGTAAAATGAAGATATCAGAATTCCTCAGGATTTCAATATTTGTAACCATTTTAATAACAGGGCTGAACGCTACTGCCCAGCAGGAGAAAGCATCTGCAGGGGAAATTAAAATCATGTTCTATAACACTGAGAATCTATATGATACGTTTGATGACAGCCTGAAGAATGACAATGAGTTCCTTCCGGGAGGAATAAAAGGCTGGACCTGGAAAAAGTTTGAAAGGAAGCTTCAGAATACTGCGAAAGTGATTATAACAGCAGGAGGATGGCGGCCACCCGAGATTGTTGGATTCTG
>JBBQBC010000261.1:0-5123 GCA_038317155.1 Bacteroidales bacterium
TATTGGCAAATATGTAAACGATGTGAGGCAGGAAGAAGCCCCGGAACTGGTAAAACTGGATGTCAGAACAGATTACTATTCATCGGGTAAAGTTAAAACCGTGGCCAGCTACAAAGGCAACACCCCTGAGGGGATCAGGCGCGAATATGCTGAAAATGGTCAGGTTACATCAGCCTACACTTACAAAAACGGAAAAATTACCGGCGAAGGTATAATCGACGACGAAGGCATAAAAGAGGGACCCTGGAAGGAATTTTACGATGACGGACAACTGCTGTCAGAAGGCAGTTACCGGAATGGTAAAAGAATTGGCAAATGGCGCTTTTATCATCCGAACGGAAATCTTGAACAGGAAGGAAATTATAACAACCAGGGCAATGCCGATGGTGGCTGGAAGTGGTATTATGATGACAATAGCCTGCTGCGCGAAGAGACCTTTTTAAACGGAAAAGAGGAAGGTATATACACCGAATTTGATGAAACCGGGAAAATTATAATACAGGGCGAATACCTGGATGGGCTTGAAGAGGGCGTGTGGAAATATCAGCTCGGCGATCACCGCGAAGAAGGCACTTACCGTGGCGGAATGCGCAACGGCGAATGGAAGTATTATTTCGATAAGGATCAACTGGCTTTTCAGGGATCCTTTATTGATGATAATCCCAATGGACGACATATCTGGTTCTGGCCCGACGGTAAAAAGAAGGACGAAGGTGAATATATCAATGGCATGAAGACCGGTGACTGGATTCAATACAATGCCGATGGTTCTATATTTTTGGTCATATATTATCAGAACGGGATTGAGAAAAAATATGACGGAGTGAGAATTAAGCCGGAGTTTGTGGAGTAGGCACAGATAGTTAAGTAAAATTTCTTAGGTAATCTTATTTACAAATTTACCAACCGAAACAGTTTGCCGGCGGTAAGAAATGGAACAATTTAAAAGAGATGATTACAAGAATAATCGAAAGTTATATAACAGGTTCAAGTTCAGACTATAAAGAAGGGAGGATTTGGCACATAACTAGTTATGGGCAAGTTTTAAAAACGCACCTCGGAAATGGAGCAGATTATTGAAAGATTATCAAAGATTGAAAATGGATTTAAGCCAATTGAGCTTGAGGCAATCAATATATTCAAATCAAAATCTATTCATGATTCAATGATTTTGGTGGGTGATTTATTGAAAAATGATAAGTATCAAGTTCGCAGTTTGGCTGTATTTTTATTAGGATTTATTGCTTCTAAAGAATCAAAGGCATTGCAGATTTTAAAAACGAAAGTCAGCACAGACTCAAGCTGGCAAGTTCAGGAAATATTGGCTAAAGCTTTTGACCGATATTGCAAAGACGTTGGATATGAAAAATCGTTGCCAACAATTAAATTTTGGTTAGATGATAAAAATCCGAATGTTTGTCGTGCTGTTACTGAAGGATTAAGGATTTGGACGGGACGTGACTATTTTAAGACAAATCCGCAATTAGCAATTCAACTGATAAGTCCGCATAAATCTGATGATAGCGAGTATCTAAGAAAATCAGTTGGCAACTCGCTTCGGGATATTTCAAAGAAACACAAGGAACTTGTTGAAAAGGAATTGTCAACATGGGATTTGTCCGATAAAAGGATTTATTTCACCTACAAATTTGTAACGAAAAATAAAAGCGCCAGTATCAAACAAGTGGTTTAGCCTACTGTGGCTGATTTTTCAGATGCAGAATTATTATTACCTTTAACAATGTTTCGAACGGAGGATAGCTCTGCGGCAGTTAAATTTGCAGCAGTCCAAACCACGGAAAGTAAAGCTCGTAACCAACCTGCCCGGCAGTCTGCTGGAAAGAATTGCTTCTAAACAGGCTATAAAAATGAAATGTTCATAAAACATTGAGCGTAATTAAACTCTTAAAGATGACAAACAATACCAATGATTATTTAGCACCGCACTATGTACAGCGCAGTAACTGGCTTCGGGCGGCAGTTCTTGGTGCCAACGATGGTATTTTATCGACGGCCAGTCTTGCCATGGGTATTGCGGCAGCAAGCATTACCAGGGAACCGGTAGTACTGGCAACTGTGGCAGGGTTGGTTGCCGGAGCTTTATCAATGGCGGCCGGCGAATATGTTTCGGTCAGTTCCCAAACAGATGTTGAAAAAGCTGATATCCTGCGGGAGAGTGAAGAACTCAAAGACATGCCTGAAATTGAAATGTTACGATTAGCGGAAATTTACGAGCAAAGAGGACTTAAAAAAGAAACTGCATTGACCGTTGCACAGGAATTAACCAGGTATGATGCTCTGGGGGCCCACATGAGAGATGAATTGGGCATTAATGAGATAAACCAGGCCAAACCAATTCAGGCGGCCCTGGCTTCGGGTGCATCTTTTTCAGTGGGAGGAATGCTTCCACTTATTGTAACGCTTTTTCTGCCGTTGGATAAGATGGAATATTATCTTTATTTCTTCGCTATCATTTTCCTAATAATGCTTGGAGCTTTGGCGGCAAAAACCGGCGGTTCAAGTATAAAAAAAGCGATCATCAGAATTACATTCTGGGGTACGGTTGCCATGGGTTTAACAGCGTTTGTAGGATATTTATTTGGTGTGAACCTGTGATAAATCTGTTGATTTGGCCATTGCCAGGGTTGTGTGATTTGAGCGAAACGACAGACCATTATACCAGGTAACCCCCGTGTTGGAAATTGCTGCAATTCACCAACCGTCTAAAGTAAAATTTGCTTAAATTGCTGTCACTTTCATTGAAGATTGCATCCAAACAGGAAATTAACAATTTGAAAAACAACATCGTATGAATAGAACAAGAGGAATCATGAGATCGGTTTATATTTTTCTGCCGGCTATGCTGGTGTGCCTGTTTTCCATCAACCTTTTTGGGCAACAGCCGGGTGAAATAGTTCTTGCAAGGCCTGACCTTAATTCCGGAAAACCATTGATGACGGCCCTGAATGAACGAAGCTCGCACCGTGAATTCAGCGACCGTGAACTTTCTACAGAACACCTTTCCGGCCTGCTGTGGGCTGCCTGTGGAATAAACAGGTCCGAAAGCGGGAAAAGAACTGCACCTTCAGCCATGAACTGGCAGGATGTGCAGGTATATGTATTTCTTAAATCCGGAATATATCTTTACAAGGAAGCTGATCATAAACTGGAGCTGATCAAAGCCGGTGATCACCGTGCTGCAGCCGGAAGCCAGGATTTTGTTGCCACAGCTCCGGTCAACCTGGTTTATGTTTCAGATTACAGCCGTATGACCAAGGCTTCAGAGGAGGATAAGGAGTTTTACTCGGGTATCAGCACCGGATTTATTTCACAGAACGTTTATCTGTATTGTGCATCTGAAGATCTTAATACGGTGGTAAGGGCTTATGTTGATCGGGATGCCTTGCATGAACTGATGGGCCTTAAATCCGAACAGCACGTGGTTGTGGGGCAAACCGTGGGTTACAGACCTTAATTTCGGATTTCTAATTTCTAATTTCGGATTTCGGATTTCGGATTTGCCTACTTTTTATTGCCAACTGCCAATTTCTAACTTCTAATTTCGGATTTCGGATTTCGGATTTTCCTACTTTTTATTGCCAACTGCTTATTGCCAATTGCCAATTTCTAACTTCTAATTTCGGATTTCGGATTTCGGATTTTCCTACTTTTTTTGCCAACTGCCAATTGCCAATTTTTAATTTCGGATTTCGGATTTCGGATTTTGAATTTCCAATCTGCCCGAAAATTGGTTAATTGAACTCCCGTTACCGGATTGTCTCGGTTTGGTTCGACAAGATAGCTTATGGTCGAATACTTTTGGTTTGCTTTTCCTGGTTAAAAGAACCTTCGCTGACTCGATAAAAATACCTGACTGGAATTAAACATTGACATTTTCTTTATATTTTTGTGTGGGAAAGATGAATAAAATCCTTGACAATGTTTGCTATTGAAAGCTTTTCGTTTGAATTTAAGTTTGTATTACTGTTATTTTCTTATCTTTGAGGGAATGGATAATAAAGATTTAAATACAGATAAATTGTTTAAATATTGGATCGATGGCTCAGACGATGATTTTGAGACAATGATAGCGATGTTTGAATCTAAAAAATTTAACTGGTCTTTATTCATCTGTCATTTAATGATTGAGAAATTGTTAAAAGCATACTATGTCAAAGTGAAATCAGATTATCCACCATATATCCATAATCTTTTAAGACTTGCTGAAAAGGCTGATTTGAAATTAATGGATGATATAAAGGAGCAACTTGTGACAATTACTGCATTTAACATCAATGCCAGATACGATGACTATAAAACGAGTTTTAAAAAACAATGTACGCTTAAATTTACTTCTGAATGGATTGATAATTTAAAAGGCTTAAGACTATGGATAAAAGCATTGATATCACAATAGTCAAATATTTGAATTTGATAAATGAGAAGTTCTCTGGTATTGAGTGTGCCTATCTGTTTGGATCATATGCAAAGGGTAAATCAACAGATGATAGTGATATAGACATAGCAGTGATTTTTACAAATTTGGATGATTCAAGACGATTTGAAACTCAAGTTCAATTAATGTTGTTAGCAGCCCAAATTGATTCAAGGATAGAACCACATCCAATTTCTCTTGATGATTTTAATTCAGGAAATCCTTTTATTGTTGAAATTAGAAAGACCGGGATTGAAGTCGCCTACCTCTGACTTCTGTCACTGAGCGCAGCCGAAATGCTGACTTCCATCCTAAAAACTACCCAATCGTCACCGCTGGAAGTGGTTTAGCCTCTTTCCATGCGCCCCGAATGAAATCGGGTATTTACACGCTTTGGCTGCGGTTGCCTACAGACATTTCGCTCAGGTGCACGATAGATGACCAGGTTGCCGCATCATACACATCCTGATCGAGCGGAAGTCCGTTGCGCAGGCAGTAAATCAGTCCTGATAATTATAGGATTTAGAAATTAGAAATTAGAAATTCCAACCCTTACTTCCACTTAATAGTTTCCAGTAAATGCTGAATATCGCCTTTAATAAAGTCGATTACAGGAGCCAGTGAGTCGTTGTTGGGAATAACGCTGAAATAGAGCGCGCCACGAAGAAAGTGTCTGGTACTGTCGGTA
>JBBQBC010000262.1:0-5122 GCA_038317155.1 Bacteroidales bacterium
GGAGTTCTCCTTCTTCCAGAATTCGTAGCGCTGATAAAATCGTCGCGATACGAAAGGTAATTAAACCTAAGCGTTTGATATTTGCATCGAAATCGCGGCCTAATAGCAATTTGTTGCGCGAAAGCATGGTGTTAAAAAGATCTGTGAATTGCAGTCCTTGTTCGTCGGTTAATTGAAAATAAACCGGCTCTCGAAGCTTGTTTAATTGCTGATGTAATTCAAAAATGATGATTGCTTTCTCTTTAAAAAAGTCGGTATAGTTTACCGGACGATGAGAGACAAACGGGTTTTTAAAATCGCTGTTGTCCTCAAAAGCATAGAATAGAAAACGACTGAACAAACCGTTCTCGACATCGGGCATCATGTTGTGAACTTGCTTTGGGGTGCCGGATAACGCAATGGCAATGTGCGGATCACGGATTTCAATAAACTCATTGTCTTTCCGGCGAAACATGCTGGTACTTTCGTGATGAAACGCTTTCCGCAATACATCGCTAAAATTACCCCATTCCTGTTTGAACGTGTCGGCCAGCGTGTCAGCCTCGGTTTCAAATAGCACCCCGCTGAAATTGTTATCGGACAATGCCTGGATAAATGCTGATGAACTGCTGTTGGCCGGAATAAAGAACATTTTTCGGGGTGGTTCTTCTGGTCTTTGCGCACCTTGCCGCTGGGCTTTGGTTAAGTTGTTGTACTGCTCCAACTCTGATTCAAAAGCTGCCCTTTCAATTCGCGATTGTTCAGTCATGTGATCGTGAATGGCCTGACCAAAATATTTGGACCATTTCATTTTTCCTTTTCCTGAACCTGCCGGAGCCGTGATAAACGCATATAAATGGGCTGAATGAAATTCGTCAAAATAAATGCCCTGAATGTTCGGCAGGCAGCCACTCAAAACTGCAATTGAACCGATCAGAAAAACATCTTTCTCCACCGAATCCTGAAACAGATCGGCACATTCCCGAAGTATTTCAGGAAGATTGAAATAGATTTCAGGAGGAAGTTGAGGGGTGTTGAAAATGGCGTTATTTGTTTCGACAACGCTGTCAGGTCCGGTGGACGCTGACAGGTTAGATAATTGAGGGGAATTGGGGACATGACGTGTCGTGTCCGTACAACCGATGTTGATACCGGATTGTTTGGCGAGATGGAAAAAGGTTTTCAGGGTTATTCCGTGGCCTTTTGCTTTCAGGCATTTGTCATATTGATTGTTGCAGTCAGTTGGCGAATAACCGGGATGGAAGCGACTGATCCGGTGGTAATACTCCCGGCCAGATTCTCCCAGTTCGTCAGCGAGGGCAAAACCGATTTCCAGCCAATCGGCATAATTGGCAGTAATGTCTGTTTGAGAAGATTCGAGCCGGGAAATGATCGTTTCAATATCGTCGCTGGGATTAGGGCAACCACCAAGTGTTGCCCGTACATTTGTCGGTGAATTTGGGACACGACCTGTAGCGTCCGTATGGGCATCCTTATGCAGCCAATCTTTCGGATTGAATTTTTCTTTCATCTTCTTTGGCTTTAAAAGATGATCATACATAACAGGGAGAATTTCAGCAGGATATCCGCGTAGAAAAAGAGGAAGGGTAGGACGGTCCACCAAAGTGGCCAATTGGAGGAT
This sequence comes from Bacteroidales bacterium, assembly GCA_038317155.1. Classification (GTDB taxonomy): domain Bacteria; phylum Bacteroidota; class Bacteroidia; order Bacteroidales; family Lentimicrobiaceae; genus Lentimicrobium. The sequence goes on from JBBQBC010000262.1 coordinate 1,622, forward strand.
GCCGGTTTAAAAAGCATCTTCAAAAATATTGAACCATATTTATTTTGAGACATGATTTTGAATTTTAATAAATGATTAATGGGATTTGTATAGGATAGGGGCTTTGCCCCATGCCCCAATTTCTTTCATTTCTTTTGTTGCCACAAAAGAAACGAAACAAAGAAAAAGGCTTGACGGCGCAAACGCGCTCCGCCTATCGGCTTCGCTTGAACGGCACGCCGTCGATAAGGAATTTTATAGTTTACGGCTTCGCCGAGCAATGCATGAATACTTTGAACTTTAATCATCGGATGTATTAGTTAATTGATTATTCGATTGTTTACCTAAGTGCAATTAAATAGGGGCTTTGCCCCTGTGACCCCAATCCCTTTTTTGTCTTGACACAAAAAAGGAATCAAAAAAAGTCAAGGCTGTGTTCGCTTCACTCGAAAAACTATCGCTCGACGGCTAAAAACTTTTAAACTCGCCTGGCGGCTCAAACAGAAAAGTTTTTTTAACGCCGTCTTCACTTGTTTTTCGGCTCACGGAACAAGGCCGAGGGCCCTCTGAACTGTGGTTGTCGGAACTTCATATCAAATAACTGGGATTGATGTAAACTTTCGGGTCGTGTGGCAGGAAACAAGCGCGGGAAATGTCTTTCCCGGATTTGTCAACGTCCAACTGATAAGTGGCTTTAATATATGCAGCGATGGCCTGAAACCAATCCTGATGATTACATTCATTTAAGTCGATGGAGATAATCTATTTAAGGCCATCACCTGAAGGAGAAGTAAACATCAATTCTGTCTCAAAGTACTTGTCACTGAGTAGCTTTTCTTTTAACTCCTGAAGGTCTGAAACGTGGTCGAAATCGAGCGTTATCAGGCCGGAATGCTGGATTAATGCTGAATCGTTTCGTTTGGAGAATGTACCTGAAAACGTCGCATAATCGAAGTGGCTGGCTTTGTATTTTCGTGCTGCCAAAAGCCTCTCCCCCGACCGCTCCCCGAAAGGGAGGGGAGAAAGAAGGCTTCGTAGCTCCTCCGTTTGTTGCTTGTATTTATTGCTTTTGATGGCTACATAAATATCCAGAATGGACATTTCAGCAATCGGCTGTGTGTTTGTCACCGGGCATCTGAAATAACTGAATCTTGGAAGATCAATCTCAATTTCAGGCATCTGAACTTTGCTTTTTTTGTTGGTATAGAAACCTTTCACTTCACCGATCTGCAAGTTCATTTCAGAGTTTATCTTTTTTAGCAATTCCTGACCGTTTAACTGGTAATGATGCGCCGCAAAATCGAATGGGTTACCTTTGAAATTGGGTATTTCAGTATCTTCATACAAGAAAATCCAGTCCTGATTCGTAATATTCAGGGTAATTTTATTTTCATTGAATGGATTGCGGGTTGGCTTACACGTTTTGCCTGAAAGCTCAATGACTATTTCATCCGGGTAAAATTTGCGCAGGATGTGTGCGTAAATATCTAATCCGTAATGTGTGTCATGCAAAATTTGCTTTTCCTCAATCATGGCTTTGGTGTTTAAGGTTTCCGGAGTAATTGCTTTCGAGTAATGCTTCCAGATCGGAAACCTTGTAATAGAACTTGCCATTTAGCCGTGAAAAGGGTAGGGTGCCTGAATCGCGCAAAGTTTGTAACGTGCGCTGGCTGATGTGGAGGGCAAGCAAAACATCTTGCCCATCAATCCAGGATTCGTTAAATATTTCGGCACGGGTTTTCTTCAGGTATTGAAGATGCGCTTTGATTTCCTTCAGTTCTCCGGAAAGATGAAGGATTGATTGAAGGATCTCGTTCATAGCCTGATCCTCCCTTTCTTCATGAGGTAATTTGCGGCCTCTGTGTCCAACTCCTCGGTGGTTGTCTGCCGGTTTGAAAGTAACCAGGTATCTAACTCTGACCTTTTGAAATAGAGCTTCTTCCCGTTGGGTTTGTAGCACGGTATTACTCCATTGCTGGTCAATTTGTACAGGTGTGAATGTGAAACTTCCAGATAAATGGCTGTTTCAGAAAAATTCAGCACGTCTTTTTTGAGCATGTTCTGCTCGGTAAGCATTTTTTCGATGCTTTCCAGTTTTTGAATGATTAAGGACTCACTCATGATAACTTGTATTAAAAAGTTAATAAATGAGCCTTGGCCAAGACTTTAATTGTATATACTACCGCTAAGGTAGAGCCTGGCCTATCGGATATCTGTAAGCTTATGGGAGGGTGTAAGAAACCTTACACTTCTTACACTTTTTTATTGCAGTTGTTTGAAAATTTGGTCAATGATCTTATAATCTTTAGGGAAGTCCTGTTTGTTTCGAGATAAGTTTGTTGCTGTAAGTAAGGTACCATTTTTAGTATAGAATAATTTCGATTTCTCAATGTTAGCGAACGTAAGAGAAGAAAAGTAGGGCATTAATCTGTCAATAATATATCTTAATTGGGGATTTTCACAATCAAAACGAATGTGTTTTTGAGATTTTGTGAGCTCTTTACTAGTCATTACTTCAACAAAATCAGCGATTTGGCAATGAGCCTCATTGATAAATTTAACTTTTAGAGTTAAGGTGCTGCATAAGATTCTCAATTTTTCCTTGTCAGCCTCCTTATATCCAAACGTGAGTAATTTATCTTTTACAGGTTTTGGTTTTAATAACCTTTCAATCTTTACAGGTGAAACAGTGGTTTTAATCAGATTGAATTGAGTTTCCAAAAGTTCAGTGAGAAGATCAATATGAGGATGATATCCGGTACTATTCTTCTTCGCTTCAATAGACTTTCTTTTCAACTCACTGATTTGATCCGAGGTATATTCATAAACAGCATTATCGTCTAACCTGCGGAGTTGTTTGTATAGTTTACTTTCAGTAATATCGAATAGTTCCAAGAGTCCATCTTTCAAATCTGTCGTGATAAAAAGATATGGTTTTCGACCATTGGTAAGTGAACCGATGGTATCTGAACAAAGAGTAAGCATTTTCTGAATGGTGGAAGAATCAGGAACCATTGAATTGATGAGGTTAATTAACTGAAACTCAACGGTTGGTAAAGATTTAATTGATTTCTTTAAAACTGGATCGAAGTACTTATTGACTAATTCCCGGAAATAGAAATCAGACTCATTGTTTATCATGATGGATTGACGTAATTCTTTTGCCTGAATGTCTGGCTTTCCGGAAAACAGGCAACTTGAAAGGAAGCATGATTCCAAAGCTTTTTCATCTTCCATTAAGTCGAAATATTGTTTGTTTCCCAGTTCATTGTAATGGTTGCGCAACCGCTCAAGCTCATACAACAACAAATCTTTGTATTCATCTGCCACATTCACAATTGATTCCTTTGCTTTGAATATTTCAATGTTCGTTTCGCTTTGATCACAGGCATCGTTGAATGTTTTGCAAAAGAGCGAACGGTAATCAAGATTGATGGGCTTAAACGCTTTGTTTTCAGCTATCTTCAGGGTGTCCAGCCAGTCGCCGTATATCATCAGACTATAACAAAGAACCGGAGGATA
>JBBQBC010000263.1:0-5054 GCA_038317155.1 Bacteroidales bacterium
TGCGGTGAAGGGGGGATTCGAACCCCCGGTACCGTTTCCAGTACGACAGTTTAGCAAACTGTTGGTTTCAGCCACTCACCCACCTCACCAAATGGGAGTGCAAAAGTACAAATTGATTTAACATTCGCAAATATTATTTTACATTTACCGTAATAATTATTTTTTCAGGCTATATCATTGACTAATCCGATTTAATTTTAATTTTATGGAACAATAATTGGTTTGATTTCCGGCCATCTTATTTAAACCTAATATATGAAATCATTACTTCGCACTTTCCCCTTGTTTCTGCTGCCATTGATCTTAGTTTCCTGTGGCACAGCTTCACATCAGATGCAGATTCTGCAACCAGCCACAATTACCTTACCTTCAGACATCAGGCAGGTAGGCATAATCAACCGTTCTCTGCCCGGAGAAGGCCATGGTTTTAATAACTTTCTCGAAGGGCTGGTCACAGGGGAGTCAGTTGCCGCCGACAGGGAAGGTTCAAATGAATGTCTTCGGGGGTTGACAACCGGGCTGAATCAGGCGCCCCGGTTTAATGCAGTCATATTTGAAGGTTTTGATCTGCGTGGAACCGGCACCCGTGAATGGCCGGAATTTCTCGATTGGGAGCAGGTTGACAAGTTGTGCGAACGATTCAGGGTAGATGCTCTCATAGCCCTCGAATCATTCGACTCGGATATTGAATTGAAAAAAAGATCGGCTGATGTTGAGAGAGTAATTGATAAAAAGAAGGTCATTGTCAAGGAATACTATGCCGACCTTCGCTTAAATGTACGTTCAGGTTGGACTGTTTACCAGCCCAAAGGCAAGCAGATTATCGACCGGAATGCCTTCACTGATGAAATGCGCTGGAATGGAAGCGGTGAATCACCTGAGAAGGCTCTTAGTAAATTACCCTCCAAGCGAAGATCAATCAATGAATCAGGTTATTTCTCCGGCCAACAATATGCAATTAGAATTTCACCAACATGGGTAACCGAAAGCCGGTCTTATTTTCGTAAGGCAACCGATGAATTCAAAGTTGCTGGAAAGTATGTAAAAATGGAAAAGTGGAACGATGCCATTGCCATCTGGAAAAGATATACGGTTAATACAGACCCGAAAATTGCCGGCAGGGCATGTTATAACATGGCTCTGGCAAGTGAAGTGGATGGAAATCTTTCAATTGCGCTTGAATGGGCAAACCGTGCCTGGCAGCAGCATGGCCTTAAGCGTGCCAGAAGTTATATCAAATTGCTGGAAAACAGGATTCGTCAGCAAGAAAGGCTGGATCAGCAGATGCAGAAAGAATAACGGTTCGTTTATCCCTGTTTCTCCTATGGATGGGATTTTGGAACGATAAAAACTAAATTTTAAAGGCAAGGAAAGATTATCGTGTTCCGGTTGTGATGATTTCTGAAAACCACCCCTCAGGTCGGAATATTTTTTGACAATTCAATAAGGGCAGCGGAAAAAAAAGTAATTTCGTTGTATAACTTCAATGAACAATAATTATTAAAATCAACCTGAAAAATAAAAGCAATCCCATGAAAGGCAAGACTTTTGCAGAAAAAATTCTTGGTGCCGAAGCCGGCGCCATCGTATTCCGCAAACCGGATTTAATTCTAACGCACGACAACACTTCCAGCATTGGCAGTACATTTAACAAAATGGGCGGTGTTAAAGTGTTTGATCCCGATCAGTTACTTATCGTACTGGATCACAACGCACCGCCAACCAATGCCAAACTGGCCAACGACTATCAGAAAATCCGCGACATCGTGAAGTCTCAGGGAATTAAGAAATTTCACGATGTGGGCAAGGGAATCTGTCATCAGATTGTCTCTAAATATGCCCGTCCGAAGATGATTGTGGTTGGCAGTGATAGTCATACCTGCACAGCCGGAGCTTTTAACGCTTTTGCAGCAGGTATCGACCGCACCGAAACTGCCGGACTCTGGAAACAGGGTGAAACATGGTTCCGTGTACCGGAAAGCATAAAAATTACACTTAACGGCAAATTGCCTGCCGGTGTTTACTCAAAGGATCTTTCGTTGTGGATAATTGGGATGATTGGCTCAAGTGGTGCCGACTATATGTCCATTGAATATCACGGCGAAGGAGTGAAGACACTGAATATTTCCGATCGTATGACCATTGCCAATCTGGCGTCGGAGATGGGAGCAAAGAACGCTGTCTTTCCTGCTGATGAAGTGTTGGAAGCCTGGCTCGGACACAAAACGGAAGGTTCCTGGGCTGACCCGGATGCTGTCTATGCCCGGGAAATTATAATCAATCTCAATGAGCTGTTCCCGGTGGTAGCAGCCCCGCACCATGTTGACAATGTGAAAGCGCTTGCCGAAGTTAAAGGAGTGAAACTGAACCAGGCACTGATAGGAACCTGCACCAATGGACGTATTGAAGATCTGCGCGAAGCTGCCAAAATACTTGATGGGAAGAAACTGCCGGAAGGATTCCAGTTGCTGATCATTCCGGCTTCGCAGGAAATTTATCTGCAAGCCATGGAAGAAGGACTGATCAGGCTGTTTATGGAGGCCGGAGCCAACGTGCTGGCATCCAGTTGTGGCCCATGTCTGGGAACAGGGCAGGGGATTCCCGCTGACGGCTATACCGTTATTTCAACTGCCAACCGTAATTTCAAAGGCCGCATGGGCAATAAGGAATCATCCATCTACCTGGCATCACCAGCAGTGGTTGCTTATTCAGCCCTCAAAGGAGAAATTGCCGACCCTCGTGGCGACCATTTTACCGATAAATTCCCCTTTGCTGCCGAACAAAGCAAAACAGTTGACATTGCGCAGGGCGATGACCGCTATTCCGGTGGTACATGGAACTACGCGGATGTGGATAATCTGAACACAGACCAGATGTTTGCCGGAAAGTTCACTTATGAGATCAATAGCAATGAAGCAGAAAAAATAATGCCATACCTCTTCAAGGGCTTCGATGATAGTTTTTCCGAAAGGGTAAAAGAAGGTGATATATTGGTTGCCGGCGCTAATTTTGGTTGTGGCAGCTCCCGCGAACACCCATGCGTTGGTCTGGCTTATGCAGGTGTAAAAGCTGTGATTTGCAAATCGGTGAATCGTATTTTCTATCGTTCATCAGTTAATCAGGGGCTACCGATTATTCTGTTGCCTGAAGCTGTTGATGCCTATAATCAAGGTGATAAGGTTGACATTGATTTCTCTGCCGGAATTGTTACAATAGCGGGAAAAGAATTTAGGTTCGCTCCCTTACCTGCAAAATTGATGGGCATTTTCGATGCCAAAGGCCTGGTTAATTATGTGAAATCCATGGCCTGATAAACGTTAAATTATCCTAACCCGGCTGCAATGGAAAAACATTGTAGCCGGGTTTTGTTTATTACCTTTGACGAACCAATGGAAATCAAATCAAAACACCCGTATTCAAAATTCCTATTCCCGGGCATTGTGCTCGTGCTGGTGACTGTGCTTTATTTAGCGCTGTTGACTGCATTGCCTAAGTATGCCGGACGTGTTCCATTTCTCGCGCTTCTGTTTCTGATCGAATGGATGGTTTACCGCGATATCAGACGATTCTGGCTTAAATACATTGCTTTCGTCAGGATTGCTTTTGCTGTATTCTGGTGGTTGCCTGTTTCACTGCTGTTTATTTTTCTGATAGGTTCGGTATTTAAGCCTTTGCAGGAATGGAACGATTGGCCACGGATTTATCTTCCAGGGGCTGCGCTTATTATGATTGTGTCGAAAGTGGCCATGTTTGTCGGATTACTGCCATTCTACCTCATTCGGTTGCTTTCATTTATTCTGGGTCTTTTCAGGAAGAAAGGCAGTTTTCGTTTTCCGGGTATTGAAAGGTTTTTCAGGATCACCGGTATTTTACTTGCCGGTATTGTACTTATCCTGATGACCATAGGTAGTGTTTATTGGGTTTATCAGTTTCAGGTACATGATGTTAATGTAGCCATTAAAGACCTGCCTCCCCAATTTGAAGGACTTAGAATTGTTCAGTTATCTGATATTCACCTTGGTAGCTGGGTCTCAACTAAACCTCTTCAGCGTGCGGTTGATCAGGTGATGGCATTGAAGCCGGATTTGATCGTTTTTACAGGCGATATGGTGAACTACAGTACCGGTGAAGTACATGGGTTTGAATCAACGCTTGCTCAGCTTAAAGCGCCATTGGGTGTATATGCCATTCTGGGAAACCACGATTATGGTGATTATACATCATGGGAAAGCGATGCTGCAAAAGCGCAGAATATGGTTGATCTGGAAAATTTCTATAAAGAAATTGGCTGGAAGTTGTTGCGAAACGAATCTGAATTGATCATGAAAGATAGTGCTTCGCTGCTGCTGGCTGGGGTTGAAAACTGGAGCGCCACTTCAAGATTTAAAAAGTACGGGGATATGAAAACTACCCTCAGGAATCACCCTTACGCAGATGTTAATATTCTTCTTTCACACGATCCGACACATTGGGATGCTGAGATAACTGATAATTATACAAGATTCGACCTCACGTTAAGCGGTCATACCCACGGTATGCAATTGGGTATTGAAACTGCCGGAATTAAATGGAGTCCTGCACAGTATCTGTATAAAGAATGGGCCGGAATGTATCCCTATTATACATCCTATGGTGAAGTCCGTCATCTGTATATTAACCGCGGACTTGGTCATATCGGTTATCCCGGAAGGGTAGGTATACTGCCGGAAATAACACTTATTACACTTACCAAAGTTGCAGATTAAAGAACTGGCTGACTGAGCCCTATACCCTATGCCTTATGCTCTTATGCTCTGTGCCCTGCTCTGTGCTCTGAGATCTGTGCCCTGTGCTCTGAGCTCTGTGCTCTGTGCCCTGAGCTCTGAGCTCTGTGCCCTGTGGCTTCGATACATTTTTCGAAAACTTAAATTTTACTCCAAAACAACTCTGATCTCGAAAAACACTCAGCCACCGGCCCTGAGCCCTGTGCCCTGTGGCTTCGATACATTTTTCGAAAACTTAAATTTTACTCCAAAACAACTCTGATCTCGAAAAACACTCAGCCACCGGCCCTT
>JBBQBC010000264.1:0-4938 GCA_038317155.1 Bacteroidales bacterium
GGAACATACCTTGCTTGCGAGCGAGGAAAAATGGCGTATGCTGGTGAATACCATTCCTGACTATGTAGCCCTTTATGACCGGGACGATAACTATATCTTCCTCAATCATTTTGCTGAAGGCTTTTCACTGAAAGATATTGAAGGAAAGCACTTTGCTGATTTTTTGACAGAGGAATCCAAAATCATTTACATGGAAGCCTTTGAAAAAGCCAGGAAAACCGGTGTTACTCAGTCTATTGAATACCGAGGCCTGGGAGATCATAATACCTTACGACAATACGAAAGTGATGTAGTCCCGATTTTCGAGGATGGCAGTTTTGCAAACATAATGGTAATTGCCCGCGATATAACGGAGCGTAAGCGGGCTGATGCTGAATTGAAGAATACAAAGGAATACCTGGAAACCCTGATTAATTATGCGAATGCGCCAATTATTGTATGGGACGATCAATTCAAAATTACTCAGTTCAATAAAGCATTTGAGCGGATATCAGGAAAAACTGCTGCCGATGTTGTGGGAACAGAAGTCGAACAGCTTTTTCCATCCTCTTCGCATGAAAAATCCATCGAATATATAAAAAAAGCAAGTGCGGGTGATCCCTGGGAAGTTGTTGAAATTGAAATTCAGCATACCGACGGCAGTATTCGCACTTTATTGTGGAATTCAGCAGCAATCTATTCTCCTGATGGAAAATCAATTATTGCAACCATTGCCCAGGGGCAGGATATAACTGATAGAAAGAAAGTTGAAATGGCCCTGCGTGAAAGTGAAACCCAACTCATGGAACTCAACGCCACAAAGGATAAATTCTTTTCAATCATTGCGCACGACCTGAAAAGCCCCTTTAATAACATAGTTGTTTTAAGCAATCTTTTAGCTGAGCAGATTCAGAATAATGAAAATGAAGGGATCGAAGAATATGCCGGTTTGATACAGACATCTTCACAACAGGCAATGTCGTTGTTGGTTAACCTGCTCGACTGGTCGCGCTCGCAAACCGGCAGCATGGTGTGTAGCCCGGAGTATGTTGATATTGTGGCGCTTATTCATGATGTTATTGCTCTGATGAATGAGTCAGCCCGCCAAAAATCAATCAGCCTGATCATGGAGTTGCCACGCAATTTGCTGGCCTATGCCGATAAAATAATGGTAAGCACCATCGTGCGTAACCTGGTTTCCAATGCAGTAAAATTTACGCACCCCGGTGGTAAGGTTATGGTGACAGCAAAAAGGAATCAAACCGATTTATTGATAACGGTGACTGATGATGGTGTGGGCATTAAGCCTGATGACATAGAAAGGTTATTCAGGATTGAAGAAAATATTTCAACAAAAGGTACAAAAAATGAGAAGGGTACCGGACTAGGACTGATTCTCTGCAAAGAATTTGTCGAAAAACACGGCGGAATGTTATGGGTTGAAAGTGAAACAGGTAAGGGAAGTAAATTTAGCTTTACAATTCCCAATTTCAGTAAGGCAAATTCTTAAATTGAAAAATCTGTTTCTCTCCGGCTTATACTCAGACACTGCTGAAGATAATATAAAAGCGGACATTTTCACCGGACGGGTATTATCTGTTAGAGGGCAGGCTAATAAGTTTTGTTCTTTACTGACTTTTCGTAAAGGTTCTCAACTTGTGGTAGATTGAATTGCTGCCTGATGTAATATATTGCATTTTTTATTTTTTGTTACTGGCTGTAAATTAAATAATTGGATTATTATTAATCTGGTTTTGGAAATGAAAATAGACAAACATAATGATATGTTCGTACCTTTATATTTGAATAGCTTCCCGGGACAGACTTTTCATGCTGTTTCGATTTATTTTTTCTTATATCGTCTGACAAAAACAGGCTTTTATCAGGCAATCAATCTATTAGTGCTTACATGGTTTGAAGGTAAGCTTAAAAGTTCTATAATAGTTGAATGATCAACCCAAAAGAAACTTCAATGATCCAAATTCTAGTCATAGACAATAAGAGTGATCAACATTCAAGCCTGAAAGCGATAATCAAGGCATCTTTCCCTGATGCAGATATTTTAAGTGCTAACACAGGGTTAAAGGGTATTGAAATCGCTATCGAAAAAGAGCCGGATATTATTTTCCTCGATATGATTATGCCCGATATGGATGGAGCCGAAGTTTGTCGCCGGTTAAAGCAGGATGAGAGGGTAATGGATATTCCTGTGGTTTTTATTACTGTGTTCAACGACGATAAAGAAAATCGCATTCAAGCGCTGGAAGCCGGTGCTGAAGGTTTTCTTACCAGACCATTTGATGTAACTGATCTCAAGGTTCAGATTAGGGCGATGATAAAAATTAAAGCAGCCAATAAGTTTAAAAAGGATGAAAATGAACGAGTAAACCAAGTGCTGGCTGAACGCACTCATAAACTTGAACAGAGCCGGAAAGAAACACTTAAATTACTTCGTGATCTTAAGGTTGAAAATGAGGCCCGCAAAAAAACGGAAGAAGCGTTAAAGGCAAGCGAAGCCCAGTTCCGTAATTTCTTTGAAAATGCGGCCGATGCTATTTTTATCGCTGATATTGAATCAAATATAATTGTTGATGCGAATAAAGCAGCTTGTCGGTTGTTGATGATGCCTCTGTCTGAAATTGTCGGTAAACACCAGTCCTGGTTGCATCCTGATGAAGATACAGAGAACATTCTTGAAGTTTTTAACAATGAAGTTCAGAGGATTGCCAGGGGTTTTCAGCCACTTCCAATTGAGAAACAAATTGTTCGTTCAGATGGCAAAAAGATTCCGGTTGAAATTCTGGCTTTCAGGGTATCTCTTGATGGAAAACTATGCATGTTGGGTACTTTTCGTGATATTTCCGGGCGTAAAAATACGGAAGGTGCACTGATTGAAAGCCAGCACCTGTTCAGGAACCTGACCATGATATCCCCGGTTGGAATCTTCCGTACCAGGGCTGATGGATACACAACTTATGTAAATCCACGCTGGTCTGAGCTTTCAGGGGTCTCTTCCGAAGATGCGGTTGGAGACGGTTGGATCAGGGCAGTGCATCCCGGCGACAGGGAAAGTTTGCTTGAAGGCTGGAATGAAGATGTTAAGAAGAAGATTCAATCTGTATCAGAATATCGCTTTTTGAAACCCGATGGAAGTATTGTCTGGGTGATGGGAAATGCTGTTCCTGAAATGAAAGACAATGTGGTAGCAGGTTATATAGGTACTATTACCGACATTACTGAGCGAAAGAAAGCCGAGGAAGCATTGCACGTGAGCCGTAAGGAATTTCAGAATTACTTTGATTCCGCTTCTGTGGGTATGAGTGTTACTTCACCTGATAAAACATGGATTGAAGTTAATCAGCGCTTATGCGGGATGTTGGGATATACAAGGGATGAAATCATCGGGCTTCCCTGGGATAAATTATCATTTCCAGATGATGTTTCGGAAAATACAGCTCTGTTCCAGCAGGCCCTGGAGGGTAAGATTGATCATTACGAATTGGATAAAAGGTTTATCAGGAAAGATGGGGAAATTGTATATATTACCCTGTCAGTCGTTTGTAAGCGCAATGAAGATGGTTCTTTAAGTCATTTTCTTTCATCTTATATCGATATTACCGGGCGTAAGAAGGCCGAAGAAACTTTGCTGAAAGCCGAAAACCACTTCAGGGCTCTTATTGAAAAAGCTCCGGATGGTGTTGTATTGATCAATGCTGAGGGTAACTTTAGCTTCATTAGTCCTGCAGCAAAAAAAATGTTTGGATATCAAGCTGATGAAATAATATTAAATAACCAACCGGCAGAATATACCCATCCGGATGATTTGGCTATGGTATATTCAGAACTGGATAAGATAATAAGAGATCCAACATATATTCCAACACTGCAGTACAGGTTTGTTTCCAAAGACGGGACATGGAAATGGATTGAGAGTACTTTCAGTAACCTGTTAAGCAATCCTGAGATTGAAGCGATTGTAATAAATTTCAGGGATATTAACGATCGTAAAGAATACGAAGAACTGGTTAAGCATGAACGAATGATGCTCCGTACGCTCATAGACAACCTGCCTGCCCCTGTATATATTCTTGATAAAGAAGGCCGTAAGTTAGTTGCCAATAAGGCGGATGTTGAAAATATAGGTTGCAGGACAGAGGCTGAGGCTCTGGGAAAAACCGATTTGGATTTATTTCCCGGAGAGATCGGAAAGCGTGGCTATGCCGACAATATGTCTGTTATAAAATCAGGCAATCCGATTATCAAACGCGAAGAAAAATTTGTCGATAAGAAGGGAATCCAGCGTTGGTTGCTGACATCCAAGTTTCCACTCTACGATACCAGCGGGCAGATTACGGGGTTAGTCGGGATCGGATACGACATAACCGAGCGTAAATGGATAGAAGATGCCCTGAAAGAGCGTGAGGCTACCTATAGAACCCTGGTTGAACAAATGCCTGATGGTGTTTACAAAAGCACCAGCAATGGCAAATTTGTAGAAGTGAATCCAGCAATGGTAAAAATGCTTGGCTATGATAGTAAAGAAGAACTTTTAGCAATTGACATCAAAACCAGGTTGTACTTTGATCCTTCCGAGAGGGATAGCCTGACCCTCGATGAGATTAGGGGGGGGATAGGAGTATTCAGGCTGAAGAAAAAGGATGGAACCGGAATATGGGTCGAAGACCATGGATGGTTTACACTGGATGAATCAGGAAAAACAATTTACCACGAAGGAATAATACGTGACGTTTCTGAACGTATTATGGCCGAAAATGCCTTATTTGAAAGCAACGAACTTAATAAATCCCTGATGCAGTCCATTCCTTTTGATATGGATATAGTTGATGAGGAGGGCAATATTCTCTTTTTGAGTAAAAATCTGGAAGAAAAATTTGTCGATAAGAAGGGAATCCAGCGTTGGTTGCTGACATCCAAGTTTCCACTCTACGATACCAGCGG
>JBBQBC010000265.1:0-4904 GCA_038317155.1 Bacteroidales bacterium
CTATCTGACATTTCAGACAGTAAACGGTTGATGGTATTGAAATCGCGGTGAAGGCCTGAAATTTCCTTTCCTTTCATAATCAGGGCTGCAGTGATGCCTAAATCAAGGTTTATGTGGGCATTCATTCCGAGTAAAAGGTGATGCAGGATCAGCAGTGGTATTTTATCAGCTTCAAATGCGATTCGCCATGAGCCGGTGATTGGTTTGTGGTTTTTAAAGTCTGTATAGGCTTCAATATATCTGTTGGCGAAAAGCACGTCGAGTTGCGCCATTCTCGGTCCATCTTCAAATTCTTTATTTTCAATACCCTCTTTCACCCGAATGGTAACCATTCTATACAACGCCGGAAAATAAGCCAACTGACTGTTATTCGCTGTTTCCAGGTCTATAATCTCCTGAAGGACCTGAATTACTTCATCAATAGTGGCAGGCTTTATCATAGACCCTTGTTATTATTTACACTATGTTGTATAGGATTTTGATGGTATTTGAAATAACGGGTTCCCTTCACCAGGATTTGATCTTAGAAATTAGAAATTAGAAATTATCTTCCCTTCCTCCTATCTTTGCCGCCAATTCAACCATCAACCGATCGTAATATGAAACGTTCCGACCTTCTCTTTGTTTGCGGGGTAGTACTTTTCTTTCTGCCTTTTTTCATTTCATCCGGACTATTGAACGCTTACACGGACTTTAATAAAGAGCATGGCATGGTCATGAGTTTTATCAAGTTTGCAATTCTGGCTACACTGGGTGAAGTAATAGGTCTGAGAATAAAGACCGGGAAATATAGCGCTCCTGGGTTTGGTATTTTACCAAGAGCCATTGTATGGGGGTTTTTAGGACTAACTATAAAATTAGCATTTGTAACTTTCAGTTCAGGTACAGTTTCTTTCCTTACATATATGGGCATGGAAAATGCCGGAGATGCCCTCCGGGGAAATTTCAGCCCGGCTAAAATATTCGTTGCTTTCTGCATCAGTGTTTTTATGAATTCGATATATGCACCGGTTATGATGACTTTTCACAAGATCACAGATACCCACATTTTGAGTACCGGAGGAACGCTGAGAGGGCTTTTCTCACCCATTGATTTTAGTGGAATCTTATCAAAAATGAATTGGAATGTTCAATGGAACTTCGTGTTTAAAAAGACAATTCCCTTTTTCTGGTACCCGGCCCATACTATAACATTTTTGTTACCAGCAGATTATCAGGTTCTTTTCGCAGCCATTTTAGGGATTGCATTGGGAATGATTCTAGCTATAGCTTCAATAAAAGGTAAATAGATTTACCTCCCTTCAGGCTGTTTATAACATTCCGGCTCATTGCGGCGCCCGGACAATTAAAATTGAATGTGAGCGCGAATGGCGTTAATCCGAGAAGTTCAAAATCGAACATAGATTTTTTGGGAAACCCCTTGTCATGTTAACACAATTCTATAACTTGCCAGTCGGTTCTAATTTTGATATTTATCTGACACTAAGTAAATAAAAGTCTATAATTTACTTAATATCAGTTGAATATATCAATTTTAGTCCGGAAAGGAAAATTTATTATATTACGGAAACGATAAAACAATCTGACAAACCAACCTCTTTATAATGATGAAAGAAATATTCAGAAACGAAACACCAATCAGCTATGAACTGGTAACACGCCTTATCGCTGAAATGAACCTGCAGAGTGTAGGCAAAGCAAGCATTCGCGAAATAAAGCGTCTGATTGATAATATCGAACGTGAAAGCGGCAAAAAATACATCCGGATGGAGATGGGAATACCGGGGCTTAAACCTTCTTCTATAGGGACCGAGGCAGAAATTGAAGCCCTGCGAAATGGCGTTGCGGCCATTTATCCTGACATTGACGGTACCCCCGGACTGAAATATGAAATTTCACGGTTCGTTAAAAATTTTATGAATATTGATGTTTTACCCGAAGCCTGTATTCCGACAGTCGGATCCATGCAGGGTAGTTTCGCGGCATTCCTGACCCTGGCCCGAATGGATGAAACGCGGGACACAACTTTATTTATTGATCCGGGATTCCCAGTGCATAAACAGCAGCATAAAGTACTTGGTCAGAAGTTTGAGAGTTTTGATGTTTATGAATACCGGGGTGAAAAACTTCGGGAAAAACTTGAATCCTATTTCAGAAAAGGTAACATTCATTCGGTATTGTACTCCAACCCCAACAATCCATCCTGGATATGCTTCACAGAAGATGAATTGAAGATTATTGGTGAACTTTCCAATAAGTATGGTGTCATTATTTGTGAAGACCTGGCCTATTTCGGAATGGATTTCCGTAAGGATTATTCAAAACCGGGCGAACCGCCGTATCAGCCAACGGTTGCAAGATATACCGATAATTATATCCTGTTTATTTCCAGTTCGAAAGTATTCAGTTACGCGGGACAACGCATCGGCATGATGGTAATATCAAATGAGCTGTTCAACAGAAAAGCCCCCGGTTTGAAAAAATATTACAACAGCGATATTTTTGGAAAGGCCATGATTTTTGGAACCGTTTATGCGCTAAGTTCCGGTACTGCCCATTCGGCCCAGTATGCGCTTGCGGCGATGTTAAAGGCCGCGAACGAAGGCCGGTTTAACTTTATTGGAGAGGTTAAATTGTACGGAGAAAAGGCCAGGATTATGAAGAAGCATTTTATTGAAAACGGGTTCCATATTGTTTACGATACTGATATAGATGTGCCCATAGCTGATGGGTTTTACTTTACAATTTCTTACCCGGGATTTTCCGGAGAAGAGCTTATCGAAGAGCTCTTATATTATGGAATCAGCGCAATTTCACTGGCCATTACAGGTAGCGAAAGACTTGAAGGGCTGAGAGCCTGTGTGTCGCTGGTTCATCCGGATCAATTTCCTGATCTTGAAGAACGCCTTAAAAAGTTCAGGTTACACCATGCCGTCTGAAACAACAGCATTATTTTTTAAGCATTTCGTTTTTCTGACAACGGCTGATAGTTTAAAATGGTTATAAATAGAGGTCTTTTAATTAAAATTCAAACGTTTGCGGACTTCCGAATGGTAAAAATTCTCTAATTTCGCAGCATCAAAATATAACAAAATTTAACTCAGAATATCATGGCAAAAGTCGTAGGTGACATTGTAATTGACATCGAAAAATGCAAGGGATGCTCGGTTTGTATTCCGGCATGCCCCCAGGATGTGATTGCATTGTCGAAAAATGTAAACGGCAAAGGTTACAACTATGCCGAATCAATTAACGATGAGTGTACTGGTTGCACCAACTGCGCAATCGTGTGTCCTGACGGAGTAATTACTGTGTACAGGAAAAAAGTTGAGTAAGAAATTAATTTATTGAAAGTTTATGAAAGAGCTCAGATTAATGAAAGGCAATGAAGCCTTTGCCGAAGCAGTTATCCGTGCAGGTGCAGATGGCTATTTTGGGTACCCGATTACCCCTCAGTCGGAAGTTATGGAATACCTGATGGCTGAAAAGCCTCAGGAACGCACCGGAATGATTGTTTTACAGGCAGAAAGCGAAATTGCAGCAATCAATATGGTTTATGGAGGAGCCTCCTGCGGAAAACGCGTGCTCACTTCATCTTCAAGCCCTGGTATAAGCCTGAAACAGGAAGGAATTTCTTATATAGCCGGAGCAGAACTGCCCTGCGTAATCCTGAACGTGGTTCGTGGAGGCCCGGGATTGGGAACTATCCAACCATCACAATCAGACTATTTCCAATCCACTAAAGGTGGCGGACACGGAGATTATAGATTACTTGTTCTGGCACCTTCATCGGTTCAGGAGATGGCTGATTTTGCAGGGCTTGGATTCGAGCTGGCCTTCAAATACAGAAACCCTGTGCTTATTCTGTCTGATGGAGCCATTGGACAGATGATGGAAAAAGTTGAGCTTGACGAACAACGCCCGCGCTTTACAGAAGCAGAAATCATAAAAAATACACCCTGGGCTACTACCGGAAAAACCAAAGACCGCGAAAGGAATATTATAACTTCTCTCGATCTGGATTCAAATAAAATGGAACAGCATAACATTGACTTACAAGCAAAGTACCGGGAAATGGAGAAAAATGAAACCCGATATGAAGCCATTAGCTGCGATGATGCCGATTACCTGATTGTGGCTTACGGCACCAGTGCCCGCCTGAGCCAAAAAGCAGTTGATATTCTGAGGTCAGAAGGATTAAAAGTTGGCCTGTTGCGTCCTATCACCCTTTTCCCTTTCCCGACCGCAGTTATTTCAAAACTGGCGGATCAGGTGAAAGGTATTCTTACCGTTGAAATGAGTGCCGGACAGATGGTTGAAGATGTAAGACTCGCAGTTGGCTGCAGGGTAACAGTTGAGCATTTTGGCAGGATGGGAGGAATCATTCCTTCACCAACCGAAATTGTTGAAGCAATGCATAAAAAAATAATCGGAGGATAATAATCATGGCTAATATAACCAAAGAAGAAATCCGGAAACCGGAAAATCTGGTTTACAAAAAGACAGACCTGCTCACCGACAAGGCTTTAAGCTACTGTCCGGGGTGTGGTCATGGTACAGCTCATCGTATTGTGATGGAAGTACTGGAAGAAATGGACATTCAGGATAAAACCATCGGCATTGCTCCGGTTGGTTGTTCTGTATTGGCTTACGAATTTATGAACATCGACATTCAACAGGCAGCCCACGGACGTGCGCCGGCTGTTGCAACTGCCGTTAAGAGATTGCATCCTGATAAATTCGTGTTTACCTATCAGGGCGACGGTGACCTCGCGGCCATTGGCACTGCGGAAACCATTCACGCCTGTAACCGTGGTGAAAACATTGTAATTATCTTTATCAACAACGGTATCTATGGGATGACCGGAGGCCAGATGGCACCAACCACCCTTCCGGGGATGAAA
>JBBQBC010000266.1:0-4833 GCA_038317155.1 Bacteroidales bacterium
GAGTGCATAATGGCTGTATGACGGAACCCGTGTTCGACTTCGACTGCCAGATCAATGGCAGTATCCACATCTTTAAGTCGAACCAGGGGCATTACGGGCATCAACTGCTCTGTCCACAACAAAGGATGGTCGGTTCCGACTTCACAGAGCAATAACCTGGTTGATTCAGGCAACTCAAGACCGATTGACCGGGCTATGAAAGCGGCCGATTTTCCCACATGATTTTTACTGGCGGCTCCTTCTTTACCGCGACAACCCGGTTCGGAAATCACAATTTCGGTAATTCTGCGGATTTGTTCTTCATTTAATTCATAAGCCCCGTGCTTTTTCATTTCTGTTTTAAGCTGATCGGCTACCGATGCCACGCACAGAATCTCTTTTTCGCAGATACAGATCACATTGTTGTCGAAGCTGGCCCCGTTAACGATATCCTTAGCGGCTTTGCCAATATCGGCTGTTTCATCAACCACCACAGGCGGGTTGCCTGGTCCCGCGCCGATTACCTTCTTCCCGCTGTTCATGGCGGTTCTCACAACAGCCGGCCCGCCGGTAACCACCAGAAGCGCAATTTTGGGGTGAGCCATCATTTCCTTTGCCGATTCAATGGTGGGATTGGCGATACAGCAAACCAGATTTTCGGGGCCACCGGCCTCTGTAATTGCCTGGTTTAAAAGATTTACGAGGTAAGCGGAAACTTTTCTGGCAGCAGGGTGGGGGTTGAAAACAACCGAGTTTCCGGCAGCAATCATGCCAATGGCATTGCATATTATGGTAGCCGTTGGATTTGTGCTCGGGGTAATGGAGCCGACAATGCCATAAGGCGCTCTTTCAACGAGCGTGAGCCCGTTATCGTCAGAGTAGGCGATGGATTCAAGGTCTTCCACTCCCGGAGTCTTATTGATGGCAAGCTCATTCTTAACCACTTTATCTTCCCATCGTCCGAAGCCGGTTTCTTCATTAGCCATCCTGCTAAAGGTCTCCTTGTGTTCAAGGGCAGTTTTACGCATATTCGCGATGATCTGCTTCCTGCTTACAAGGGTGAGTGAGTTCAGTTTGTTGAATGCTGTTTCTGCCGCCGATACAGCGCTGTTTATATCTGAAAATACACCCATTGTTACCCCCGGTTCACCGGATACCGGAGTCAGGGACAGTCCTTTCATTGCGTCCTGAACCAGTTGGCGTATGGTATTTTCCAAGTTATCCATTTATCCTGCTTTTACATAAAATAGGGCATGATTTCCCTGTGGGGCTGGGGAATAATAGTCTCCATGCACAATGTATTCTTTGCTTCTGCCATTCGCGTTCCGGCGGCCATCGCGGTTTGAACATCGGTGAGGGTTCCGGTCATCTTTACATACGACTTTCCTCCAAATCCGTCAGCCAGCCTGATTTCGATAATCCTGACCTCTCCCGCTTTCGCGGCAGCATCAGCAGCTTCAATACCCGATATAACTGACTTTGTTTCAATAATACCGATGGCATCCCAGAAGCCGGTTCTGATGGTATTACCAAGTGCCGGAATAACATCCTGATGAACCTGAGGCAAAAAGAGGCTGTCAACAATGTGTCCGGCGCCGGTTTCGCTCCCCTTGTTGAAGGCATATTCTACAGATGCAACATCACCGGTGAAAATAATCAGGTATTTACCAGAACTAATGGTACGGGCTTCCACTATTTTTACCGGGGCTATTTTCACCATGGCATCCATCGCCATAAAACCGGCAACGATGCTGCTGAATTCAAGTGCCCCTAAAACTATTATTTCTTTCCCGTTCACCATTTCTGATAGACAACCTTATTGTTTTCATCAATTGCATCAACAATCCCCACAACAATCGCATCGAGCGGTTTGCCCACCGTTAACGGGGTTTCCCTGGCCGTTGAACCTTCAGATACCACGACCATTTCATCTTTTCCGGCACCTACCAGATCGAGGGCAACAACAAAGTCGTTTTTACCCTCACCCGCCTGGCTGCACTTTTCAATCAGTAAAAAACCAGCCCCCCTGATGCCAATCAGGTTAGTATTACTGACCACTGTGCCAACAACTTTTCCTAATATCATCCGTTATCCGTGCTGTTTTTCCTGTAGGTGAAGGTGCCCTCCTTTTCAATAAAATCAACGATGGCAACAATAGAACAATCGGTTGGAATGCCCTCTGTGGTTGGAGTAAAACGGGCACTGCTTCCAGATACATAGAAAACGATTTCGTCAGGTCCGGCGCCTACGGCATCCATAGCCACAACAAAATCGCCCTTACCCTTCATGGTCACCGGGTCAATCTTTTCAACAAGCAAAAAGGCAATCCCGTCCAGTTTTTGGGGCTTATGGCTTGCAACCACGGTGCCTGCGACCCTTGCTAAAATCATCGGTTATTTTTTTAATTTGCCTCTGCCCAACGGAAGTGTATGATCGACATTCTCGTGAGGCCTTGGAATAACATGCGATGAAACGATTTCACCAACTTTTTCGCCGGCGCGCAATCCGGCATCAACGGCTGCACGAACGGCGGCCACATCGCCCCTGACTATGGCAGTTACATAACCACCACCGGTTTTTTCGTAGCCTACCAGCTCTACTTTGGCAGCTTTTACCATTGCATCAGAAGCTTCAACCATTGCAGTAAAACCTCTGGTTTCGATCATGCCCAGGGCATCTGTATTGAAATCAGCCATTTTTAAATCTCCTGTTTTTGGGTTTAACTACTTGTAATCTTCTTTGGCGGATCTTCCGCTCACTTCCGCAAGCCTTTTCTCAACGATCGTCTTGCATTCCAGTACTTCAGCCTCAGGGCCTGCTATGTAAACCCGCCCGAATTTTCCGAAACCGGTAACATCAACAATTTTAATGTGGGCGGCTTTCTCTGCTTCGTTGGCGGCATAATAAGCGTACCCGGCAGGCTCCACTTCCAGAACGAACAAGGTATCGCCCCTTAACAACATCATGCCATAGCGGGTACGGTTGATAAGCTGAGCGTGATGATCTTCAATGTTTTTAATAAGCTGGCTGGTGAGAATTCTGGGTTTAAGTCTCTGCTCTTCGGTCTTGTGAATGGCATTTAAAACGGCCTGACCTGCCGTGCGGGTGTCTCCCTGGCTGTCGGAGTGAACTTCGAGCATGCCAAAGGCGCGCTCAACAACCTGCATACCAGGTCTCACATTGGTGGCTTTCAAGGCTATATCGGTCAGGGTGTTGATTTCGATGCCGGGTGCAATTTCAATTATGCAGCAGGCTTGTCCGCCGACAGGCAGGTAACCCCTTGATACAGTTGAAAGATAGGAAGCCATTTGCAATTGTAGTGAATCGAGGAACACGTAAGTCCTTAAATCAATATGTGCTTTTGAATCGCTCATGATGATTATCCTTTCTTATTGGTTTTAGCGCCCAATGGCAGTGCTGTATCAACATTCTGATGGGGCCTTGGAATAACGTGGCTTGAAACAATCTCACCGATTTTCTCGGCAGCACGCAAACCGGCATCAACAGCCGCCCTCACCGAAGCAACATCGCCTCTGATAATGGCGGTAACATAACCACCCCCGGTTTTTTCGTAACCGACCAATTCTACTCTTGCAGCTTTCAGCATAGCATCTGAAGCTTCAACCATTGCTGTAAACCCTCTGGTTTCGATCATGCCCAATGCCAGCGTTTCGATGTTTTCCATAATATGTTTTAATTTATTGATAGTGTGAAGTTTCCCCGGAGTTCTATTTACCAGGCTTTCTCCTTTCGATTAAAGGATAGCGGTGTTTGCAATTATGTCCTGATTTATCCCAAAATTGAAAGATCAAACAAAGTTAGATTTTTTTAAGTTCAAACCACAAGAATAAGTGACGGCGGAAAATCTTTTTTGAGCAATTATTAACCTAAACCATCACTTGACAACATGTGTAAAAAGACATCCAGATACGTTAATGATAAATATTAGAAAAGAAAAGATTTAGTCTTTTGACAGGACAGTGCAAATTTGAAGGAATTTATTTTGTTCTTTTCTCCCACACAAATCAAATATTCCCAACGCACATTGCAGCACATTCAAAAGCTCATAATCAAACCAAAGGCTTGTAAAAGAGCTACAATTTTCCCAACGCACTGGTTTTGGTGATTATTAGCAAGTGTCTGACAGGCATTTAAAAATTGCTTTGCATTTTTAAACACTTTTTTCCCTGCAAAAAGAGACGATTTATCCAATTCATTTTCAATACGGCCATCACTTCCTTTTTCTAAGTGACCTGCATTTACAGCAACGGTGAAGTCGGCAATAAACCTGTCGCTGGTTTCCCCACTAAGTTGCGACAAAATAATTGTAAGCGTTTTTGAAAAAATTGAACTTTTTGGAATAGACTCAAATTTTAAAGGTCAAATATTTTTTTCTGACCTGATTTATACAATAATACATTTACTTGCTGAGTAGTGACTAAGCATCCGTAGCGCATAGATTCCAATGTTGGTTGGATTGATTCGAAAAAATCCTTGATTTTTTCTTCCTCGTCAACAATTTGGATAAGGGTTGGTATTTTCTCGGTTACCTCCCAGAACTTATAGGAGTGAATGATCGAACTGGCCCCAAACCCAAGCATTCCTTTTAAAACCGTGACTCCTGCAAGCCCGGCTTTTTTGGCTTTGAATACGATGTCTTCATATAAAACAGTACTCCCTTCTTTATCGGTAGAACTAATAAAAATACGCAGCAGAACAGCGGTTGAATTGTTTTTCATATCAGATAAGTTTTATGATTGCACGGCCTAAAAAAACAGCGATTAATCCCAGAAAAAAACTAAATGAAGGATAAATGGCAAACCTCAGCCAGTCTTTGTTTTGCAAGAGTACAAA
>JBBQBC010000267.1:0-4832 GCA_038317155.1 Bacteroidales bacterium
CAAAAAAAAACAAGAACAAAAAAAAATTAAAGGCAAAACCAAATAAAAAATAACATGCCAGTAAACCAATTTAAAAAAACGATAAATAACACATTCGGTGAGTTGGAGAAAGGCAGGAAAAAATACACGCATTCTTTTGAACCCCGCGAAGTTGGTTATGTTGTTAGTGTATCGGCAGGAATTGTCAAAATTTCTGGTCTGCCGGGCGTTGGCTTTGAAGAGCTGTTAAAGTTTCCGGGGGGGTTATTTGGGATAGCATATAATATTGATGAAGATGAAATAGGCACTATTCTTCTTGGTGAAGATGCTCTTTTGAATGCCGGTGATGAAGTGGAGCGTACAGGCCGCGTAATGGATATACCTGTCGATAATTCTTTAATTGGAAGAGTGATTAACCCATTGGGAGAACCTATGGATGGTAAAAGTATAGTTTCATTTAAGCAACGACTTCCGGTTGAACGTCCAGCACGCGCCATCATGGACCGCAATACCGTTTCCATTCCTTTGCAAACAGGATTAAAAGTTATTGATGCACTTATACCTATTGGTCGGGGACAACGTGAATTGATTTTGGGTGACAGGCAGACAGGCAAAACAGCCATTGCCATTGACACAATTCTCAACCAATACGATAAAAATGTTCTTTGTGTTTATTGTGCCATTGGTCAGCGGGCATCATCTGTCGCGAAGGTAATAGCGAACCTCGAAGAAAAGGGGGCGATGGAATATACAATTGTGGTTACAACCGAAGGGAACAACGCTCCCGGCTTAAAATATATTGCTCCTTACGCAGCTACAAGCATTGCAGAATATTTCATGGAACAAGGGCACGATGTGCTTATCGTTTATGATGATCTCACGCATCATGCCCGTGCATACCGCGAACTCTCACTTTTGCTGAGAAGACCTCCGGGACGTGAAGCGTTTCCCGGCGATATTTTTTATATACATTCAAGATTATTGGAACGGGCTACTCACCTTAGCGATAAACTAAAAGGTGGTTCTCTCACAGCTTTGCCAATTATTGAGACAGAAGCTCAAAATATATCAGCGTACATTCCCACAAATCTCATATCTATTACCGATGGACAAATTTACCTTTCGCCTAAACTATTTGAATTAGGAATATTGCCGGCTGTTGATGTGGGTAAATCCGTTTCGCGTGTTGGTGGTAAAGCACAATTACCTGCCTATCGTTCCATTACAGGCAACCTGAAACTTGACTACGCTCAGTTTGAGGAATTAGAATCATTTTCCCGTTTCGGCACACGAATGGATGAAGCTACAAAAAAAATAATTGAACGCGGTAAGCGAATCAGAATGTGTTTCAAACAACAGGAACTTCAACCGATGTCTGTTCCTGAACAAATAGTGATCCTTCTCGCATTGACCAGCGGGCTTTTTGATCCGATACCCATTGACAAAATGAAGGAGGCAGAAGTTGTCCTACAGAAAATGGACGCAGAACTTCCTGCCGAAATGCTGAAACGGTTATTATCGGAAAAAGAATTGAGCAGTTCCGACCGTGAAACAATTTTGAAAATGGCCGGGAATATACTTGAACCTTTCCAGGAAAAGCCCGAAACAGATCAAAACAATAATTAATGGAAACTCAGGAAAGCTTACATAGAAAACTGAACGGTGCCAAAGAACTCAAATCTGTCGTCAGGTCGATGAAAGCATTGGCAGCTTCAAATATCGGTCAATACGAGCTGGCTGTTAGTTCACTTGGCGATTACTACCGGGCTGTTTCTTTGGGAATCATTGCCTATTTCAGGCAGGAAAAAATTGATACTCTCACCGAACAAAACCTACTCAAAGGAAACAACGAGAAATCAGTTTGTGCTGTTGTTTTTGGTTCAGACCAAGGCTTGGTGGGTCAATTTAACGATTCGCTTACCAATTTTGTAGCGCAAACACTCCATGCCTTGCCGGGTAAAAAAGAAATATGGGCAGTTGGGGAACGTGTTCAATTGCTGCTTTCAGATATTGGATTCAATAACACTCAACTTTTCCCTGTTCCCAATTCTGTTGATGCAATAACCCCGCTTGTTCAGCAAATTTTAGTAAAAAGTGATGAAAACTTTGCCCAGGGAAACGTCAATGAAATTTATATCTTTCACAATCAACCAAAACAGGGGGCTGGTTACGAGCCTGTAATTCTGCGGTTGTTGCCATTGGATGAAAAATGGAGGCTGTCACTTACAGCGCTAAAATGGCCTACAAAACTGATACCGCAAGTCATAGGAGGAATTAAGCCAACCTTATTTGCACTTATCCATGAATATCTTTTTGCTGCCTTGTTCAAAGCATGCGCTGAGTCGTTAGCCAGCGAAAACGCAAGTCGTTTAGCTGCAATGCAACGCGCTGAAAGAAATATAGATGAATTATTGGATGATCTTACGCATAAGTTTCATAGTTTGCGTCAAAGTACCATTGATGAAGAACTGTTTGATGTGGTATCAGGGTATGAAATGTTATCGAAAAACCATTCCTGATTGATATTTGCTTGTAACACCATTAGGTTGGGGTTGGGCAATGTTTGTCTGGGGTTATGCCTTGATTTGGTTCCTTTTGAACGATAGGGTGAAACTTTTGGCTTATCGGATTTTCGATCCGGTCAAAGCTAAATCTAAACCCTGGAATGTAGCTGAATTTAAATAATGTATCTTGGAAAAATAAAGTATCTATTAAAAAAAACAGACAATGAAAATCAAAAATAAATTAGAAAAATTAGCGGCTGAAAAAAACAACGCGTGCGTAAGTATCTCGTTAAACACACACAGGACACATCCTGAAAATGCACAAGATGTAATACTATTGAAAAATCTGTTAAAAGAAGCAGAAGACAGACTCATCGCAGAATTTGGCGGTAGACCGGTCGCATCTTTGTTAGAAAAAATCACAACTGTTTCAAGTGAAATTGATATTAATCACAATTTGGACAGTTTACATATTTTCCTTTCTAATGATACCAAAGAAATCATAAAATCTGTTTGGTCCGTAAATCAAAATGAGGTTCAGATTTCTGAAACATTTGCATTACGACAGGTGATCAAGGCGTACAACAGGAGTGAAGAATATTTAATTTTGCTTTTATCTCAAATTGGTGTGCATTTATATAGTGCACTTAATGAAAGCATTGTATCAGAAGTCAGGAATGATGATTTCCCATTTTCAGATAATACTCACTCAAGCAAGTCAAAGGATACGAAACATGCGGACAATAAGCTGCGTGAATTCATAAATAAAGTTGACAAAGCCATACAGAAAGTTCACCACGAAACAGAAATGCATTGTGTAGTAATTTGCACCGAAGACAACCACAACCTTTTAATGCAAGTGGCAGACCAGCCAAATGTATATCTCGGATATGCCACTGTTGACTACAATAATATTGCAACAAATCATATTGCAGGACAAGGTTGGGAAATCATAAGAATATTTCAACAAAAACTTAGAGATGAAGCGGTTATCGAAATTAAAGAAGCCGTGGCAAAAGGAAACGTTTTGACAGACTTGCAAGCGATTTATCAAGCCTCAATTGACGGCCGGGGTGATTTGCTGGCAGTTAATAAAGACTTTGAGCAACCAGTATTAATGACATCAGACAGAACATTTGAGTTGGTTACAGATATTTCCAAACCGAAAGTAATTGATGACATTACCAGCAATATTGCCTGGGAAGTTCTTTCCAAGAAAGGGCATGTAGTATTTATTGAGAAAGACCAACTGAAGGAATTAGGCAATATAATATTAAAAACCAGATACTAAAAACCACTGGTAATCATAACATGGAGATCGTTAAAACCTTATTTATACACAGATGAAAAAAAACATTAGCAAAAATCTGATACTAAATTCCTGTTTAAAAAACCAGCAAGAGCTGATAGGGAATATCGAAAAACGTGTAAAAGCATTGGAGACCGATGCCTTCACGCTTAATCAATCAGCCAGTCAAAGCGAGAATCGTACTGCCGGAAAAATTGAAATATTAAGTGCTTTAGAAAATGAACTTGCATTTGCCCTAAAGGAAATGGAGTACTTAAAATCTTTAGACCATTCAAACGAGTTGACAAGTATAGTGCCTGGAGCAATAGTAATAACAGACCAATTGAATTTTTTTATTGGCATTTCAGGTGAAAAGATTGAAATTGAAGGTAACGTGGTACATTGTATTTCACCTAAGGCTCCAATTTATAAACATATGGAAGGGCTGAAAAAAGGAAATACGTATAGCTATAATGAAATGGTCTATGAAATAAAAGACGTATTTTAAATTGAATATTTAAGGCTACACCGCTATTTCACACTTCTTTCCCCGCTGGCGCGGATATACCCATCGACTCCGCACGGGGATCGGCATCCGAAACGGGAAACGGGAAAACGAGACACGTCGACTGAATGACTGGACTGCTGGAAGACTGGAAGACAGGACGACGGGGAGACAGGACCGAAACCCGGAACGGTACCCGAAATCTTTCAAACGCGCGAAGCGTAATGCAAACTAAATCCGTTCAATTATGGAAAATCAAATTATAATACTTACTTTTGACGTTACTAACGATTAGCGTTGTTATGATTCTTTCATTTGGAGACAAGGAAACTGAACAAATTTGGAATGGCGGGCGAGTTAAAAATCTGCCACTTGAGATACAGATAATAGGCAGACGCAAGTTAAGGATGCTTAATAATGCAAAATCTGGATCAAAACGGACACCCATTCCGGGCGAAGGCGGACAATGATTCCGTTTTAAAGCGGACACTCATTCCGGACGAAGGCGGACAGTGATTCCGGAGCAAGCCGGACACTTTTCTCGTGGTACATTTGG
>JBBQBC010000268.1:0-4798 GCA_038317155.1 Bacteroidales bacterium
GGCGCCGCGGGAGGAATCGGCTCGAGCCTGCGCAAATTGCTGCCGCCGGTGTATCCCGACCTGCTGCTGAGCGATCTGAAGACGCCGGACGATCTCGGCAGGGCTTAATCTGGCACCCTGAAATGGTGTTCTCATAACATAAATAATTAAGGTGAATAACTCCGGGAATTTTGATCGTCTGTTTGTATATATGCCCCCAACTCATCGGAGGTCATAAATTCCACTTCAGGCCACCTTTTAACAATTTCATTTAATAAACTTCTCAACAATTTTAAATTTTGATCCCTGTTTTCAGGATGAATGCTGCCTATATAGTTTAAGCGGTGAGAAGCAATAATGGCTGGTTTATTCATCCTGAAGGCAGCACCCATCCGCTGTAAGCAATAACCAATGTGGTCGGCATCTGGACCTAGCAAAGCCGGTTCAAAATAAGCATTTCTCGTAAGGTAAATTTGATTCAGAGAATTTGCCTGACCGATATAATGAATAGACTTTTTGAAATAATGTCTTTCATTCTCCATAGCAGGGGTTAATTGCTGAACCACGCCCTGAATATATTTCACCCCTCCGTTATAAAGGGTTTTCTCGATTTCTCTGTCCCAGACATAACAGCAGGCAATAAAGGATTGAGAATCGAAGCCAAAAATTTCCTTAAACAAACTGAGTCCGTCCTCAACTACCTTCGGCTTTGCCTCTTTTTCCTCCGGTGAAAAATGATCCAGGGCTTCCATATATCCAAATCGCATTTCATTGGGCTCGGAACTGATGCTAATCATCTGATTATTAAAAGCATGGGTAATCATCTTATCTTTTCCCTGCAGTGCCTTCATCCATCGTTCTACATTCAGGTGTTCACGTCCATGAAACTGAGGGTGGAAAACGCCCTTTAACATACCTTCTTTCCACAGACTGAAGCTATTGCTGTGATTAGGATACCGGTTCAGGGTTTCAGTAAAGGGCTCATAATAATATGAAGAAAAATCTGATGCTTTTATCCGTTCAAAGTCGGGATTGGCCACAATGGTGTTGGCCGTAAATTTCGCAAAACGTCCGTTTGAATCCTTAACTGAAGACAGAACTTCAAACAGGCCTGACAAATCATTTTCATCAGCCAGATTATCAAACTTCATAAAAGGGTCCTGATCTACCTTATATCCCTCTTTTAAAAGTGAATTATAGACTTCACGCGATGGCATCCGGATAGTTCCCCAGTCATCCGACTCAATCACTACAATCTTCCTGCGGGTGCGCCATCCGGGCAGGTTTTGCAAATGACTGATTATGGACTTCTTTAAAATAAAAAGCATACCCGGGCCCAATTTACATGTACTTAACCAGCACAGAAAGGGGTTGCAACCCTTTGTTAATCAGTGATTTTTTATTACACTCTTTCATATTGCTTAGACGACTTTTTCAAAAGCTTAGTTATAGATTTTACCGGTACATAGATCTATTGAATTAGGCGCTTAATAAATAATTCCCAAATTGAGCGATTTGAAAAGGATGCCTGTATGCCAGAGGCAGACAGGGTTAATTCCGGGATATCATTGTTACTGGTTTTGAAAAATGAAAAAACCTTATTGTTTCTTTATAACCTCAGTAACCACCCTGCCTCCACCCTCCAATTTTACCTTATTCCTTCTTTCAACCTTATTCCACTGCCAGTTCAAATCTGATGGCTGTATTGATTGTGTATCCTTATAGATCCGGTCTGCAAGATGGCAGGAACGCGATGGCAAGGGCTGAATACTACCTTTATAAATCTCCAATTTGCAACTAAACTGCTCTGACATATATAGAATATTATGCACTTTTGTTTCTAGGCGAGTTCTGTTTTTCTCAATCTGAGTTTTGGTTTATTCAGTTTATCAATTGATTCTCTAACCTTATCTCTTGTTTCAGGTTGAAGATAAGTTGATATTAAAATTTTAAGGCTGATTCCTAAAAGTCGGTGAATTATAATCAAATCCTTCAGTGTAAATTGGGATACACCATTTGTTAATTCACTCATATATGATTTTGAATGCCCCAGAATTAAACCAAATTCTTGCTGGGTTATGTCAAATTCTTTAAGTTTCTTTTTGATACTTTCTTTTCGCTTTTGAATGAATTCTTGTCCGAAATTTACAATTTCTTCAGCTTTCTCTGATTCTTCTACTTGCGATTCGGATACTTTTTCGAAATCAGACCATTTTCTATTTTCGTATTCTTCAATTAATTCTCGTATCTTTTTACGAATTGGTTGTAAATCTGAATTTTCTTTAACCATTAAGCGCAATTTACGGTCGAGCAAAGATGCTTTTTGCAAATCATATTCATTTTCAAGTCTTTCAATAGTTGAAATTTCTTTTATGTTTTTGATGTCTTTCATAGATCCTCTTTTAAATCCAGTTATTATCTCTCAACCATTTTTTGATTACACTCCGGTTGTTTTTAAAAGTGACTTCGTAAACATCGTGACTCCCTGCCCAAACAACCGTGGCTTCTCCATTTTCTTCGAATTCAATCAGGATTAGAGTTCTGTGAACGTTAATGTTGAAGAGATAGAATTCCCCACCATAAACACAATCGGCATCGGGTCTTTCTTTAATCAAGTTAAGAGGCGTTTCCCAGTTACTTTGCTCAATATCGGTAATCAGTTGTTGAACAGCTTTTACCAATTTTGAGTTTCCTTGATTTTTTTTAATCAGTTTACCTAAAATGTGTTTGTTTGTAATCCTCAAATTTGTTTTGGTTTTGGTTTTATTATTTTTACTCCAAAGATAAAGTAAATGTTCGGATATTTTTAGAACAATTAGCGTTTTTTTCCTACAATTTCGCTATAACTGGTATATACAATTAAAATTTAATTGTTTGTTTCTGCAACATCTCCTCATACAATTTCAGATAACGGTCATTGGCGTCTTCCTTTTTGTAAAGATCCAATGCTCTTTGACGACATGCTTCGCTAAGTTGTTTTTTGGGTTGAGCCAAAACAGCATTGATTGCCTTTATCAGTCCCTCAATATCCCCCTTTCCAACAACGATACCTGTCTTATCGTCCACAGCTTCCGGACTTCCCCCGGTATTGTAAGTTATAACCGGTGTGCCACAAGCCAATGCCTCAAGGTTTGTAGTGGGGAAATTGTCCTGCCAGGTTGGGTTGATGAAAACGTCAGCCGAAGCATACAATGCAGACAATTCTTCTACATTTTCGGTTCGGGCAATGCCTTTAATATTGTCAGGTAGTTTTGAAATCTGATCCTGGCTCAGACCTACCAGAAAGATAACAAATTCGGATGACAGCAGTTTACTCAGCTTTATAAACTCATCCAGGCCTTTGCGATGAGACCAGACATAAGCAACGCCAAGCAACATCTTTTTATTACCGATCCTATATTTTTCGCGTATTCCGGTCTGAGTTACAGGTTTAAAAACTTCTGTATTCACACCATTGTTGATCACCTGCAAAGGGTAATCAGCAAGAAATGACAGTTTTACCAACTTTGCAAGCCAGTCAGATGGAGTGACTATTGTCATGTTTTCAACCCCATTGAAGATCACTTGCTTTTCAGTATAATTCTTCTTCGACCTGTCAATAAACAAGCTAGCCGGATATGCTTTTTTATTGGGGCACTCGAAGCATCCGGTTTTCCATTTATCACACCCCACGAAATCGAAATAACTGCAATGGCCTGTAAAGGACCAACAATCATGCAGTGTATAAATTACCGGCTTTCGGGCCGCTTTCAGGTAATTGAAGAATATTTCCATGTTCAGATAATAGCCATGAACATTATGAATGCCAATAACATCAGGGTTGATTTGGTGGATTTGCCTGATGAGCTTTTTTGTATGGTGCTTCGATCCGTAACCATGCAGGTCGAATATCCTTGTTTTAAATGCGTGGGCATAAACATCCAACTTATTACCCACTTTGATTATTTTAGATTCGCTTCCGCCAACCCCCAAATCACTATATGCCACATAGCTCTCATAGCCTTTTTTCATAGCCAATTGGCCAATTTCTTCAGCTATCCGGCCTATTGCAGAGGTATTAAGGGTAGAACTGACCTGAAGAAGTTTCACTTAAGTGTTGGTTTAAATTCGAGCAAATTATATACTTGTTCCAGAATTGCAGCATCGTTAAATATGGCAGCCCTTTCCAACGACTTCTTATGAAAATATTCCCGCTTTTCAGGAGTGGTAATCATATCCTTTAACCCTTGATAGATACTAACTTCCGATTGTTGCACCATCATACCAAATTCTCCACTCCCTACCAATTCACGGCACCCGCTGCAATCAGTTACTAACGTTGGTAAACCAAGTATCATTGCCTCGCACAAAGCGGTGGGCAATCCTTCTGAAACAGAAGTCATGACAAAAATATCTGACTGTTTGAGAAAAGGAAACGGGTTATAATGAAAGCCCATAAGCTCCACTTCATCATTCAATGACATTTCTTTGATTTGTGCGCGAAGCTCCTCTTCAAGGTCACCATTGCCTAAAATTCTGATTTTGAAAGATACATTATCATCTTTAAGCAATTTCGCCGCCCTGATCAGTTTATCATATCCCTTAACAGGAAGCAGAACGCCCAATGCAATTATGTTGATTACATCATTCTTAAATGGTTCAAGAATAGGTGCTACCGATTTAATAATGACATCCTGAGCATCTATAAGATTGTAAATGACCCGCATGGAACTAAAATGGCCAAAAATTTCACTAAACTCTTTTTCCGAATCGTTTGACACGAAGACAATGGTATCTAATTTACTGTACCGATTCTCAATCACCCTCTTTTTATAGGCCC
>JBBQBC010000269.1:0-4796 GCA_038317155.1 Bacteroidales bacterium
TATACCAGTCATTAGGTAGTATCAAGTCTTACTGCAAATCGTATCGAAGCCACAAGGGGAAGGGGGAACCTGGAGAATGAGAGACGGTTCCTTCGGTTGGAAGTCATGCTTCTAAGAATATGACTTAGGGACGGAGAGAAATTTCTAATTTCTAATGTCTAATGTATAATGTCTAACTTACAGTTAGTGAGATAGTTGGCAGATTGGCGGTGGCTGAGTGATTTGCATATACCAGTCATTAGGTAGTATCAAGTCTTACTGCAAATCGTATCGAAGCAACAAGGGGAAAGGGGAACCTGGAGACTGAGAGACGGTTCCTTCGGTTGGAAGTCATGCTTCTAAATAAATGACTAAGAGACGGAGAGAAATTTCTAATTTCTAATTTCTAATGTCTAATGTCTAATGTCTAACGTACAGTTAGTGAGATAGTTGGCAGATTAGCGGTGGCTGAGTGATTTGCATATACCAGTCATTAGGTAGTATCAAGTCTTACTGCAAATCGTATCGAAGCCACAAGGGGAAGGGGGAACCTGGAGACTTAAAGACTTAGTGACTGAGAGACTGTTCCTTCGGTTGGAAGTCATGCTTCTAAGTAAATGACTAAAAGACGGAGAGACTGAGAGAGAGAGACTGAGAGAGAGAGAGGGAGAGACTGAAAGACTTTTCCTTCGGTTGGAAGCCCTGCTTCTAAGTAAATGACTAAGAGACTGCTCCCTGTGCCCCATGCCCTGAGCCCTGTGCCCCATGCCCTGCGCCCTTCGCCCTGCGCCCTTCGCCCTGAGCCCTTCGCTTATACCTCACACTTCGCTATCTTCTGCATTCCTCCGGTTGATTGCGTCGCGCAGAGCTGATGCTTTCTCGTATTCTTCTTTTTCGATGGCTTCATTCATCATCTCTTCAAGTTCGGCAAGGGTAAACTTGTCGTAATTATAATCATCTGAATGGCTAAGGCCACCGGTAGCCAGGTCATCAATATCGGGTTCTTCGTCAATAGAAACGCCTGCACCCGAGAGTACAGCTTCGTAAGTGTATATTGGGCAATTGAATCTTACAGCCAGGGCAATGGCATCTGATGTGCGTGAATCTATTTCCTGTTCACCGTTTCCATTATCGCAAAGTAGCGTAGCATAAAATATGCCCTGAGCAAACTTACTGATAATAACCTCGTTAAAAGAAATATTGAAAGTGTCGGCAAAATTCTTGAAAAGATCGTGTGTCAGCGGACGGGGAATTTTGATATGTTCGATGTGAAAAAGAATAGCCTGAGCCTCGAAGCCATTGATCAGAATGGGCAATCTCCGTTTCCCTTCAATCTCACCCAAAATCAGCGTATAAGCTCCGGTCTGTGACTGGCTGTTAATCATTCCCAATAATTTCAGGGGTATTTTTTCCATCAATGGTACTTAGCTATTTTTAGGATGATAAAATTAGAAAATATAAATTTCTACAACACATTTACACGAAATATTTTTTTTTAGTAATTTCAGTCCTCAAAACTAACAGCCTGAAATAGCGCAAACGATTGCGGTATCAGGTAGATACATGCAGAAAACTATATCTATTACAAGGGGGAGAAAGACCAAAACTGCCGTTAAATGGGAAGTCTGTAAAAAAAACTACTTAAATGGATGATTGTATTTTCTGATATCTTCTATATATTTGTAAAATATAACCAACCATCATTTCTCAATAAATCGGAAAGCGTATGAAGAGAGTCTTAACCCTGCTGGCAGTTTTTTTAGCGCCGGTTATTTTAAAAGCAAGCGAAGCTGACCTGGTAATTCCGTCAGGAGTGAAAGATCAGCATATTCTTTACTGGGGGTTTTTAATTACCCTTGCCGGGCTGATGTTCGGTTTTTACCAGTTTGTGAAGGTAAAAAAGATAAAGGCGCATCATTCGATGCTCGATGTAGCAAATGTAATTTACGAAACCGGAAAAACATACCTGGTTCAGCAAGGTAAATTTCTGGCCATTCTATTCCTGTTTGTCGGCTCAGCCGTTGCATTCTATTTTGGATTTCTTTCAGAGGCAAACTTCGGATTAGGCCCCGTTTTGATGATACTGGGCTGGACCGTAATCGGAATTCTTGGATCTTACAGCGTCGCCTGGTTTGGAATCAGAATGAACACACTGGCCAATTCGCGTATGGCTTTTGCTTCGCTTGAGCGTAAACCCATCAAACTGCTCAACATACCTTTAGATGCAGGAATGAGTATTGGTGTGGTTTTGATTTCCATTGAACTTATCATGATGCTTATTATCCTGCTGTTTGTTCCGGGAGAGTATGCAGGGGCCAGTTTCATAGGATTTGCCATCGGTGAATCTCTGGGAGCCTCGGTACTCAGAATTGCAGGCGGTATTTTTACCAAAATCGCCTACATTGGTTCCGACCTGATGAAAGTAATCTTCAAAATTGGTGAAGACGATCCCCGAAACCCGGGAACTATTGCCGACTGCGTTGGCGATAACGCCGGCGACAGTGTTGGTCCGACCGCCGATGGATTTGAAACCTATGGTGTTACCGGGGTTGCTTTAATTTCGTTCATTCTGCTTGCCGTAGGATATAGCCTGAATACTATTGCCGGTTTTAATCCTGAATTTGTTACAAACCTGGCAAATAGCCTGAATGTAACCAACTTTGATATTGCCAGTGAAGATTCACTAAAGGCTTTAACCGGAATCCTTCAGATAAAATTGCTATCCTGGATCTTCGTTATGAGAATCCTGATGATCATAACCTCGATTGTTTCTTTCTACATTAATGGGATTATTACAAAAGCCAAATACAACCATGTTGATGATCTGGATTTTGAAAAACCACTGACCTCCCTGGTGTGGATTACTTCCCTTCTTTCAATCTGTGTTACTTTTATCGCCAGCTACTTCACCATCAGCAATCTGCCAAATAACCTCTGGATAACCCTCTCAATCATTATCAGTGTTGGCACCCTGGGTGCGGCCCTTATCCCCGAGTTTACCAAGATATTTACCAGCCCAAAATCAACCCATGTGAATGAAGTAGTGGAAGCCTCGAAAAAAGGTGGCGCATCACTCAATATCCTTGCAGGGCTGGTTGCCGGTAATTTCAGTGCCTTCTGGATGGGCATGGTTTTCCTTTTTCTGATGTTTACTGCATATTTTGCCAGCACATTCGGGCTGAGTGATTTCATGATTTATCCCTCAATTTTTGCTTTTGGCCTGGTTGCTTTCGGTATGCTTGGCATGGGACCCGTGACTATTGCAGTTGACAGCTATGGTCCGGTAACCGACAATGCACAATCAATTTACGAGCTTTCGCTCATCGAAGAAAACAGGAAAGAGACCACTGCTGAAATTGAACGGGACTTTGGTTTTAAACCGGATTTTGAAAAATCGAAGTATTATCTCGAAGCAAACGATGGCGCAGGAAATACATTTAAAGCAACTGCCAAACCGGTACTTATCGGGACCGCAGTTGTGGGAGCCACTACCATGATCTTTTCACTGATTCTGGTTATCAAGAAAAGCCTGGGTATAAATCCTGAAGAGATTCTGAACCTGCTGAATCCATACACAATTCTTGGATTCCTTGCTGGTGGTGCTGTCGTTTACTGGTTTACCGGGGCTTCCATTCAGGCGGTTGCCACTGGTGCAGCCCGTGCAGTGGAATTTATCCGCGTAAATATTAACCTCGATCCGAACGCACCTAAAAAAGCAGATGTTGAAAAATCGAAACAGGTGGTTCAGATTTGCACAGTCTATGCCCAGAAGGGGATGTGGAATATTTTTATCGCGATTTTCTCGTTCGCCCTCGCTTTCGCTTTCCTCGCCTCCCCTACCGGATTTGAAGCCGGAATGTCAGACCCGGATAAACTCAAATATGCACTTCCGGTTTCAATGTTTGTCAGTTACCTGATTTCTCTGGCATTCTTTGGATTATTCCAGGCAGTATTTATGGCCAATGCCGGCGGTGCCTGGGACAATGCCAAGAAAGTAATTGAAGTTGATATGAAAGAAAAAGGCACCGAACTCCATGCCGCCTCCGTGGTAGGTGACACCGTCGGCGATCCCTTTAAGGATACTTCCTCTGTAGCACTTAACCCGATTATCAAGTTCACGACTCTGTTCGGTTTGCTGGCCATGGAAATTGCTATTGCAGAAAGCTTCAGGCCGATAGCCCATTATATTGGCTTCTTCTTCCTGGCTGTTGCGCTGGTATTCGTCTGGAGGTCATTCTACAAAATGAGAATCAATCAATAAAAAGAATACAAGTGATTGCATAAAGGCTGCCTTTTACCGGCAGCCTTTTTCATTTACATTCATCTTTGGGTCCAATTTCTGCCTCTATTAAAATTTATACATGTATAAACATTCATGTCATTGATTAACAGTTTATTATACTCAATAAAGAATCCTTGTCAAATTTTATAAGGTATATGATAATCTTTATCTTTGCCGCAAATCCTACAGTCTTTTCATCAGACCCAAAATACATAATTCAATGTCAAAACTCACCAACAACTTTATCAACCGTCATAACGGCCCCAGAGAAAATGAAATTAAAGAAATGCTGAAAACCATCGGCGTTTCAAGTCTTGATCAGCTTATAGATGAGACTGTTCCGGCCTCCATCAGGCTTCCCAAACCGCTTAACCTGCCCGATGGTATGAATGAATACGAATATCTCTCGCATCTTAAATTCCTGGGTTCAAAAAACAAGCTCTTCAAAACGTATATTGGCCTGGGTTATTACAATAACATAACCCCCGGTGTAATACAACGTAACATACTCGAAAATCCGGGTTGGTACACTTCC
>JBBQBC010000270.1:0-4789 GCA_038317155.1 Bacteroidales bacterium
TAGTTTCGGGCACAATCAGTTTGATGGTGTATTCACAGCCGATCTCGAAATTTATGCGCTAACAGGGGAGCTGGTGAGAACAATCGGTCCGGTAACAATTGCCTCCGAAGGTTATGTTTCAGGCAATATTCGTTGGGATGGTCGCCTTGCCAGCGGACCGGCGGCACGAAACGGGCTTTATGTTTGCCGGTTGAAAGTCAGTGACCGGAACAACAATACAACCAGCAATACAATTAAGGTAATTCTGGCAAGGTAGAGGTAAAAAAAATGTTATGTAACTACAAACTACCAACCTCTTGGCTTCGATACGTTGCGTTGAAAAATTCTATAATGAAAAGAGACGCGATGTATCGCGTCTCTGCAATAAAATTCTACAATGCAACTACTCTGCCACCAACCCTGTAACCCTGTAACCTTGAAACTTTGAAATTTTGAAACTCTGGGCTTCGATACGTTTTGCGAATTTAAAGTTCGTCATTAAACACAATTTTTGCGCAAAACACTCAGCCACCTAATTCTGAAACTCTAAAACCCTTGATGAAATCTTTTAACCCTGAAATCCTTTAACCCTGAAACCCTTTAACTCTGAAACCCTGTAACTTTGAAACTCTGTAACCCTGAAACTCTGTAACCCTGAAACTCTGAACCTCTGAAACTCTGGGCTTCGATACGTTTTGCGAATTTAAAGTTCGTCATTAAACACAGTTTTTTCGCAAAACACTCAGCCACCTAATTCTGAAACTCTAAAACCCTTGATGAAATCCTTTAACCCTGAAATCCTTTAACCCTGAAACCCTGAAACCCTTTAACTCTGAAACCCTGTAACTTTGAAACTCTGTAACCCTGAAAATCAGTAACTTTGTATCTCTGAAACTCTGTAACTTTGTAACCCTTGAACCCTGCCAAAGGCAGGCAACCCTTGAACCCTTGAACCTTTGAACCTTTGAACCCTTGAACCCTTGAACCCTGAAGAAGTATGATCTGGTGCGTCGGCGAAAGCCTATATGATATTATATTTTTGAACGGACAGCCTGAATGGGCAGTGCCGGGAGGGAGTATGCTGAATTCTGCGGTTTCTGCAGCCAGGTATGGTGAAAAGGTTGGTTTAATAACCGAATTGGGCGATGATGAAGTTGGAAGTCTTATTTCCGGGTTCCTGAATAAAAACGGTATTTCATTAGAGAAAAGCCTTCATTACAAAGGCAACACTACCCTTGCACTTGCATTTCTGAATTCTTCAGGCGATGCGCATTATCAGTTTTATCAGCATGCACCGGTTGAAGCTCCTGATTTTTCAATTCCTGACTTCGATCCTGGTGATGTTTTGCTGTTTGGATCATTTTATTCTGTGAAATCGCGCAATCGTCACAATATTTCAGTATTGGTCAAAGCTGCCAGAGAGGCCGGTGCATGGATTTATTACGATCCTAACTTCAGAATGCCTCACCTTTCCGAACTTGTCAATACACTGCCATATATTCGTGAAAATATTGCCCTGGCCGATGTCGTGCGGGGTTCTGACGAGGACTTTAATCTGATAGCTGCTGCTACCAATTCAGAGGAAGCTTATAAATTTGTTTTGGAAAGTGGTTGTAAAAATCTCATTTATACAAAAAATAAGAAAGGTGTTGAACTGATTGCTGAAGGGCTGACAAAACATTATGATGTACCTAAAGTTGAGGTAATTAGCACAATTGGGGCAGGCGATAGTTTCAATGCCGGTTTTGCAACGGCCCTTCACCATATCAATAAAAATGAAATGACCGAAATATTTTGGGACGAAGCAATCGCCAGGGCTGTTATATTTGCATCGGAAGTTTGCCAAAGCCGCGATAATTTTATAGGCAGCTCTGGGGATAATCCACAAATGTGATGATTAAAAAAAAGATTGCTTCTTTGGTGCTGAAAATCCTCGGTTGGAAAATTGTGGGCGATATTCCTCCCAATACACCAAAATGCGTGGTGATAATGGCGCCCCACACCTCCAACATCGATTTTCTGTTTGGCTGGCTGGGCTATAGCTCTAAGGGATACACTTCATATTTTCTGATTAAGAAAGAAGCATTTAACCGGTTTTCGGGCCCGATTCTAAAGGCCATGGGCGGCATTCCGATTGATCGTGGTAGAAGCAGTAATCTGGTTCATCAGCTAACTGAAGAGTTTCAACGAAGGGAAAATTTTATACTCAATATAACCCCGGAAGGAACCCGCCAACTAAACCGCAACTGGAAACGGGGGTTTTATTTTATCGCGCAAAACGCGAAAGTCCCGGTAGTGATGGGTTTCCTCGATTATAAGAACAAAGAAGGTGGCTTTGGCCCAGCATTTGTGCCCAATGGCAATTATGAAGCCGATTTTGAAAAAATCAGTGAATTTTATAAAACCAAACAGGCCAGGTTCCCTGAAAAATTTAGTTTAACCCAGAAATAACTATTATCCGGACTTTACCTGGAAATATCAGAAATATGCGGCTCAGACATCTGGTAGTTTTTATTATTTGTATTGTCAGCATCGCATATTCAGGATTTCTGTGAAAATATTCAATTCCCCGATTTAACCGGGATGATTTTTATGCAGTTTTCCTGTCTGCTTCTCTGCCGGCCCAGGCCATGTAACCCGCAGTGAATAAAACACCTACCCCCGAAAAAATGAACATCGCTTTCGGTCCCAGGGAATACCAGATAAGGCCGGCAATTGAACTGGCCAACATGGTAAAGATACTTGCCAGCGCGTTATAGAATCCTAATGAAGTAGCGGTATCTTCTTTTCTGCTTATATTGGTAATCAGCGCTTTTGAAACTCCATCAGTAGCTGATGCATAGATTCCATATAGCAGGAACAGCGTTCCAAACTGCCACATTCCGGCCGCAAAACCCATCCCAAGGTAAACGGCTGAGAATACCAGAAATCCAGCTACCAGAGTCTTGTGTAAACCAAGTCTGTCAGCCATTATACCAACCGGGTATGCGGCTAGCGCAAACACCAGGTTATAAAATATATAATAGCCGATCATTGAGGTGTCGCTCATGCCACTGTTTTTCAGCCCAAGTAACAGGAAGGCATCGGAACTGTTAAACAGCGTGAATGCCAGCAAGCCGGCTATTAGAAATTTATATGCTTTTGGAGCCTTGTGCCGGTATGCCAGAAAACTGAAAAATCCTGGGCGGGATACCTTTTCTGAAGGTGATTTCTTCTTTTCATGAAGAAAGAAAGTAAGGAAAACGGCTGCAAGTCCTGGAAGGAATGCTATAATGAATAAAAGCCTGTATTCACCGGGATAGAAATGAAGGTAAAGAAGTGCGAGAATTGGGCCGATTGCAGCTCCGAGTGTATCAAAAGCCCTGTGGAAGCCAAATACCCTGCCTTTGTTCTCCGGGGTGGTTTCATCACTGAGCAGGGCATCGCGGGCGCTGGTGCGGATGCCTTTGCCTAACCTGTCGGTTGTGCGGGCCAAAAATATCCACCATACCCAGGCGAATGCTGCCATCATGGGTTTCGACAGGGCACTCAGCATGTACCCAAAACGCACGAATGGAACCCTGCGCCCTGTTTTATCGGAAAGATTGCCAAAATAACCCTTACTCAGACCTGCAGTCGCTTCGGCGAAACCTTCGAGCAATCCTATAAGAACAACCGAAAACCCGATTGAGCGCAGGAATACCGGCATAACGGGGTAAAGCATCTCACTGCCAATGTCATTAAAGAAACTGACCAGCGATACCAGGAGAATACTTCGGGTTATAATTCCTTGTTTGAAAGCGGCGAGCTTTGGTTTCATAAATTATCATTCTTAAGAGTTGTAAAAGTCATAAAAAATAGGCAAGTCTCTACTTTTTGGATAATAAAGTTATTGAATTAGGCATGAAGGGCTCAGGGCATGGGGCACAGAGCACAGGGCATGGGGCTCAGGGCTCAGTGCTCAGAGCTCAGTGCTCAGGGCATGGGGCTCAGGGCTCAGAGCTCAGAGCTCAGATTAGCTAAGACTCTTGAAACCCGCCAGTCTGCCTTAGGGCAATCTGGTAGGTCTCTGGTTTCAAAAATCAACCTTATTTATTCTTAAAACCTTAGTGACTAGACATAACCACTCCATCCCCGAACCTTATTTTATCTTCTAACCTTATTAAAAATCGCAAGTAACATAAGCGCCTAATTCAATAAAGTTATCTGAAAGAAATTAGTTTTATTCATA
The DNA here is from genome assembly GCA_038317155.1 of Bacteroidales bacterium. Classification (GTDB taxonomy): domain Bacteria; phylum Bacteroidota; class Bacteroidia; order Bacteroidales; family Lentimicrobiaceae; genus Lentimicrobium. Next base: position 4,190 of record JBBQBC010000270.1, read on the forward strand.
GGTAGTTAACTGTCAGCTAATATTTAGGAGAAATGTTTCTTAAAAAACATTAGTCGGATTGATAGATTCTCCATAAATCAAAACTCGGAGAGAAATTGTTAATTGCATAATATCAGCTTCAATACTTCGTTATGTTTTTACAAAACCCTGTAAATCAATTTGTTATACAATAAAGATATTAATTTGCAAACAACTAAAAATCAAGTCTTTGCTGCCTGCCCCGCCACTTCGGCGGGGTCACTTCGACAAGCTCAGTGCATCGCTTTGCGTCTTTGCGTGAGATAAAAATTTACCGAACTATTGAGCTTAATATGATTCTTTAAATCTTTTTAGCTGAAATGTTAAAAAAAAATTTACCTGTAACACAAACTTCTGAACCGGTTTCATTGTTATAGAGGGCATTTACCCCAGTTTAAGGTTTATTAGGCCTCTCATTCTCAAGGAGGTTACTTTTTTTAAATTTAGAGATAAAAGTAAATCAAAAACCTTTGCAGATTGCGCCAATTCAGGTTTATTCCACTTATAGCGTTTTGCTTATAAAAAATAAGTGTAAAAAAACTTGTCTTTATTAAAATCTGAGTATATTTGTTACTCGAAAAT
>JBBQBC010000271.1:0-4765 GCA_038317155.1 Bacteroidales bacterium
GTCTTCCTGTTCATTCGACGAGGTGATTGAATCGACCGATGAAGGGGTGGCCAATTGTTTGTTTTGGCTGACAATGCTGGCTGCCGTGTATTGCGGGATCATAAAACCGGAATTCAGACCCGGGTTTGCAACCAGAAACTCAGGAAGCCCCCTTTGTCCGGCTATCAGTCGGTAAACACGCCGTTCGGCAATATTACCCTGTTCGGCCAACGCAATGGCCAGGAAATCAAGCACAAAAGCCAATGGCTCGCCATGAAAGTTTCCACCCGACAAAACCAGATCTTCATCCGGGAAGATGGTTGGATTGTCGGTCACCGCGTTTATTTCGGTAAGCACGACTGAAGATGCATATCTGATGGTGTCTTTTACGGCCCCGTGAACCTGCGGAATGCAGCGGAATGAGTAAGGATCCTGTACTTTCTTCCCTTCTTTGGAAATGAGTTTACTCCCATTCAGAATATTTCTGATGTTGGCCGCTGTTTCAATTTGTCCGGCATGTGGCCTGATGGTATGCAATTGCTCAAGGAAAGGATCGAGTCGGCAATTGTATGCCTCGATCGAAATTGAGCCGGTGATATCGGCCAGCCTGGCGAGTTTTCTGGCTTTCAGCAGAATGTACACCGCGTGGGCACTCATAAACTGGGTGCCGTTCAACAGCGCCAAACCCTCTTTTGATTGAAGTTCCAGGGGTTCCCAACCAAAGTGCTTCAAAATTTTCTTTGCCGGATAAACCTTTCCCTGCCAACTGACTTCTCCCATCCCAATCAGCGGAAGGCTTAGGTGGGCCAGCGGGGCCAGATCGCCCGAAGCGCCCAGCGAACCCAGTTCATAAACGACTGGTAATACTTCGTTGTTAAAAAGGTCAATCAGCCGTTCAACAGTTTTAACCTGCACACCCGAATTTCCTGAAGAAAGCGCATGCACTTTCAGCAGCAGCATTAATTTGACGATTTCACTGTTTACAACGGCTCCCGTGCCACAGGCATGCGACATCACCAGGTTTTCCTGAAGGCTTTTAAGGTCTTTTGGAGAAATCTGAATGTCGCACAAAGAGCCAAATCCTGTGGTAATTCCGTAAATCGGTTCACTGTGATTTTTTAGCTTGCTATCGAGGTAATCTCTGCAATGCTGGATTTTTGTCTTTGCTTCGTCAGAAAGAACGAGGCGGGTGTTATTGTAAAGTATTCCTTCAATAATTTCAAAGTCAAGCGGTTGTGAACTGATGGCAAATGTATTCATGGTAATTACGTTAGTTGGTTTTACAATCGATGAATCGTGCTGTTTGGTAATTAAGTTGGGATTACTGAAGTAGGAAGTGAGAAGTAGGAAATAAGAAGTAGGAAGTAAGATGTAAGTAATGATTTGAATCTTTTACTTTAGACTTTTTACTTTAGACTTTAAACTTTTTTCATTTCAAGTCATTGGGCTTTGATGAATTGAAGGATTTGTTCAGGCGTAGTCGTTATCTGATCACCGGTTTTCATATTTTTGATCACGCATTCACCCTTAAGCCTTTCACTTTCGCCGATTATTACAACAAATGGTATTTGTTTGCTGTCGGCGTAAGAGAACTGCTTCTTTATTTTTGTGTTTTCAGGAAACAGTTCGGTGTTGATCCCGTTTTTTCGAAGTTCAGAAGCCAGTTTCAGGCAAAGGGCTTCTTCTTCACCCCCAAAATTCACAAAAAGTACCCTGGTTGAGGAGGCTGTTTCCTGTGGGAAAATGTTTAATTCATTCATCACATCGTAGATACGATCGGCACCGAATGAAATGCCAACGCCAGATATCCCGGGAAGGCCGAAAATTCCGGTAAGGTTGTCGTAACGGCCACCTCCACAAATACTTCCCATTGCGACATTGGCTGCTTTTACTTCGATGATGGCGCCGGTATAATAATTCAGCCCACGTGCCAGTGAAAGGTCAAGTTCGACAATACTTTTAATTTCCATGGCTTCAGCCATCCTGAGGATTTCTGTGATTTCCTCTATTCCTTTAATGCCTTCGCGGGATGCAGCCAATACCTGACTGATTTGAGCCAACTTTTCAGCATTATTGCCCTGAAGGTTGAGAATAGGCTGAAGTCTGTTTATTGCTGCATCGTCCAGGCCCCGTTCGGCCAGTTCCTCATTCACTTTTTCGAAGCCTATTTTATCGAGTTTGTCAATGGCTACCGTAATATCGGTTAACTTATCGGCATGACCGATAATTTCAGCTATGCCTGACAGGATTTTACGATTGTTAAGCTTTATAATAATCTGAATACCCAGACTTTCGAAAATCTGATCAGACATCAACAGCAGTTCGGCTTCATTCAGCAGAGAGTCAGACCCGATCACATCGGCATCGCATTGGTAAAATTCGCGGTACCTGCCTTTCTGTGGCCGGTCGGCACGCCAAACCGGCTGAATCTGAAAGCGCTTGAAAGGAAAGTTTATTTCATTGCGATGCTGGACCACATACCTGGCAAAGGGCACGGTCAGGTCATAGCGCAGTCCTTTTTCCGAGATTTTACCAGCAATTTTTCCCGCATTGTTTTCAGAAAGCTCATTCGTTTGAACACCCGACAGGAAATCGCCCGAATTCAGAATCCTGAACAAAAGTTTGTCGCCTTCCTCTCCATATTTCCCCAATAAAGTTGTAAGGTTTTCCATGGCCGGCGTTTCGATGGGTTGGTATCCAAAGCGTTCGAAAACCAGGCGAATGGTTTTAAAAATGTAGTTGCGACGGTTCATCTCGATGGGGGAGAAGTCGCGGGTTCCTTTTGGGATGGAAGGTTTTTGGTTGCTCATTGCTTTCTGCTCCAATATTTTTCCCGGCAACCTGATGATGGCTGACGGGTTTGGTCAAGGCCGGACAAAATTAAGCAATTTCAGGCAATCCTGAGACCCAGTTTGGCTATGAGTTGATTCAGGTATTTTTCGACTTCAGGACTTCCTTCAGCCGGAGCCCAGGATGCAAAATTTTTATCGTTGATTGGGGCATAGGGCCCGTCTTTTACCTCGTAAGCCACCGAACCGCTTTCTAGCGAGATGATACTGTGCCAGGTACGTTCAGGGATTTCAGTTCCGTAGCTGCCTTTTCGCGCATCAAGAATCGTATGGGCAAAAATTTCACCGGTATCGTCGAATTCGATAATGCAAAGTCTTCCACGCAGGGCAAAAAAAACTTCCCTCTTATCCGGATCTTCATGTTTGTGAGGCCTCAGATAGGTGCCCGGTTCCATCGCGTTGAGCATGCGCTGCAATGTATCTTCGGGGCCGGAATGGAAATTATAGTTCATTCTCAGGCGGGCCGAACTGCGGGCTTTTTTGGTAACCTGATCCAGCAAATCATCGTCGATATTGATCATATATTGAGTTTTTGTAATAGTTCGGTAAGTTTAAGAATCACGCAATGACGCCAAGACACAAAGAAATGATATTCAGGTGTTTAAACTTTAATTCATTCCGAAAACTAATTATTTGATACCATCCCTATAGCTATCGGGATGGAGAATTGGTGTCTATTCTTTTTTTTTTTTTTGACTTTTTGGAGCAGGCTCAATGTTTAAATTATCATTCTATAATACATTGATAATAAAGATATTATAAAAAGATTAATGAAGTATTGTTATTAGCCATTGTGCAAATATTCCTGTAAGAATGGCTGCTGTAAAACTGATCATAGTTCCCAACAGGATGTATTCGGCTCCTTTCCTGTTGTGATTGTCGCGGATATCACCAAACCGAAGCACCGATTTGGCTGCTACCAGGAAGCCGATGGCTGAAAACTGGCCCACGAAGACAAAGGTGAGGATAAGGATTCTTTCAAGCATTCCAATGTATCTTCCGGCATCCTGCAGCCCGTCACCGGTTTCACTCTCTGCCTGCCATTTTCGGGTAAGCAAAGCAATGAAGATTCCCATTGGCCACATAACCAACAAATATGCAATGATATAGGTCCATAATGGCAGGTTAGAGAAGAGCCATCCGCAACATTCACCATTCGGGGCATAACTCAGGTATAGCCAGGCGACAAAAACAGTTGCTGCCAGGTGAAGGGTCTGATCGAGGGTAAATATTAGCGGTCGGTCGGGTGCATAAGATTTGGCTATATCCACACAGGCGTGAATTATAAATATCAGCAACGGTAAATACCAGATGGTTAAGTAGCCCGACAACAGCCATGAAAGTAGGGCAACGATACCTGCATTGGCATACAGATAGCCAGACCGCCACTTAAATGTTGCCCGGTGAGTGATCCATGACTTTTTCTGAAAAATAAAATCACCGGCCAGGTGGGCTATCAATAGTCTGATAAGCAGTGTTATAGCTTCGGTGGTAATCACAGGTTCATGGTACATGTTAAGTATTTTAGGTATTATGCCCCGGCAATTATTGTCTTTGATGTTTATTCAGTCCCATAAATTCGAAAGTGTTATGGTCAGTCGGTGCTGAATTCAATATCCAAAGGTTATTAATCTTTGGATAAAATCAGCCTGATTTTGCTATTAAGCAGCTATAAAACTATAATATAGCCTTGAGATGCTATAAATAATAAATATAGCTTTATAATGCTATAAAATATAAATATAGCCTTGAGATGCTATAAATGATAAATATAGCTTTAAGGGGCTATAATTTCAATAATTTCTTCGTATCTGAGGAGGAAATTGTTGATTCCCTGCCAGCCCATTGCCTGAAGTTTTCTCAAAATCGATGGTTGGCTGTTTTGGGTTTGTCTGGCTATCTCCGACTGGTTAAGTCCCGACAAGAGATACGGAACC
>JBBQBC010000272.1:0-4753 GCA_038317155.1 Bacteroidales bacterium
ATATCACAATCAAATAAGCTTCATTCGCCATTTGTCATTACCAATGATATACATATAAGAGAATTTGCGATTGATGAAACTCCGGTCACCAATGCTCAGTTTATGGAGTTTATCTCAAAATCAGGTTATGTACCTTCAATCCCTGAAAACTTTCTGAAACACTGGATCAATGGTGCAATTCCTGAAGGAAAGGAAGATCATCCAGTAACTTATTTAGATTTAGGGGATGCAAGGGCATATGCAGAGTGGGCCGGGAAAAGGCTTCCGGCTGAATATGAGTGGCAGTTCGCTGCCCAGGGTTATGATGCCCTGACCTATCCCTAGGGTAATGAAATGGAGAATAATAAGTGTAATCAGAACACTTATAATGTAACCACCTCAGTAAAAGCGTTTCCGCAAGGCATCTCTCCTTTTGGTTGTTATGACATGTGCGGCAACACATGGGAGCTCACTGATAGTGAGCACACCGATGGTCATACAAGATTCGTGATGTTAAAAGGAGGCTCCTGCTTCAAGGCAGCCGGATCACAATGGTACATGGACGGAGGACCTCAGAAAAATAGTTTCTTCGCCAAAATGCTCCTGATATGGCCTGGTCTTGACAGGTGCTCGACAATAGGTTTCAGGTGCGCTTCTGACTTATAGCTTCCTGTTCCAGGTTCTTAACTGAACCGGCTGCAATTCAGGCAGGTTGTTCTCAGGATGATCAAGATAGAAGTATGCTACAGAGGCATAATCATCTGATCTGTAGAAGTTTGTCCAGGCATTCGGCAATTTGGGATCTTCAAGGTTTATGGTACTGTCTCTTTGATAAATATGAATCATTACGGGGGCTTCATGAACAGTAACAGGAACCAGCTTAACGTTCTCCTTTTGCAGCTTGATAACCTCTTCCTTTGTATTACCGCCGATCTGCTGGATCGTTACCCGGCAATCCTGCTTAAAATAAACGGGATCTGGAATATGATAACGATAAAAAGCCCATTGAAGGTTTTTAGCATCAGCAACAAGGCATCCTGTATATTTAGTAAAATACTGACCCTGCCCCCAGGCAGTGCCAATATAATCTTCCGTTCCTGATCCGACCAGTGTCGGAAATTCAGCATCACCGTTAAGAAAGATCTTTACTTCACCTTCTCCCCACCAGCAATTTTTATAGGCAGGATTGGCATTTACAGAAATGTTCGTACCAAGAAATCTTCCTCTTCCTGAAACGTAGGGCATTATCTCATAATCTTCTTCCAGAACTGTTGCTGTGTCCCTGTGCCAGTAGCTGTGAAAATACATGTAACTTTCATCCCACCCCTTCAGAAGCTGAAGATCAACATCGAAAAAGACCATAGCAAGATTTGTATCCGATTCATTTACAAGTTCAATTCTGGCCGCTTCTTTAAATGGCATCTGGATAAAGCTGTTAAATGATCGTCCTTCAGGATTTGCGAACAATGCATTTTCGAAAACGGCTGTTTTTCCAAGTCCGATACCGAAGAAATCACCAAACGGGACCGATACTGCAGGTCTTGCTGCATTATCCCAGTACATATTGATAACCAGGCTTCTGAGCATTTCGGGAGACCTGTCGTTTATTGTGATCCAGATCCTGTTGATAATCCCCGGGCCTTCAATATTGAGAAGAGTCTTTGTAGCTCCGGCAGTTATACTGTCGCATGCATGTCCTTTTGCTCCATTATTTTCTTTCCCGCCCTGCCCCCTGGCTCCTGAAATGTTTTCAAAGCTTACCCACCTTGGCTCAAGATTGTCAGAATATTCGAACATATTCAATTCATTCTGGACTTTCCCGGCAGATTGGTTTCTGGAATCGCAACCATAGATTGTTGTAACAATCAGAAAGATGATACATTTAATTTTCACAATACTAATATTTCGTGAATTTAGTCCCGCAATCACCAACATACGGACATGAAGCATAACAACCTGCAGCTGTTATTCCGTGTGTACCCGGATAATAATAAGGAGCGCTGTTCGGGCAGCATTTTTGACTTGAATAATTATATGTATTACCAGGATTACAATATTTAGTACCACCGCTTGTGCCTCCGGTACCACCGGAACCAATACAACAATATACGCCTCCCGCACTTGCAGCGCTGCAGTTTCCTACAGGTGAATAAGTAACATAGCTTCCGCCTTCACATGGACCATAACATTTTCCATCAGTACCTAACAGAGTCCCTGTACCGCATTCTTTTTCAAGTGGCTCGCATCCGACCATTGTTGTTGAAATTATTCCGAAAAATGTAATAAACAAAAGTGTCACCCCCATTCCGATGGGTAGAGCAAATCTTAATAATCTTGATTTCATACCTATAAAAATTAAGTTTACTTTTTATCTCGAATTAAGTAAGTTGTACGTTTTTTGAAATACAAATGGGGATGGCAATTCTGCCTGTATAATAACTTTTACAGAATCATGTTCTACATAAAAAGCAGTTGGGTAGACAGCTGCTAACTTGCTCATTGCCTGAAATGGTAAATCTATGATAGTAAAATCAGGATGGAAATTCTGTTCAAAAATAAGTTTGTCTTTTGGTTCGCCAATAGCATAAACCACAATACGATCAACTGTATTGGTTTTTTGATACTGACGTAAATTTTCAATTGAGTTCCAACAATAGGAACAAGTATATGAGAAACAAAAGAACAAATAAGTGCTATCAGCGGACGTATTGATATATTTAGCCAATTCTGTGTTTTTAATATTCTGATTTTGAAATTGATGGATTTCATTTTTGCCGGTTAAAAAGTAAGGTGTCCGGAAAGTGAATCCTGCTGTGAATATCGAGATACTCATCACGGAAACAATCAAATACACTTTCCATTTGGCAATTTCCATCTTTTCCGAAGGATATTTAACCCATAATATAAGCGACATTGCAATCAAAATAAAATTTCGGATAAATGAGAAAACCGGCGGAAGATTGGTGTGTTGAACAGAGCCAAAACATCCGCAATCAGTTATACCATTTTTAAAATGACCATACGCAAAAGAAATCGTAAATATTACAAGTAAAAAAAACGAAATCATTGAATAACGCCTTGTATCAATTAACAGAATTAAATAAAGTCCTAACAGTATCTCAATTAATATAATTAATGGTGATGCTATCATCAGATACCCCAAACCGTATTGATATATTAAATTGCTGAATCCAGCGGAATCAATCACTTTACCTATTCCGGAAATAATGAATAAGGCTCCGAGAATTACAGAGTAAATATTCAGGATACGTTTTTCAAACATGTTTTAATAATTCATTTGATTTTTATTACATGTTTACGAAGGCTAGTCAACACGTATATTATCTATCTGAAATGAAGTACTTACGGACATTGTTGAAAATTGGATGATCAATCTGCCTTTTTCAGGTAAAGATGGAAGTGTTATAGTTTCATTTGCTTTCTGAACAGCAGGATCAGTGCTGCTGCTAGTCCATAAAGTTACTGTTCCGTTTGAAGTAAAAAGAATTTTTGCAACTCCATGTCCTTGCAATGAATAATCAATAATCATATGTTTTGAGAATTTTAAACTTACATTATCCTGATATAACTGTTCAATTCGATTGTAATTAACATCACCATTAATCCAGGTCGAACCCATTTTTAAGAAATAAACTCCCTTTGTGGGCATAAATCCCGTCCCTGTGGGATATGTTACAAAACTAAAATAATGATCATCATATACATCATTCTTCCAACTTCCAAAATTTTCAAAACTTGGATCTGTCGGGCCTTGAGGTTCATAAGTACAAGTTCCATTGTCTTTTTCGGCTTCCAAATTAAAATTTAAAGCTTCAATATCAGTACATCCCTCTATCGCTTCACTACAACTACTTATAAACAAGCACAATACACTCAATATTATTAATGAGAAATACCAGATTTTGACTTTTGTTTTCATAAAGAATAGAATAAATTGTATGTATGATACTGCGGATCAATATTTTAAGTGGAAGTAAATGTATTTATTGATAACTAATCCTTGTAATATGCAAGCAATATATATATAATTATCAATTATTATGTCTTAAACAATATTATTATGAACAAAACAGAAAAATCTCCCACCCTCTTAATCCAGGTTGCTCTGTCCATTCAAGGACAATCCATTATGGCTAATCACATCTGATCACCGGACATATTAGCTTCCTGCCTCAAAGTTATTGTTCAGGAATCAAAGGATTTAAGCAGCTCGAGCATTTTTCTGTCGAGTAAGACTCCTTTGTATTTTTCCTGACTTGTGACACTTCGCATAATTAGTGCGGTTTCATTTTCTAACATACAGAAAATGAATGATAAAGAAATCGGGAAATTGATTTTTACCGCACTAACACCTATTTTTGTGTTATGCTCAGGATCAGAAAGGTTAAGACAAAGTCAGGATCTACGGCCATACAAGTGGTGCGATATATCGGACACAACGCAAAAATTGTCAAACACATAGGTAGTGCCAAGGATGAGATTGAACGCGACCTGTTGGTAAAAAAGGCCAAAGAATGGATTGAAAAGTATACGCTACAGACAAATCTATTCCCCGGGCCAAAACAAAATGTGCTGATTGTTGAAAGAAGCGAATGCGTCAGAGTTACCCACGATTTTGCATACCAGTTTTTCAGAAGTTGTCTCGGGGAATGTCACTTAATACATCTGCCCCCTCTTTTACTTGATTTGGCAATCATCAGGTTAATTGAGCCAGCCTCAAAACTACGATCTGTCGAGTTGCTTTCCCGCTATT
>JBBQBC010000273.1:0-4699 GCA_038317155.1 Bacteroidales bacterium
CTGATTACTTTCATGGCTCAGGTTGCTTCACTGTTTTCATTTCTGAGAAACATCGATTTGATCTGGCTGAATAAAACTGAAATAATTTTAGCTTGACTTACGATCAGATTTTCCCATTCTGAGAATAGTAAATTTTTCTTCCGCAAGATCCTGATTTCAATTTAGTCGCTTGAGTGTAAAATATTTTTACACTTTGAATTAAAGATTTAATCTAAATTTATTTCATTGATTATCAATATATTACTAACTTGTTAAAGTCAATCAGTAAATTATTATTAACAAAACGTAAATTAATTCGACTTTTACTTGACTTTTGCTTTTGAATAGCTTTACTTTGGAAAAGTAGTCAAAAACAAACTAATAATTTTACAGTGAGTCCTGCCCGTCAACTAATAATTACCCTCATTCTGATGATATCAGGATTTTGGTGTAATGGTCAGGTTAGGGTAACCGGGCATATCTGTGCCGAAGTGGTTGAATCGGTCTCGGCAAGTTGCAGCAACAACCCAGGCGTGACTATACAAGCAAATGGGTTAGCAAAAGCCGATCTGGGCAGTTTTAGTACATCCGGAACGGCATCTTCAACCTGTACTTTGGTAATTGACAATGCAAGTATCAGCAACAGCAGGGGTGAAACCTATACTATTTCTACTACTACTTCTGATGAAGAAAAAACCCTGATAGCTGACGCGAACGGAAAACAATCACTGACTATGGTAGCCGGGACACCCGAGCTACTTACTAACGGCCAATATTACGGCAACTACAGGGTTACTTTTGCCTACAATTGATTTTAAATTCCATTGTTAAAAAACCAGATGTAAACCAATTGGGGGGGAGCATCTGGTTTTTTTATACCAGTGATTGAGGTTATGGTTAAGGTTAAGGTTAAGGTTGAGGTTGAGCCTGCCTGGCTGACAATCCAGTATCAAAAGTAAGATTAGTCAGACAGGCCTTTAAAAAACCCACAAAGAAAGTTATTCTTTTATAGGCCATAACAACCTTTATTGAGAGACGGATTTGCAATATGTCCTTTCTCAGTATTCACGGTGTCAAACACCTTCCTGTAATCTTCCTGGGTATTAATGTTTACTAATATACCGGGGTCATTTACTTCAATTTTTGAAGATGGAAAATCCTTAAGAAAACTGTCTATTCTGGTTTCCAAACTTTCTGACCTGGTTATTGACTCACATACATCCGGAGGAATAAGAACCGGATGTCCGGCTTTGCCACAGGAAACAGGAACAACAGTTCCGGCCTGATCTCTGGCATCTATCATTTTTCCGAGTATCGCTGAATCTATAAAAGGGTTGTCAGCATTCTGAATAAATACAAACGATTCTTTTGTTATATACTTCAGACCGGTTTTTAATGAATGAAACCTCCCAAGTTCAGGATGCAGATTGACAACAACAAGGACATTATCCGGTAATTTCAGATTATGTTCATTGATAAGGCCTTGCAACTCTTCATTTACAACCACTACAATCTTATCGATACCAGATTCAGTGTATGCATGAATTAACTTTTCAAGAAAACAGATCTTTTGATCACCGAATGGAAGTAATGCCTTATGCCTTCCCATGCGGCCAGAACTTCCTGCCGACAGGATTATACAGGAAATACAGGTAGAAGGGTTCATTAAAAGCTTATTTTTACACTTTTACAAATGTAAATATTAAATTTGCTCAGCATGGTTCATTCAACAGCATTTTCGACTATATCCATTGAAAAACTTTACCGTCTGATTGACCTGGAATACACCAGCAGGCAGGAAATATATGGGATTCCCGAGGAATTATTTTTCAAACCTTCAACCAGGTCCGATATAGGGATGGATATATTCTCCCATGCCATAAACACACCGATAGGCGTTGCTGCAGGCCCACATTCGCAGATGGCGCAGAACATCATTACTGCATGGCTTTGCGGCGCCAGTTATATTGAGCTCAAAACCATACAGACCCTGGATGAACTGGAAGTTTCAAAGCCCTGTATTGACATGCAGGATGAAGGTTATAACTGCGAATGGTCGCAGGAATTACGCATCCAAGAATCATTTGAAGAGTACCTGAAAGCGTGGATTATTATTCATGTTTTGCAGCATAAATTTGGCCGGGACAATGGCGGATTTGTATTTAACATGAGCGTTGGCTACAATTATGAAGGCATACTCAGGGAGAATGTGCAGTGGTTCCTAAGCAATATGGCCGATTGCAGCGAAACGAAAAAGAAGTTTAGCGATGCCTTAAAGCCATTATATCCGGCTATAGATCAAATTGATATTCCCGACTGCATTTCCGACAACATCACACTCAGCACCATGCATGGCTGTCCGCCGGACGAGATTGAGAAAATCGGGCATTACCTCATGCGGGAGAAGCATTTGCACACTTTCGTGAAGCTGAACCCTACTCTGCTTGGAAAAGAAGAATTGCGTGAAATCCTAAACCATAAACTCGGTTTTAAGAATGTGATTCCTGATATGGCATTTGAGCACGATCTGAAATATGCAGATGCGGTTGGTATCATCACCCGCTTAATGCAAACTGCCGGGAAGGAAAACCTGACTTTTGGCCTGAAGCTTACCAATACCCTCGAAAGCCTGAACCATAAAAACATATTTCCGGAAAACGAGACAATGATGTACCTGAGTGGCCGCGCCTTGCATCCCATCAGTATCAACGTTGCCCGGAAATTGCAGAACGATTTCAAAGGCAGTCTGAATATCTCTTTTTCAGGCGGAGCAGATTGTTTCAATGTGGCTGACATCCTTAATTCAGGGCTCAGACCTATTACGGTTTCTTCCGACCTTTTGAAACCAGGCGGCTATGGACGGCTTCATCAATACATCGAAAACATAATAGCAAATCCGGGACAGGTGTCAACAACGCCGCTTCAGTATCTGAATCTGTATGCCGATTCGGTTGTAAATATGGATGCATATAAAGCCGATCCTTATGCTGAAAAAAATATTAAATCGGGTCGTAAACTCGGGCTATTCGATTGCATTCATGCACCCTGTGTGGATGAATGTCCTACCAATCAGGATATTCCTGAATACATGTATTATACATCCATTGGAGATTATCAGAAGGCACTGGATGTGATACTGGCGAAAAATCCGTTTCCGAATGTATTGGGTTCGGCCTGCGATCATATCTGCCAGGCGAAATGCAGCCGCATCAATTACGACCAGTCACTCAAAATCAGGGAGATAAAGTTGTTTATTGCAGAGAACGGACAAGCTACCGACATCAGCATTGCGTCAGAGAATGGCATCAAAGTAGCCGTAATCGGTGCCGGTCCTTCGGGTTTATCCTGCGCCTATTTCTTGCGACAAGCTGGTTTTTCGGTAGATATTTTCGAATCAAAATCAGCCCCGGGAGGTATGGTTTATGATGCCATTCCCGGCTTCCGCATGAAGATGGATCTGCTCGACAAGGATATTGAACGGATTAAAAAACTGGGTGTTCAGATCCATTACAACTCAAAAATTGATCGCGACATTTTTATCAGGCTGCGCAACGATTTTAACTTTGTTTATATCGCTGCCGGAGCACAACGCTTCAAATCGCTGCAGATGGAATCGGAAGATACCACGGGCGTGCTCAATGCTTTTGACTTTCTGAAAGATGCTAAAAAGTCCACAACAATTGACTTAGGAAAGAATATCCTGGTGATTGGCGGAGGAAATACCGCGATGGATGTTGCGCGTACCGCCAAAAGACTGGCCGGAGAAGATGCATCGGTAAAGGTGCTATATCGTCGCACCCGTGCTGAAATGCCCGCCGACCGGGAAGAAATTGATGCACTTTTCGATGAAAACATTGAACTGATTGAGTTGCTTTCACCAGAAAAAATAAATGTTGAAAATGGCAGAATTGTTTCACTTATTTGCTCAAAAATGAAACTTGTGCAGACAAGCAAAGGTAGCAGGCCCAAACCCGTAAAAACCGGAGAACCGCTGCTTGAGTTTGCAGTTGACACCCTTATTCCGGCACTTGGTCAGGAGATTGATATTGACTTTGCAAATCCCGATGAATTGAAAACCAGTGAAAACTCCTATGAAACAACACTGGATAATGTATTTATAGGCGGTGATGCTTTACGCGGCGCGGCTACGATTGTTAAGGCCGTTGGCGACGGGCGGAAAACGGCCATTCAGATCGCCGCAAAGGCGGGAATTTATCTGCCATCTCAAGCATTACAATCAGAAAAAAAACTTTCACACAGGGATCTGATCCTAAAAAAATCAAAACGCGTGAATATTGATCCGTCAATTGCAGGATATCAAACGATTGCGGATCCAGAGAAAGCCCAGGCCGAAGCCAGTCGCTGCCTTTTGTGTAACGAGGTTTGCAGCGTGTGCGTGAGTGTTTGCCCAAACCGGGCGAATATGTATTTTCCTACTGTTGCGGCTGAAATACCTGTCTGGAAAATTGATTTCAATGAAACCGGTTATGAAAGCAGCAAAGTCGGAATTTTGTCAGTTGATCAGAAAATACAGGTATTGAACATTGCCGACTTTTGCAATGAGTGTGGTAATTGCACCACCTTCTGCCCCACTTCCGGTCAGCCATTCAAAGATAAACCCCGTTTCTGTCTTACCGAAAAAAGCTTTAACCAGACCGATAACTGCTACCTTTTGAAAAATTCTGATGAACAAATGACGCTGTTGCATCGCAATGGCGAA
>JBBQBC010000274.1:0-4608 GCA_038317155.1 Bacteroidales bacterium
AGCGTAGTCGAAGGACCATCCTTCCAATTTCCAATCATGGTTCCTGAGCGTAGTCGAAGGACCATCCTTCCAATTTCCAATCATGGTTCCTGAGCGTAGTCGAAGGACCATCCTTCCATCATTCCCCTGCCGGTGGCGGGACTTCGCTTCGCTATGCATCCTTCCATCATTCCATCCATATTTTACGTAAGTTTGCCTTCACCTGATTCAACGCGCCATGAAATATACTGTAAGTCTGATAATTTTTACCTTTTTCGCACAGCTGCTCCTTGCCCAGCAGCCGGTTGATTATGTAAACCCTTTTACCGGCACCGATCACATGGGGCATACTTATCCCGGTGCCACAGTCCCTTTCGGAATGGTGCAACTCAGCCCCGATACCGACACAGTTCCGTATTCTACAGGACAGGGTTATAATAAGGCCGTTTATGCTTATTGCGCTGGTTATCAGTACAACGACAAAACCATTTGCGGCTTCAGCCACACTCACTTCTCCGGAACAGGTCACAGCGACCTGGGCGATTTCCTGCTGATGCCCACCACTGGGCCACTGAAACTTAATCCGGGCACACGGGACAATCCTGATTCGGGTTACCGCAGCCGCTTCTCGCATGAGCGGGAATCAGCTTCACCCGGCTACTATTCAGTTATGCTGGATGACTATCAGATTTTCGCTGAACTTACTGCCACCGAAAGGGTTGGGTTTCATCGCTTTACTTATAATAAGGCCGGAGAAACCAATCTGGTCTTGGATATGACCGCTGGTATTTACAACTATCCTGGAAAGAACATCTGGCAATTTGTACGCGTTGAGAACGACACCCTGATCACCGGCTACCGGCAGACCCGTGGCTGGGCACGCACACGGACCATCTATTTTGCGATGGTGTTGTCAAAACCCATCAGCAGCTATGGTTATGAAGATCCGGAAGAACTTATTTACCGGGGCTTTTATCGAAAGTTCAACGAAAGGGAAAATTTCCCGGAAATGGCAGGCAAAAACGTAAAAGCCTGGTTCAGGTTTAACATGAAAGCCGGAGAACAATTGCTGGTAAAAGTAGCCTTGTCAGCCGTCAGCACCGAAGGGGCGCTGAACAACCTACGGTCAGAAGTGCCTGGTTTCAATTTTGACCAGATTAGAAAGGAGGCTTCTGAAGCCTGGAACAAGGAACTTGGCAGGATAGAGGTTTCTGGAACAGGAGAGGTAAAACAGAACTTCTACACCAGTCTGTATCATGCATTTATTTCGCCTACCATTTATATGGATGTGGATGGCAATTACCGCGGGCTGGACCAGAACATTCATCAGGCAAATGGATTTGTCAATTATTCAACCTTTTCCCTGTGGGACACATACCGGGCCTTGCACCCCTTACTCACGATTGTGCAGCAGAAACGCACCGCTGACATTGTCAACTCAATGCTGGCGCACCGCCGGCAAAGTGTACATGGGATTCTTCCTATCTGGTCGCACCAGGGCAACGAGAACTGGTGTATGATTGGCTACCATGCGGTATCGGTGATTGCCGATGCTTATCTCAAAGGAATCGGAGGTTTTGATGCAGCCGAAGCCCTTGATGCCATGGTGGCCAGTGCAACTTATGCACCCTACGATGGCATTGGCGATTATATGAAATTTGGCTATGCCCCTTCGGACCTCACCACCAATGCCGCCTCCAAAACGCTGGAATATGCATACGACGACTGGTGTATTGCCCGGATGGCCGAAAAGACCGGGCAAAGAGGAATTGCTGGAATCTTTGACCGGCGCGCCCGCTCCTTTGAACAGCTTTATGATAGCACGACCGGTTTTATCAGGCCAAAACTGGCTGATGGAAGCTGGCAGAAAGACTTTGATCCTTTACAAACTGAAGGCCAGGGATTTATCGAGGGCAATGCCTGGAATTATTCGCTTTATGTGCCGCACGATCCGGCAAAAATGATCGAATGGGCTGGCGGGAATGCAAAGTTTGTGGCCCACCTCGACTCACTTTTTACCATGCAGCTTGATGAAAAGCACATTGCCGAATCGGAGGATATTGATAAACGGGGCATCATCGGCAATTATGTGCATGGGAACGAGCCCAGCCACCATGTTCCTTACCTGTATAATTATGCCGGCGCGCCCTGGAAAACACAGCAACGGGTTCATCAGATTATGGATAATCTTTACGCACCCATGTCCGGCGGATTGCCCGGCAACGACGACTGCGGACAGATGTCGGCCTGGTATATTTTCAGTGCCCTTGGATTTTACCCGGTTAGTCCCGGAAGCAACGAATATGTGCTGGGCAGCCCATCCGTTACCGAAGCCAGACTGAACCTTGAGAACGGGAAGACTTTTACCATCCGTGCGATCGGACTAAGTAAGGAAAATATTTTTGTGAAGCGCATTTTGCTGAACGATAAACCTTACAGTAAGCTGTTTATCAACCATAAGGATATCATGGCTGGTGGAGAAATGGTCTTTGAAATGACATCCAAACCAGTCAAAAAAGTTATGGTTGAGGAGGATTTGCCAGGAAGATTTTAATCAGATTGATGGGTTCTTCAAAAAGTAACGCCGACAAACTCCTCAAAATTTTCCCGGTTTATCAGGCTGGTGGTATGATTGGGGTAAGCGCTCAAAAACGAATCCGGAAATTTTACTTTCGGGGCTTTCCATTTTAGCTCATAAGCATTTAATATGCCCTCTCCTTCTTCAATATAATCTATCTCCGCCTGATCACGTGTTCGCCAAAAATAGATATTGGGATTGTTTGATTCATAGTGGTTTGTCTTTAATCGCTCTGAAAGCAGAAAGTTTTCCCACAAAGCTCCTTTGTCTAGCCTCATTTCCACCGGAGAATAGTTACTGATTAAAACATTTCGGATGCCATTATCGTAGAAGTAATATTTTTTGCCTTTTTTTATTTCACTGCGCATATTTCTGCTCAATGCCGGAAGTTTAAATATAACGTATGTTTTTTCAAGTAAATCCAGATATTTTTCAACTGTCGCACTATCAATATTGCCAATAGTTTTAGAAAGTTCATGATAATTTACTTCGCTGCCAACCTGGAACGCCAGCGCCTGAAGTAACTTTTCTAAATGGCTGGACTTCCTTATTCCATCCAGCCTCAGGATGTCCTTGTACAAATAACTTTGTGCAATTTCAATCAATATTTCCTTTTCTTTCCCAGGATTGTTGATTACTTCGGGGTATGATCCGAATGTCAACCTGGTATCGAGCATACGCCTTGCTTCCAAGATATTTGTATCCTTTACCAACTCCTGATAACTGACAGGGTAAAGATAGAAGGTACGCTTTCTGCCAGTCAGGGGTTCATTGGTATAATTGAGCAAATCAAATGCAGAAGAGCCCGTTGCTATAATCTGTAACTCCGGCTTGTTGTCATTTAGTAATTTTAGCTTTTTACCAATGTCTGGCACTTGTTGAGCTTCATCAATAATAACCAATTCAGTATCCTGGCCTATTAACTGAAGTAAACGGGTACTTGTATCTGCCACAGTTAATGCATTCAGGATATCAGCCTCGTCGGCATTCAGCCAAACTGTTTTAAGCTGTAGCTTTTCAGTTATTTTTTTCAATAATGTGGTTTTACCAACCTGACGTGCCCCTAAAACAAGTATTACCTTGTTTTTAAAACACTGGCCAATTATCTTATCCAACAATTTCCGTTCAATCATATTATTTCTATTTGACACAAAGATATATGATTTTAGAATAATAAAAAACTATTAGGCCTGTTTTTTCGATTATATTCGGAATATTAGGCCTGTTTTTTCGATTACAATCGAAATATTACGCCTAAATTGTCGATTACAATGGCAATGCAGGTGAATATAGGAATTAAAGATTTTACCTGGGTGTCCGGGAAGCAAAGAATATGTTTTGGGAAGCCCATCCGTTTCAGAAGCCAGACTGAACCTGGAGAATGGCAGGACTTTTACTATCCTTGGGATCAGGCTGAACCTTACAGTAAGCTGTTTATCAACCATGAGGATATCATGGCTGGTGGAGAAATGGTCTTTGAAATGACATCCAAACCTGTCAGAAAGGTTACGGCTGATGAGGATTTGCCAGGGAAATTCTGAACCGGGAAAGTCAGTTCAGGCTTTTGTTAATTAATTACCAGTCCGTTCTGCAATATCTCGCTTAAAAAACCACTTTCATCATGATTTTTTTCAATCAAAACAGGCTCAATCCTGTGATCAATTTCACGCCTTAACTTCCATAACAGAGGAGCATAGGTAAAAAAATCCTGATCCAATGAATTAACGATTATAGCAACATCAATATCGCTATCTTCTCTTTGATTGCCTCTGGCATAAGAACCAAAAAGAACCACCTTATCAATATCAAAATGTGCTGAAACAAGCTTTTTATACTGAACTAGTTTTGCTATAACTTCTTCTTTATCCATCGTTGCATATGTTTATTACTTAAACGAACGGGTATCATAGCTTGTATAAGGAGGATCGGGATAACCGGGCTGAAAAACATTCAGCTCAGCACAGGTCTTGCCTTCTTCAATAAAAGGGTAATACTGCTGACCCTGGCTAACCATGCAGCCTAACAGAAAGATCAGAAAAATACCAGCACTT
>JBBQBC010000275.1:0-4605 GCA_038317155.1 Bacteroidales bacterium
AATTTATCTATTGATATTCAGCTATTTATGATTAACATACAAGACTAACCGTTAATAACCAACCCAAAATTGTTAATAACCCTTGATTCTCATCATGTCAAAGAGCTAAGTGAAATATTTGTCAGGTTTTGAACACTCTTAGTTTTTACTTTTGAATCCTGGCCTAAGCGACCAATTAATTTTACTGAGTTTCGTGATGTGCTCTTTTGAATAAGGATTTTAAGGTTAGATCCCGATAGCTATCGGGATGGGATTAGGGTATGATGTTTACGTCTTAGTTATTTATTTTTCCGTTTGAACCTACAAAAAGAAGGTCGCTGCAAATAATTTCACTCTTAAAATGCCTGGTGCCATTTTTATCTTCCCAGGTGCGATAGGTCAGGCGGCCATCAATCGCAATTTCTTTGCCTTTTTTCAGGTATTTTTCACATACAACTGCCAGTTTGCCCCATACAACAATTGAATGCCATTGGGTTTGTTCCTGCCTGGTACCGTCTTTTGTGGTGAAACTGTCGCTGGTTGCGAGTGAAAAAGTTGCTACTTTGTTTCCTTTGTCCAAAAGTTTTACTTCCGGATCCTGGCCTAAGCGACCAATTAATTTTACTGAGTTGCGTAATGTGTTCATGGTGTAGTGTGTGTTAAAGGTTAATTAATAAGGATTTCAAAATGTGTTTCGTTTTCGTCAACCGGGTTATTCCCGATTTGATGAAGCAAAGGTATGGCGGCTATATTAAGAGATTCGGTTAATAACTATTTGTATTCGGATAAAAATATTTACAAGAGTTTGTTGTCGTTTGTAATTGGAGAATTATTATCTTTACAATCGCATAACTGGTTTATTTACATCATGTTAAATTATTTATAAAAAAGCTTGCTTCCCGATAATTGAATTACGGGGAAACACAATTTATAAACCGTTATTTTTAAATTTTCAACTATGGAAAAATTTTGCCTCGATTGCGGAGAACCCATCACAGGGAGAATGGATAAGAAATTTTGCTCGGATATGTGCCGTAACAATTACAATAACCGGCTGAATAGCGAAGCCACAAACTTTGTGCGCAACGTAAATAATATCCTGCGAAAGAACCGGAGGATTCTTTCGGAGCTGATTCCATCGGAAGGGAAAATTAATCTGCACAAGGATAAACTGGTGAATAAGGGTTTTGATTTCAATTATTTTACTCATTTGTATACAACGCAAAAAGGCAGTGCTTACCGTTTTATTTACGAATATGGTTATCTGCCTTTGGATAATGACTTTTATATGCTGGTGATCAGGGAGCAGAAAGGTTGATTGGTTGAGGTTTCTTAACTGCTTAAAAATATAGGTATAAAGCTGCAAATCTTTAGAACAGTTTTTAATCAAAGACAGCTCTGTTAGTAGGAAGATTTTATCTTTTACATAGCGATGATTCAGATCGATGTATCTTTGCAACCTGAAAAGAATTTGGGCGAAAGTTGTTTTGATGCAACTCAGATACTCTCTCATCCTTATCTTATAACTTCTAATTTACATCTCAAAATTAATATGCAATGGCAAAAGCTAAAAATATAGCCCTTGTGGCACATGATAACTGCAAGAAAGACCTTGTTGAATGGGTGCAATGGAACTGGGAAGTGCTCAAGGATCATAAAATTGTTTGTACGGGCACTACAGGCCGTCTGGTTGGTGATGCCCTTGCCTCGCGAATGGATGTTGACAAACTCAGCGATATTAATATTACCCTGCTGAAATCAGGCCCCTTTGGAGGCGACCAGCAAATGGGAGCCATGATTGCCGAAGGCAAAATTGACGTACTTGTATTTTTCTGGGATCCCATGGAACCACATCCGCACGAAGTGGATGTGAAGGCACTTGAACGTATTTCGGTTTTATATAACATTCCGGTTGCCTGCAACCGTTCAACGGCCGATTTTATAATCTCTTCCGAACTTTTCAAAACCGATTACGAGATTGTAGCCACTGATTATTCGTGGTACACGAACCGGAAAATTACTATCTGATAAGGAGTCAGGGTTTAGGGATTGGGATTTAGGGAAACATCCGACATCACAAACCCGATATCGTAAATTACTTCTTCTTATCTTTACCCTTCCAAAACAACCAAC
Organism: Bacteroidales bacterium; assembly: GCA_038317155.1. GTDB lineage: Bacteria > Bacteroidota > Bacteroidia > Bacteroidales > Lentimicrobiaceae > Lentimicrobium. The sequence continues at coordinate 2,113 of JBBQBC010000275.1, forward strand.
GTGGAAAAACTATTTCTGTTAGATGGCATGGCTTTGATATACCGTGCCTTTTTTGCTATGCAGCGCACACCGCGTTATAACTCCAAAGGACTGAATACTTCAGCCATCATGGGGTTTGCTAATACTTTATACGAATTGCTGAAGAATGAAAAACCTTCACATATAGGTGTTGCCTTCGACACCCAGACTCCGACTGCCCGTCACGAGGACTTTTTGGGGTATAAAGCCAACCGGCAGGCCATGCCCGAAGACCTGGCTGCTTCCATTCCCTATATTAAAGAACTGATCAGGGCATTCAATATTCCGACACTTTATGTAGATGGTTACGAAGCCGATGATGTAATCGGTACTCTTGCCAAAGAAGCCGAACAGGCAGGTTACCAGGTTTTTATGGTTACCCCGGATAAGGATTTCGGTCAATTGGTGAGCGAGAATATTTTCATGTATAAACCTGCTAAAGGTGGCGAAAAGCCAGTAATTATGGGTGTTGCCGAAGTATGCGAAAAATTCGGGATTGAAAATCCGCTCCAGGTAATCGATTTCCTTGGACTGATGGGCGATGCTGCAGATAATATTCCTGGGATTCCGGGAGTAGGGGAGGTGACAGCCCGGAAATTGCTGGCTGAATTCGGTTCAGTAGAAAACCTGCTCGAAAATGCAAAATCAATTAAAAACGATACGCTCAGAAATAAAGTGGAGAATGGACGCGAGTCAGCCATTATTTCAAAACAGCTGGCGACTATTATCCTCGATGTTCCGATAGAGTTCAACGAAGAAAAGCTTCATCTAGATCCGCCTGATGTTGAAAGACTTAAAGTCCTTCTCGACGAATTGGAATTCCGCACTTTCGCACAGCGTGTTTTTGCTGATTTGTCGTTAAATCCGGGTGGAATTCAAACTGCAACTACAGCAAAATCTGCTTCTTCCAAACCAGCAGCTTCAAATGGACAAGGCGATTTATTCAGCATTGCCGAGGTGCCGTTTGATTCTGTCGAAAGCTCATTAAAAACAATTGAAAATACACCCCACGAATACCGTGCAGCCGATTCAGAAAGTACTATTAAAGAACTTTTAAGTGAACTCGAAAATTCAGAATCATTTTGCTTCGACACAGAAACCACCGGGCTAGATACCATTGTGGCTGAACTTGTTGGAATGTCGTTTGCCACAACTCCCGGCAAAGCATGGTATGTGCCGGTGCCCGAAAATCGTAAGCATGCAAATGAGCTGGTAGCCAGGTTTAAACCCGTTTTCCGCAATCCTGCCATCGGGAAAACTGCTCAGAATATGAAGTTTGATATAGCTGTACTTGGAAATTATGGCATTGAAATAGCAGGACCAACTTTTGATACCATGCTTGCTCATTACCTGATTGAGCCTGATATGAGGCATAATATGGATTTACTGGCTCAGACTTACCTCAATTATTCACCTGTAAGCATTGAAACGTTAATTGGGAAGAAAGGCAAAGCTCAAACTTCCATGCGTTCCGCTCCTCTGGATGAGATTAAGGAATATGCCGCTGAAGATGCCGATATTACTCTTCAATTAAGAAATGTCCTTGAACCAAAGCTTATAGATACAGAAACCTTAAAGATATTCAACGAGATAGAAATGCCGCTTGTGCCTGTTCTGGCCGGAATTGAAGCTGCGGGTGTGAAACTTGATTCACAGGCACTCAATGACTTTTCGAAAGAGTTGCACCAGGAAATCATAAAAGTGCAGGAAGAAATATGGCAACATGCAGGTGTGGAATTTAACATTGCTTCACCCAAGCAATTGGGCGAGATCCTCTTCGACAGGCTTAAAATTGATGATAAGCCTAAAAAAACTGCCACCAAACAGTACCAGACCGGTGAAGATGTGCTTCAAAAACTGATACACAAACACCCAATGGTTCATCTGGTTCTCGATTTTCGTGGACTAAGCAAACTGAAATCGACTTATGTTGATGCGTTACCATTGCTGGTAAACCCTGTTACAGGTCGTATTCATACCAGTTACAACCAGGCAGTTGCAGCAACCGGAAGGCTTAGCTCCACCAATCCAAACCTTCAGAATATTCCCATTCGCACCGAACGCGGTCGCGAAATCCGCAAAGCTTTTGTTCCGCGAAATGAAGAGTACACCTTGCTTTCTGCCGACTATTCGCAGATTGAACTCCGCATTATTGCATCAATGAGTGGTGACGAAGCCATGAAAGAAGCTTTCCGCAAAGGGCTTGATATCCACACTGCTACGGCTGCCAATATTTATAATGTACCTCTCGACCAGGTGGACCGGGATATGCGCCGGAATGCCAAATCTGTAAATTTCGGGATTGTTTATGGAATCTCTGCTTTCGGGCTAAGCGAAAACCTGGGAATTCCCCGCAAGGAAGCCGCCGAAATTATTGACACCTATTTTACAACCTTTCCCGGCATTAAGAAATATATAGACAACCCCATGGTTTCGGCGACTTCCTTGCGGGGAATTCCCAGGTTTTCGCTTAGC
>JBBQBC010000276.1:0-4533 GCA_038317155.1 Bacteroidales bacterium
GTAAAAATCATGGGCTATGGCATCATGCGTACCCCAGCCCTGGTTGTTGACGAAAAGGTGTTGTTTTACGGAAGGGTGCCTTCTGTTTCAGAACTCAAAGAAATGCTAAGTAAAAATTAACCTTATAAATTTCAGACATGAAAAAGATCGTTTTAATTGCACTTTCGGTGGTATTGACTACCCTGGTTTTTGGCCAGAAGGCTACCCGGCTGAATATTATTTATTTCCATGCGGAGCATCGGTGCGCGACCTGCCTCTCAATCGAGGAAAATACAAAGAAGACATTGAACACCTATTTTGCTGCACAAATAAAGGATGGCACCATTAAACTGCAGGTGCTGGATGTCTCTGAAAAGAAGAATGAAAAGCTGGTTGAGAAATATGAAGCGGATGGCTCCGGGCTCTATCTTACCCGCCTGGATGGAAAAAAGGAAACAACCACCGACTTCACCAATTTCGCCTTCAGCTACTCCAGAAATCAGGCTGAGAAGTTCATCGAAGGGCTCAGGACTGAAATTGAGAAGAATCTGAAATAGCGATTGTACTTTTTATACTTCATTGATTAGATGATGATTAGCGTCATATCCGGTTCTTTAATTTAAAGTCCCCGACCTTTATGGAATTTATTCAGAATCTAATTGACCAGAGTACATTACCCCTGGTGACAGCTTTCCTGCTGGGTTTGATGACCGCCATCAGCCCCTGTCCGCTGGCCACCAACATAACAGCGCTTGCCTACATCAGCAAAGATGTTGAAAATAAGCGCACTGTTTTTCTGAATGGAATCTATTACACCTTAGGCCGGGTGCTAACTTACACCATTATAGGCGTGGTGATCTTTTTCGGAGCTGGCAAATTTCAGGTAAGCAGGGCAGTTCAATCCAACGGTGAAAAATGGATAGGTCCGCTGCTGATTGTGATCGGTGTTTTTATGCTGGGTTTTATTAAATTGCCGGGTTCGTCGGGAAACATCATGCAGCGGTTTGCCGACAAAGTCAGGTTGGGCAGCGGTTGGGGAGCGCTTTTCCTCGGAATGATATTTGCCCTGGCCTTTTGTCCCTATAGCGGTGTTCTCTACTTTGGAATGCTGATGCCAATGGTTCTCTCACAACCTTCCGGCTTATTGCTCCTTCCTGACTTTGCCATTGCAACCAGTCTGCCGGTGATCATGCTGGCTTACCTGCTGGCATTCAGCATCGGTGGGATCGGAAAGTATTATAATCTAATTAAAACCTTTGAGCGTTGGATCCGGAATATAGTTGCGGTATTGTTTATCCTCACAGGTTTTTACTTTGTCTGGATTTTTTTCTTCTGATCCCGGGAACTGATAGATTCAGCACCTCGCCAAGCCTGGATTAGCGGTATTTAAGCAAAACCTTTCAACATCGATGGAAAAAAAATCGTGGATATTAACCGGATTCATATTTTTAAAGTTTATACTTCAGTATATTTTAATAAGCCCTGAATACGACCTGCATAGGGACGAATATCTTTATCTTGATCAGGGACATCATTTAGCCTGGGGGTATTTATCTGTTCCACCTGTTACTTCCTGGATTTCCAGCATCATTTATTTTTTGGGTAATTCCGTTTTTTGGGTAAAATTCTTTCCTGCATTGTTTGGTGCTTTAACAATTCTGGTGGTTTGGAAAGCCATAGAAGAGTTAAAAGGAAATTTATTTGCCTTGATATTAGGTGCAACCAGTGTTTTATTTTCCGCGCTTTTAAGATTAAACACCTTATATCAGCCCAATTCATTGGACGTTTTATGTTGGTCACTCTTCTACCTGGTCATTATTAAATATTTCAATACCGAAAAACCCAAATGGCTTTATGCTGCGGCACTCATTTTCGCTGTTGGATTTCTGAACAAATACAACATCGTTTTTTTAATTCTTGGCCTCTTACCCGCTATTCTGTTAACCTATCAACGAAAAATATTCCTGAAAAAGGAATTATATCTTGCAATAGTTTTAGGGATGGTAATTATTTTGCCGAATCTGCTGTGGCAATACAATAATAATTTCCCTGTTGTTCATCACCTTAAAGAATTAGCAGAAACCCAACTGGTCAATGTTGATAAGGCTGGATTTCTAAAATCCCAGCTTCTGTTTTTTGTAGGTTCTCTGTTTGTCATAATTTCGGCTTTATATGCGCTGTTATTTTACAAACCTTACCGAAAGTATAAATTCTTTTTTTGGACACTCTTTTTTACACTTATTATTTTTATGTATTTCAGGGCCAAAGATTATTATGCTATTGGACTATATCCTATTTATATTTCCTTCGGTTCGGTATTCCTTGCCGATTTCCTGAAAAAGGGCTGGAAACAGTATTTAAGACCTGTCGCCATCGCAATTCCAATATTGATTTTCATCCCGATTTTCAAAATTGCTTTTCCAAATAAGAGTCCTGAATACATTGTTCAGCATTCAAATGTTTACAAAAAATATAGCTTACTCCGATGGGAAGATGGGAAAGACCATGCTCTGCCACAGGATTATGCAGATATGCTTGGATGGAAAGAGCTGGCAGGAAAAGTAGATGCTATTTATGTAAAATTACCCAACGCTGACCAAACCCTTATTCTCTGTGACAATTACGGGCAGGCAGGAGCCATAAATTACTACACAAAGCATGATATTAAGGCAGTTTCCTTCAATGCAGACTATGTAAATTGGTTTAATCTTGACCGAAAGTATATGAATCTGATCAGGATTAAAGAACATGAAGAAAACAATGACGAGCTTATAAAGACCAGTCCGTATTTTGACACCGCCGTTGTGGCGGATTCAATTACAAATCCTTATGCCAGAGAATTCAAAACAACAATATTTGCCTTTACCGGAGCAAAAGTTGATATCAATAAAAGAATAAAAAGCGAAATAAAGAAAACGAAAAATTACCAGTAATAAATAAAACTTAGAACCTGTCGGCCAGTTTGGCCGTGCAGTAGGGATAGCGACTGCAGGAAGCCTGTTTAGCCTTTGAATGTTGATTGCTGAAATTGAATTGCCTGAAAGAATCAATCGAAAGCCATTGTAGAATAATTTACATAACAACGATTTGAAATCAGTGGTTTATTTCCGGGAAAGCTAGTTGTGTTAAAGTTTTGTTAAAGTCGATATTTCTATTTGCCTTAGTAAACATAACTTATTTGAGCGTTGTTATTTATCTCCTGAGATGAAGGTGTGTTTTTTTATTAATCCATAAATGGATGATAAAAAGTTTTGTAATGATTAAAAACTGGTTGGAAAGATAATGGATGCACATTTGTTCAAGTTTGACGTCATTGTATTGCTACACCCTTTACTGAGGCATTTGGAATAAGAAAAAAATAACTTAAAAAATCAAAATCATGGCACTGATCAATCCTTACATTAACTTCAACGGAAATGCCGAAGAAGCATTCAGTTTTTACAAATCAGTATTTGGCGGAGAATTCTCGCTGATTATTCGTTTCAAAGAAATGTCAGGCACTGAATATCCGGTAGCAGAAAATGATGCAAATAAAATAATGCACATTGCCTTGCCTATTGGGAAAAATTTTTTGATGGGCAATGACGTGCCGGAAAGTATGGGTCTGGTAAATGAAAATGAAAACAGATCTAAAATATCTATAAACGCAGAAAGTCGTGAAGAAGCCGTCAAGTTATTTAGCGGACTTTCGGCAGGCGGTAATATTGAAGTGCCTATTGGCGACAGTCCCTGGGGTTCATATTTTGGGATGTTTAGAGACAAATTCGGTATTGAGTGGATGGTGGATTATGACCCAAAATATAACGGAAAAATATAAGTAGGAAACTATGAAAGCCAGATTCATGGTTGAACCCTCTTTTAATAATAAGGTTGTGCGCAACCAGTTGAAGCTACAATTCTTTACCATTAAACTTAGAAAATAATAATGAAACAAAAATTGATAATATTATTCACAGTTTTATTAGTAGTTAGCTCGGCAATCAGCCAGACAACTGTACCGCTCTGGAAAACGCTGCCGGATACGCCGCCAATGCCGCAGGCTGACGAGAGTGGTCTTGCACCAGTGAATGATATCAAAATGTATTATGCTATATTTAATAAAGATGGTCAAGAACCCGTTATTCTGCTGCATGGTGGACTTGTCAGTTCAGATGTTTGGAGTCTAGAGGTTCCACTTTTATCAAAGACACACAAAGTGATTATTGTTGACAGCCGAGGCCATGGCCGAAGCACCATGTCGAATCAGCCACTTGGTTATAACCTAATGGCGTCTGATGTGCTTCAACTTATGGATTACCTGAAAATTAAAAATGCTTCTATAGTAGGCTGGAGTGACGGAGGTATTATAGGATTAATCTTAGCTATTAAATATCCTGAACGGGTAAATAAACTATTTACGTTTGGCACAAATTATACCTAATCTGAGCGATTTATTAATAAAAAATAAAAGATAGCTTGCGTATGTAATTGATAATACGTATCTTAGCTGTGTAAAAAACAAAAACCACACATCACCAAATTGGTGCACAAGACTATCTTTTATGGCTGCTAAGA
>JBBQBC010000277.1:0-4530 GCA_038317155.1 Bacteroidales bacterium
ATTAAAAATGGTTGAAATGACCGGCGGTGGGAACCTTTGGGTTACTGAACAATATTTAGCAAATCCATTAACTAAAATTAAATGTCAAGACAAAAAAGGTAATCCTGTCGAACTTGACAATAGTCCCAAAATTGAAATCCGCTTTACTTATGGAGAAAATAATAAACGAACATCGGGATATTTTGACAGAGTTTACGTTTCAGATAGTTATGTAACCTTTATTCAATCACGATTTATTCCGACTATGAGAAAGACAATTCCATTAAATGACATTACAAAAATTGAAGTGCAGAACGGAGGGAAAAATTTCAAGTATATTAACAAATAGACACAAAAGAAAGGAAACACTGCTGGCAATCGAGTAGACGGCCCCGCCAGTAATTAGCTGACGGGGTGCGTCCTTCGACAATGGTTCGGCGAAAAGCTCACCAACCATTGCTCAGGAACCACCTCTCACACCACTGTACCCTTTCGCTTTGCTCAGGGCAGGCCAGGCGGACCTCGTATATAGCGGTTCGTTAAGATGTGGGGCAATTTTCTCATAAAGCGATAGCATAGACTCGTAACCTCTTTGCCGCAATCGTTCTAAGGTAATAGTAGTAACCAGAATTGGACTCTGTGCAACAGCCCAGGCACCCATGCTAGTCCTAATCCTGAACGCTGCAGCATGGCAATGCCTGGGATATAATGTAAAAACGCGGAGTACAACTCCGCGTTCTTCGTTTACATATTTCAGGTTTATCAGGAGATGCTGAAATACATTCAGCATCTCCCGTTTATGAAAACACTTTAGTTTCCCATCAGCAACATCTTCCGGTTGGAAATCTTATTTTCCATGCGTAAAATGCAGATGTATATCCCGGGATTCACTTTATAAGCACTTTCATCTGTTCCGTTCCAGATAATCCTCTTCTTACCGGCAGACTGAACCCCATCAACGAGGGTATTGATCTTTCTTCCCAGAACATCGAGTTGGGCGAATACGCTTAAAGCGGCAAGCAGGGCAGCGAAGGCCAGGAGGGACTTTTTCATAGGTTTGGTTGTAGAAGATTATCAGGCACTAAGATATAAAAAATAAGAGATTGTTAAAGATAATGAAGGCTTTTAGGTAAGGTTGAAACTCCACTTACGTCAATATCCGGGATTTTTATAATAAAAAATCCGAAAGCTATGGCTCAATCCATAGAACTGAATTCCCCGTACCTACGCTGTTGTTTTCCCAAGCATCATTGGCCGGGTCTATCATCCACTGCTTGTCCACAATGAACTTATAGGTGTATTTACCCGGGTTCAGGCTCACCTGGCAGACCCATATTCCATCTTTTTTAGTCATTCGGTAAGCATCTTCGCGCCACCCATTGAAGCTTCCTGTTACAATTACTTCTTTAGCATCGGGAAACATATTTAGGGTGAAGGTAAAGTTGGGCTTAAAGGTCAGCACAGAGTTCTCGAAATCGCCCGTTCCCACATTTCGCGGATTGTCGGGGTCGGTGATCCAATTCCCGTCAACAATAAACTTGTATTCATGATTGCCAGGGGCAAGTGAATAGGGCAGTTCCCACCCACTATTCACCTTATTCATCAACAGTTCAGTAGGACTCCATCCGTTGAAACTTCCGGCAAGCACAACCACTTTCGCATTTTGATAACCCTTCAGCCTGAAGTTCATGGTATCACCGATGCCAAGAAAGGAATTCAGGTTGCCATTGGCATCCTGGCGGATAACCAGATTGCCGGGGTCATTTATCCACTTTCTGTCCACTATGAATTTGTAGGCATGGGTTCCCTCCCGGAGATAAATTGGGAGTTCCCAGCCACCGGTTGCTCTCTGCATCAACAATTTTTTAGGTCTCCAGTTGTTGAAACTGCCTGCAACATATACTTTTCTTGCCTTCTCAAAACCAGTTAACCTGAAGATGTGGTTGTAACAATAAACCACCGAATTCTGGCCTCCCTGCCCGTCAAGTTCGCGTTGATTATTGTCGGGATCAGGCATCCACCTGCCGTCAACAATGTATTTGTATTGGTATTTGCCGGGTTTAAGTGCAATTTTTGCCTCCCATCCCTCATGGGTTTTCTTCATGGGAAGCCGCATGGTACTCCAGTTGTTGAAAGTGCCCGATAGGTAAACCTGCCTGACGCTCTGATAACCTGAAAGGAAAAACCCTGCGGTATCGCTTGTATAACTAAATGCAAGGGGGTTTTTAAATGCATTTAGCCCAAACTTCCTGTTTTCGTCAAATACCTGACTTGAAAATACTCCCGGGGGGAATAAAAGCTGGGGAGCAGGGGGTATTTGCATTGCTGTCCGGGAGCTCTCCATCTGTTCGTCATCCAACAAAAGCACATCACTACTGAAGTGCTGTGGTGTATTGTTTGCAAAAGACTTGGAAATTTCGGTTATGAATTGGTTAAGGTGATTAATTCTCCATTCCACACTATCATAAATCAGGCTATCAGTTGCAGTGAAGGATTGCTCAATGAGGGCGCTGTCGAGACTGAACTGTTCTGATACATTCTTCTTAAGTTCAGCAGACCACCTGCGGTCAAGCTGGAAATAAATCCTGTCGTTGCTGATATAGCATACATTCCCGGGTTTTTCCTGGGCTCTGACGGGATTCATGCCCATCATGGAAAGGAGCATAAGCAGAACTAAAAAGCCGTTTTTCATCGGATACTCTCCTTTCTTATATTAAAGCTTATTATGTTTTTTCGGCAGTTAAAACAAAAAACTCCTTTAACCCAGAAATCATAGCCCAACATCCCATCAATTGAACATCCATAAGATTCGCTCATGGAGCTAAGATCCATTATTACCGTTCCCATACTTCCAAATTGAAAGGTGCCTAATTCCAATTCATTCATTATTCCGTATAGGGCTTCGCCTGAGCGGGATGCCGCACCTGCAACTGTTGACCTGCGGTTGATCTGAACCGATTCCATCACTTTTTTTGATATATCGCAGTGAAGTACATTGATTTCAGCGCCGGTATCCAGGCAGAACCTGAGGCTTTTTTCACCAATCCTGCCTTTGATCAGCATGATTTTGTTATTAGTCTCAAGTTTCTGGGAGTAATCGAATAATGCTGGTAAATCTGGCGAACCAAGCCGGTTGCCTTCCTTATCGGTTTTGATCAGGGTTAATTGATTGTTGGCGGCGTCAAAGATTACTTCAAGGTCGTCAATCATGCATAAGCCAAATAATCCCAGAATTTTAACCCCACGTTTGTCCTCAATATGCCCCAAATCGGCCAGGTCCGCGGCCACTTTTTCGTAATAAAGCCCTGAAACTTCCATATCCTTTACGATGGTGCCGTAAACATTATCGAATCCTCCGGTTATGCCCCCTGCAGCAGGTTTTTCGTAACTGAAGCATTTTCGGAAGTAGGTTCGGTTAAGTACAAGTTCCGTGGCACCGGTATCAAAAATCAGGTTGCCTTCCTGGTCGTTGATGCGGGCTTCGATCAGGAATAGTCGTCCGGCTTGTTTCAGTGGTATGACAATGGAATTGGAATCCACCCCAGGTTGATCACCTTTTAAAAAAAGTGAAACCTCTACCTTTTCAGGGCACGGCTTAGGTGACCAATGATCAGGTTCACCTGCGAAATTCTTTTTATTGCAGATTAATGATGCTAATGCCAACAATAAGAACGACATATAAAATTTTGTTCTTTTGATAGATACCAGACACATAAACGGGGATTTTAAGACGAAATTACAAATTTTCTTTTTAGGAAATAAATTGATAAAAGAAACAAATCAAAAATCCAAATCACCCTGGATGACCGCATGTTAGAATAGCATTTTTCCCGCGTCGGTGGAAATGATTGAAGATAGTGGATTATATCAATTATTTACATCATGGGCTTTACTTTTTTACTTTTTGACACCACCCCGCATAGGCAGGGCTATATCATCAACCTGTCTGCCCGGGACAAACAGGCAGGAAAGCGCAAACTTATTTATCTGAATTAGTGCAATTTTACAATTTATAAACGCCACACGTTACCAGCGCTTTAACCGAAAATCGGTAACAGGCTCCAACTCTTTATCCGGAATTGAACAAACAGTTTTTTACATAACAGCAACGATGATTATAAACGCCGGGAGTCAGCCTTTATAAAGCGCAGGTTTACCGGAACCATTGAAATGCCCAGTATTCTTACCAGGTAAACCGATGGCTTCAATAAACTGATATTGATTTCACTTTCTGATCCTGAAGTATTTAAGTATCCTTCCTGAACAATTTGTCCTTTCTGGTCAATAATCTGAAATGAAGCAACTAACCGGCCCTTATTCGATAGATAAATTACATTGCCTGCCGGATTAGGATACAATGAAAAATCCACCACATCAGCAGTAAGCTGGCTTGCCCCGACATGCTCCTCGCCAAAAACGGCTGTAAATCCAATGGATTCAGTATTGAGTGTATCCAGGAACTGGGAATTCAGGGTATCTGCAATCAGCCCGTTGTTTTCCCAGTGGCTGAAATAAAATCCCGGAGCCGCTTCCGCACTTATGCCGACAGGA
>JBBQBC010000278.1:0-4517 GCA_038317155.1 Bacteroidales bacterium
GGCCATAATGGAATCAGTACCTGTCAATCCTTGTGAACTCTTTTTAAAATTCAATATAGTCTGATTTAAATTTTCAGCTATAGTTGAATCCTGAATAAGCCGGCCAAGTGTTCCATCCCCTTTGTTTATTTTAGTCATAATCGATGCAAGTTGTTGCGAGATTTCTTCAGCATTAGAAGCTGTTACTCTCAAACTCGCCATCACAACATCCGACCCGGTCAATCCTTTGGAAAACCTATTCAGATTTGCTATGGTTTGATTAAAATTTTCGGCAAGGATTGAATCACGGATGAGTCTGTTTAGCGTACCATTTCCACTATTAATATTACCTGCGATATCGGATATTTGTTTCGATATATCCTCTACATTGGCTGTGGTCGCATCCAGGCGTGCCATGATGGCGCTTTTTTCAATTGTTTGTATTGATTCAAGACGCTGGCCTTCTTTAGCCAACGGAGCGTTAGTGCTTCCAGGAAGGATAATAATAAGTTTATCACCAATGATACCATCTGAACCCAGGGTCACTTTACAGTCCGATTTGATAAACTGCCAAACGTCTGTTTTTATCATCAGATCGACTCTTACCGTCGTATCATTGACAATTATTATATTGTCGACTGTACCGACATTGATTCCTGAAAAACGAATATTATTACCAACCTGTAATCCACTAACATTAGAGAATGTGGATGTAAGTTTAAAAACGGGGTTAAATAAGTTCTTTTGTTTCCCGATAATAAATATGGCCAGTACAAAAATAGCCAATCCTCCAGCAACAAATAATCCCAATCTGAATTTAAAACTTTGCGTATGAATATCCATGTCGCTAAATTACAGGATGGAAATGGTGAAAGCATTGTATAACTTTTGAAATAAATTACATAATTCCCACTTTGTCAGTATTAATCTTGTTAAATTTCTTCAATTGGCGGGTCTGCTACTCCTTCTGCCGGTAGAATTTCCAAAATGATCAGCATGAATTGACATTTTTACGGAATTGATCTAAAATATCTTTTTTAGGGGTAATATCCGCATCATATTATAAAAAAAAGACTGGCTGTATATTTTCAGCCCGTCTGTGAGAAATATTAATGCTTTGTGCTGAATTGTGCTTGCCGGGATGATACAGTCTGATTTATGTTGTTAATTTCCAGAAGTATGAATCAGTTTACCTTATAAGATGAATTCCTTGGTTTATTTATATAGAACAGTTTGGAAACAAAAGTCAAATTATTTAATTTTTGATCACTATTGTACGAGCAAAAATAAAGTAATTCCTGGTTTTGATTTATAATAAGGCATTCCACCAATAATCCCGAAATAGCCCCTTACTTTTTATGTTTTAATTTTTAACCTGACAATAGTGATATCAAATTTCTCTCAGGTAACTCAGGGTTAGATTTAGGTTGAGCCTACCTGTCTGACAGTTCAGTTTCAAAAGAGAGTTTAGTAGACAGGGTTGAGATTGGGCCTGATGTAAAAATTAAGTAGTGGAATTATGCTTAGGAGCTGCTTAACCTTAAAGCTTCGGCTGCGCTCAGCTCATCGCCTTAACCTTAACCTTTTCAAGGCTTCGCAAAGAAAGTTATTCTCATTCGGGCTATAAAAACCTTTATTGAGGGACTAATTTCCAATCCCGATAACTATCGTTACTAATTTCCATTCCTTTCTATTGAATCAATAATTATTATTTCACCTTTTTAATTGTATTTTTAATTGAAAATAAAATCATAGTATCTCCTGATTCTGCCTGCCAGTTCATCGATGGAGATGTATTTGCTCACCCTGAAAGTCTCTTTTCCATCAAAGAAAACTACAATGGTCGGACTGGCAAATACCCCGTTTGAAGCGGCCAACTCAGGAAACTGAGCTGCATTAATGTATGAATGCTTCATTTTAGGAAACTCTTCGGTTATCATGGCCTCAACTTTGGGGCGTAGTGCAACGCAGGGGGCACAACTGTCGTTGTAAAAGTAAAGCAAAAGGGCAGTGGTAGTGCTGTTCAGCAGATCAAGGTCTGCCTGGCTGACGGTCTCGGTTTTCATCCGGCAAAAATATACAGATTCCAGGGAATTATAATTATAATGTGCCGGAGCATTCTAAACGGAGGCACGCGCCGGCCTGTTTGCCAGGCAGCCGATCGGAGTCTGTCCCGCTTTTTGCGGGAGGACGCTCGCCAGCTCTGGGGATTTTGCGTAACCCCAATTTATGAATTTAAGTGCAAGAGTTAAGAAAACTGGAAATCAAAAAGTAAAAAATGTTTTAATTCAGGTTGCCAATATATTTAACATTATAAGACACCTAAACAAGATCAAGGAAAAACATATGTCAATATATATATATTAAAAAGTTTCAAAAAAATATCAAAATATTTTATTTTTTTAACCCAAAGATCAGTATATATATATATATTTGTTCAATATCTCTTGATTGGCATTCAGTTCTTTTTTTTAAGTAGTTAATAATGACTTGTTCAATTAACCTAAATAACAGCCCTCTATTATGAAAATTAAACTCTTTTCTTTACTGCTGATTGCAGGAATGCTTTTAAGTATTTCCTGTAAAAAAGAAACTTCAGTTGTGCCAGGTTCCTCCAATGAATATGTGGTCTTTGCATGGAACGATCTTGGCATGCATTGTCTGAATCCTTCCTATGATGAATTAGTCATACTACCACCTTACAATACTGTAAATGCACAGGTTTTGAAACGGGGAGATCCACCCCAGTTAATTACTTCCGGAATCACGGTTGAATACAACATCGTGGATAACACTTATTCTTTTGGGAAAAGACAATATGGTGGATTCTGGACAAATTTTACAAATCTCTTCGGCGGCACACCACCCGCAAATGATATCGGACTGACTGGAACTGCTTTATCAGGCACAATGACACTTAAATCAGATCATTTTGCTGCAGAAGGCATTCCTTTGGTTCCAGTGAATGATGCCGGCTTGTGGAATCCATTCCAGGTTATAGAGGTGAGGGTGAAGGATGCATCAGGTAAAATCCTTGCAACTACCAGGGCTACAGTTCCTACTTCTGATGAAATCAACTGTGCAAAATGTCATTCAGAAGGGGCTTCCAGTGTCTTTACAAATATTCTGACAGCTCATGACGCCAGACATGGTACAACCCTGGTTAATGATAAACCTGTATTATGTGCCAGTTGTCATGGGAGTCCGGCATTGGGAACCAATGGTCCCGGCTCTTCGGGTAAGTACTTCTCACAGGCCATTCATGGTTTTCATGCTGATCAGGGCGCTACCTGTTATGATTGCCATCCCGGATCTTCAACCAAATGTAACCGAAGCCTTGCACATGTGGGGACGAATGATGATGGAAATTGCACAACATGCCATGGTGATATGGCCAATGTGTCCGGTTCAATTGCAAATGGAAGAGTTCCGTGGGTAACTGAGCCTAAATGTGTAACCTGTCATGAAGGTGTGGAAGGAGTTGAAACGAATTCAGCACTTTACAGAAACTCCCTCGGGCATGGAAATCTCTACTGTACGGCCTGTCACGGAAGTCCTCATGCGATGTACCCATCACGTGAAGTTTCTGATAATTATCAGGCTAAACAGTATCAGGGTGACAAGATAAAAACAATAGGAAGTTGTGGTGTTTGCCATGACAGTTCAAGAGGAGAGGGGACAGGCGGAGAGTTTAATTCGGCTCATGGCGGATCAAACCCCGAACATCAAAACACCTGTTTTGTTTGTCATACAGCAATATCTTCCAATACTTCGGCCTGGCCACATGGTTACACCTGGAAAAATTCAAATTAACACCTGATTTTAGCAGGTTTATAATTGATTCCGTTTCAAATTAGAGCATAATTATTTGTCAGAAATGAACTCAGGTTTTGAGTTCATTTCTGTTTTATAATGATCGGTAAACCTTTGACGATACGATCCTAAGTAGGGCCTGCTGAAAAATATCTATATGCTTCGAAATAAAACTACTACATGGTGAAAAAGAGAATCAGGTGCATGGAAATAGGGTAATCACATCAAAAAATCGTGCATCTGGTTTGTGAATTACACCACTTTTTATCATTCAGAGCCACAGAGTGGCGAAATGTTGGTAGCAAATTGCAGAATAAGAGGATTTTAAGGTGCAGAGCACCGTAACGTAAAAGAATGTCGTCTTTTTTGAGTTTTTCAGCAGGCCCTAAGTAGTCTGTAAATTAAGATTTTCCTAAATTTAAGGTTGCTAAACTTTTAAATTTAAGAAGTGGAAAACCTACACTTTACAAAGGATCAAGTTACTAAGATTTTAAAGCAATCGAAAATCCGGAATTGATGTAGCACTTGAAATTGAAAGAGTATGGCAGACGAATTCCTGATTTCGTAAAAAATCAATTAGAAAAACTTTAGTACATGACAAAAATTACAACAATCTGAATATCAACATAATATGTTAATAACTTGGTGATAACTATTGCCAAAAAATGAATATAATATACTGGCATTCAGTATCTTAGATGAAAAAGTTCCACCTAACTCATCAA
>JBBQBC010000279.1:0-4480 GCA_038317155.1 Bacteroidales bacterium
GGCAGATTAGGGAAAATTACCGTATTGCCCCCGGCTTTGGTATAGTTAACGATGGTATGCTGCGCGCCTTCATTCATTTCATCGGTGCTGAATGCCCATACCTGCCTGTAATTTTTCAAAGTATTGGCTGTCGCTTTGTTCAGATCGACCATATCATAATCAATATTAAGGATCTGGAGTACTTTTAACAAGCCATCAAAATAGGCGGGTCTCCGTATGGCAGATGCCCTGAATTTAAGCCCGGAAGCCCCGGTTTCGGGCCGTTCAAGCTCAGTGGCATAATAAGGCGGATAGAAAAGAACACAAACTTCCGCTCTTCGTTTTGCATCAACGATCAGGCTTTCTGAAGTTTGTAAAAGCTGATTCATTCTTTTCACCAGAGGGAAAGCGCTGGTTTGTTCACCTTCGGGTGTAAGCGGATTAAACCAGTAAAAGGTATCGCCGGAGTAGCCTTTGTGTCTGAGGTTGCGGCCTTGTGAAAACATATAATAATTCCATCCGGTCAGGCCATTGGCAATACTCGCTTTATAAAAAAGTTCCATCTCGCGTGGATTTGTCTCAACATGATGTTCCCGTGAGCCACACTGAAACTCGGCCGCAAACAACGGCTTATTTCCCTGCATAGCCAGGGTAATATCATTGATGATGCGATCATCGTGCATGTTTCGGTACGAGAAGAATTCAGGAATATGATCAACTCCAAATATGATTTCACTTTTATCTTCAAAAAGATCTTCATACATGGTGATGTTTACCGGAAATTCATACCCATTTCCATAAATCCATCCCGGAAGATTATGATAAAGGGGAAGGCTTACCCCTCTTTCTCTGGTCATGCCGGTGAGCAAACGGAGATAATCGCCATAATAGGTCCTCCAGAAGAGATGCCATTCATAATCGCGGCCACGGTCGGCTTTTGATGCATAGGGCAGATTTCCGTCCGGTGGAAGTTCAACACTGTTAAAATCCTGATAATCGGTTCCCCATAAACTGTTCACTTCTTCGATGCTCTTAAACTTACCGGATAAATAAGCGCTGAATCGTTCTCTCACGATGGGGCAGTAATCGCCCTGGTGAGCCAGCCATGAGAAAACACCTATCTCATTGCAAATCTGCATCATGATAACCGGCCCTCCGGCCGATAGCTGGCGTTCGCTGATTAAAGGCATAATCTGATCATACCACAAAGCGACTTTTTCAAGATATATGGGACTAAACAGGCTCACGCCATCGCTCGCGACCTTTTCGCCTTTGCTGTTACGCATTTTAACTACATCGTCGTATTGCTCCAGAAACCAATACGGCAATCCTGCACCACGGGTTTCGGCCAGAATGAAAGGCCCTGGCTTCAAGATACAAAACAAACCGTGAGCCTGGCATTTCACAAGCCAGCCTTTCAGGTCGCGTTCCGGTATGGAGGTACCATCAAAATCAAAGATACCTTCTTCTGATTCGTGCCATGCCCAGGGAATATAGGTACTTACCGTAGTAAGACCGGCGTCTTTGGCTGCGTCCAGGTGCTTATCCCAAAGCTCCCGCTTTATCCTGAAGTAATGAATTTCTCCTGAATTTAGAAATACCTTTTTATTATCAAGATAGAAGCTATCTTCTTTTATGCTAAATGTCATTCTTTTGTCTTTCAATTTAATTAACTGCTTATTCGTTGCTTATGCCATCTTGTTTTAGCTGTTCTGCATTTCTCTGCTTCAGAAGATTTTTAATTTCAAGGCTTCGTTTCTCAGTTAATGAATAGCGAAGAACAAAGAAAATTGAAAAAATACTTAATAACATGGGCAGCCCGATTTCAACCACGCGCATCATCAACAGCGTATATGGTGATTGTATGGTGAGTTGTACGGTTTCAGTTTCAACTTTACCCAATGCAGCATATAGACTATTTAAAGGCTGGTGTGTGCTTAAATTGGCCAGTTCTTTATCAACACCGATGCTGTTTTGTATAATTTTTGCATAGTGATCCCTGCTTTTATCCGATTCCAGCGATTTGCCTTCCAGATGCGACAAAAGTTCAAATGAATTCAATCTCGCTTTTTCAAGTTTTGGTTGAAGTATTAAAGGTATAGCTGTGATAACAATGGTTTTTGTTAAAGAGTCAGGCGATTGACTGTTGATATTTCCTAATTTCACCTGCAGGATTTCCAATTCACCTATTGTTGATTCTGCAGATAACATGGCCATTGACAGCTTATTTTTTCTCTGGCTTTTGTATTCAGCAACCTTTTGATAGGTTTCGTCCTGTTTTTTTACAGATTCTTTTTCAAGAACTTTCACATATAGTTTTGACTCATCGATAGCCTCAGCGACTTGCTTTTTTGCGTTTTCGAGTAAGGTGGTATTCGTACCGGTAAGGCCTTGATCGCCCTGCCAGTATTTGATATCACTTCTTAATTCCCTGATATTTCCCTGCAAACTATCCACTTTTGTTACCTGTGTTTGGTCGAAAAGGGTATATACAATCAGTGCTCCGGCAATCAAACTGGCGAGTGCGGTTCCCATTTTAATAAACCACCAGAATACCGAATAGAAACTACCTTCGGAGCGGTGTCCGGTTTTCAATTCATCTTCATCGCAAATATCGCCAACCATGGATGATCCCAGTGTAAAGAAAAACAACATGCCAGCAGAAAGCAATACAGTTGGAATAAGAACCAGGTAAGGATAGGTCGGATTGTAACACACAATTTTCGAAGCTTGTGCCACAACCATGAGTATTATTGCAATTGTGAGGGTTTTCCGTTTACCCAATCGCGGGCTTATCCAATTGAGCGGAAAAACAGCCAGCACCCCGGTAATAGCCCAGATGGTGCCATTGATCCCGAGCAGGGTGGCGCCTGCAACTTTATCGCCGCCATAAATGTAGAAAATTGGAATATAAGAGCCGAGCAGACTAACGAAATTAAACCCCATGGCCAGCGTGAAAATCGTCAGCGTCAGCATGATAAAATTCCGGTTGTTGGCGGTACGTTTCATGTCAGTCCAGAATGGTGTTTTTTCCTGGGTGGCCACTTTTTTAAATCCAGGCTCACGCAATCTGAAAAACCACCAGAAAGAGAGGGGAATCAGAATAGCGGCAATAAGAATGGAGACATAACGCATTCCATCCACTTCATTACCACCAGGGCCTTTAAAAACTTCCATGCTGGCAAGTGCAAAAAGCCAGGGTGTGCTCATGGCAAAAAGATTGCCAACAAAACTCTTGGCGCTGAAAAGTCGGGTCCGTTCGTGATAATCTGTCGTCATTTCCATACCCAGGGCTCCGTGAGGAATCTCGAAAATATTCACAGCAGTGAAAAAAATCAGGAGTGAGATCAGGATGTAGACAAGTTGAAAAGCCTGAAAACCCGCGTCAGTCGGAAACCAGCTATGTACCAGGTCTCCTTTGGGTATCCACCAGATAACGACAAAAGAAATGGCAACTGCGATCCCGCCAAGCAAAAGGTACGGGCGGCGCCGACCCCAGCGGGTGCGGGTGTTATCCGAAAGGTGACCAATAATCGGATCCGATAGGGCATCCCATAAACGGGGAACGATCAATATTGCTCCCAGCCAGAATGCACTTAACCCAAGGCTTATATTGCCCATCAGGCCTACAAGTATTCCGGCTACATTGAAGAGCGCAATGGGAATAATGCCTCCTGCACCATAAGCAGCTAACTGCGAAAAGCGAATTTTGTCTTCTGATTTCGTGCTATGGTCGTTAGTAATTTCTTCTGCCATTTTTATAATTTTAAAGAAGTTAGTAAAAAATCAGTATTTCTGCAGGAATCTCTTTTACCGTAATTTCTTTTTCTGAAAAGTCATTAGTCTCTTTTCCGTTAACAATAACCTTTACCGGAAGTGCCGACCCATTGAAATTCTTTATTTTGATACCGTTATCCGGAAGTTTTACATCTCCTGAAATCGAGAATCTATAGTTGAAAGTTTCTTTTTGTATCGAATAGGAAATCTCCCCGTAATAGGTTGGCAGGTTTTTAACAGACATTCCGGAGGGGGCATCAATCCAGTCCTGGTATAATGCTGAAGCTATAACCAGCGATTGGTCATATTCATTTTCATAAACAAACATGGAACGGATGGCATTGATAAAATCGCTGCCAACCCAGGTATGGGGCATGTCACCAATATATCTGGGAGTTCTGTAATCTTTCCACACCACTTCAGCCCAATGGTTCCAGCCCTGTGGCCGCTGGTCATTCAGAAAAAAGTCGATCAGTTCATGCGCCCTGTCAGGCTGATCAAGAATAATAAACGAACCAATTAACCGATTTTCATAAGGTGTATAATTAACCCATTCCAATTTACCATCGCGTCTGTTCTTGAAAAATTTATAATACTTATCAAAAGTGTTATAAACCTGCGGCTTTGGCAGGTTTTCAAGCTCGTTGCAGGGAGTCAGGGCTACGGTGGTAGAAGTAGCGTCAAAGTCACCGAGTTCGGCACAGCCAGGTAGATAATCTATTTT
>JBBQBC010000280.1:0-4256 GCA_038317155.1 Bacteroidales bacterium
GTCACAACCGGATCGCCCAGGTAGTAAATACAGCCACTTCCTGAAATATGGGCATCGAGGGTATTATTAACCATAGTTTTAATGTTACCACTACCTGAAATGTGGGCAGAACAGTCATTCTGAATCAGATCAAGCGCATGAATACCCCCGGAGCCCGAAACATGTAGTTCGCTTTCTACCGCAGTTCCAACCACAAACAAGTTACCCGACCCTGAAACAACTGCTTCCAGGCGATCTGTATCAAATTGACAGTCGATGCTTCCTGAACCAGAAAGGCTGATGTCGGCATTACGTGCGAAAAATTTTCCGCTTTGCAGCCTGCCTGACCCAGAGAGATTGATACTGGTTAATACCGGTGTGTGCAAATAAACTTCTACCGGATAATGCTCACGGATGTTATAGCCATGCCTGAATTCTACCGTTAGTGTGGTTCCATCCGTCCAGGTTTCGATATAAGGAATAACATTTGATTCGGCCTTTACCTCAACCCAGGTCGCATCATCGGGAATAATTTCAACCCTGAAACTTCCCTTTGACTCTACTTCGCTGAATAGCTGTGAGGTACGCTCCTCAATTTGTAAATCGTAATTGCCTTCTATCCGTTCACGCACACAACCGGTAGATAAAAGCAAAAGGGTTATGATTGCAAGCAATATGAAAAGTGCAGAACTGATTATTAACTGTGGTCTTTCGATTGTTTTCATGATTTTTGTTTTTGATAATGTAATGACAGGGGATTTTGGTAAGGGTTGGAAAAAGAAAATAAAAAGTTCAAATTATTTTACATAATCCGGAAAAGAGACATTTTGAGCAGTTTGAGAAAGAAAATGGGTTACCGCGCAGAGAAATGACAGTTGCTTATATATTGCCAGTATTGTCAGGCAACCTGAAAGCATGAAAAATATGCTTTATTCATCTTCTCAGTAAAAAAAGAATATCCGTATTATTAGGTATTGTCTGCACTTTTAAACAGTCATACTTTTGGTAAAATTTCAATCAATTTCAACTTTTACATGTTTGTACCTGATAATGGATTCCTGACCGACCATTCTTTGCTTAATTGAAAATGCCGATATCGAAAGTTGACAACAGGCTTATTTTAAAAGAAATCTGAATCTAACCCAAATACCATCAACCAGAATGAAAGCATTAACCTTATCACTCATATTGATATCAACAGGATTGTTTATATCGGCTTATGCACAGGAACGCCGGGGCATGGGTGCCAATTTCGATATGGCTACTATTGCAAAAACGCCACGAAAAGTACAGTTGTCATTCCAGAGCTTCCGTGGAATGCCGGAGCAGGCTTCGCTGGAGCAATACTGCCCTACTCCCGGCGACCAGGGAAATCACGGAACATGCGTTGCATTTGCAAACGGGTATGGGATTGCAACAATTTTGTATGCGAAAGCTCATAATATTACCGACAAATCAATTATCGACAAATACATTTTTTCGCCTGCGTTTCTTTATGAGCTTATTAAAGACCCGACAGATGGCGATTGCCAGATGGGAAGCGATCCGGTTGAAGCATTACTTACGCTGATTGATACCGGAAATGCGTTGATAAAGACAGTTCCTTATTATTGTGGCGTTTCTATTTCGGAACAAGCCAGGGACGAAGCCAGGAACTACAAAATTTCGGATGCTTCCATTTTATTTGCCCCTGGCGATTATGCAAAAACTGCCGGCGAAATGATTGACCTTACTAAAAAAGCACTGCTCGAAGGATCGCCAATCTCCGGTGGGTTTCACCTACCCGAAAGCTTTTTCAGTATTAAAAGCTCCGTATGGACTTCCGATCCAACAGAAGCCGATAAAGACTGGAAACACAACGGTCATGCCATGGCTGTAGTTGGTTTTGATGATAATGTTGCAGGTGGCGCTTTCCGCATTCTCAACAGTTGGGGTGCCGAATGGGCTGATCACGGCTATGTGTGGATGCGCTACGACGATTATTCCAGATATTGCATTCTTGCCTTGCAGGTATTCGGCAATCCATATACGCCTGATCCGGTAGAAAATGTAAAACCGGAGCCGAAACCCGAACCAAAGCCGGTTCCACAACCCGAGCCAACACCTATCCCGGAACCTGTGCCTCAACCTAAACCTCAACCTAAACCTGAGCCTAAACCACAGCCTGCTCCTGCCAATGTAATGAGTCTCAGCGGAAGTGTTGAATTTAAACTGAATACCGGCAACGATATGCAGGTAAACAAAATTTCATCGCGCAACCTGATGGTTGAAGAAGATATAGCGGCCAAGGAAGACCTGGTAGCTTACACCATGATGAACAGCTACAGCAGCGGTGACAAATTCAGGTTTTTCATGACTGTTGACAACGAAGCCTACATTTACGCCTTCGCCACCGACCTTACCGGGAAAATAAACCGCATACTTCCTTTCGATGACCTGACATCCACGCATGTGGGCAGCAACAGCATTGTCGCTTTTCCTTCGGATACCAAAATCATAAAGCTGGACGAAAACAAAGGCACCGATTACCTACTGATTTTGTATTCGAAAGAACCGCTCAACATGAACCAGATGTTGACTGATATGAACAATGCCAAAGGAGGGCTTTCGTCTAAAATCTCTGCTGCTTTGGGCGATAAATTAATCGCGAAGGACAAAATAAAATACGACCCTTCAAAAGTCGGTTTTCAGGTAAATGTGAAATACGGCACGCGCAACCTTACAGTCGATGACGACAACCAAAGCACTGAATATGTAACGGGCTCTGTGGTTCCGCTGATGGTAGAGATTAAGCATAACTAAAAAGTGACTTTACACTTTTTTAATGCCTGTTAAAATAACTGGCTATTTAAAATTAATAAACATCCCATAATGAATATAGAAATAGGATTAGTTAAAAGTACATTTTTGAACATCGGTATTCAAGTAACCAAACTAAGGTTATTTTTTAGCCCAGCTTGCATGGCAATGGCTGTTGTATATACTTTGGGTTTAAATAGTTGCAAATCAAAAGATGATACGAGCCAGGATCCAAGCTCAGAATCAAAAATATACTGGCGGGTCGAACTTGTCGGAAAAGAAGTACGCCCCCCTATTAGTGAAACTCCGTTCAGATCCTTTTACAGGCTTTTTGATGATGGAACAATAACAGCCTTGCGGTATGATGAAACACTGCACATCTTTCCGATGGTACGATCCACACAGGGTGTTTGGAGTAAAATTCCAATTCCATCAGCTCACCCGGTGAGTCAAATAACATGGTATGCAGATAACAATAATTATGCAGGTTATTCTACTTCACCGGGCTATGGCTGGGCTTATGTTGATGGAAAAGCGCATAAATATTATGGTCCTCCCGGCATTATCCGGGGTAAAATCCCTGGTGGTGCGCTGTTCTTCGACTCCAATATTGGTGGATATCTTTTTCTGCAATCCTGGAAATTAGGTACTGCAGATAGTTCCGATATACTTGATATTCATGACTATATGTATGAAGACATGACGAAGAGGCGATATGTAGCCAAAGTAGCGGATGATGGAACCGCACTATTGCTTGGTTCCACTTATGATGGTTCTTCCACAGGACCAGCCGTTGTGAAAGGAAACAAGTTATTATTCAGTTCCAATACCAGTAATTTTTTTAATTCAGGCGACAGTGTTTTTATTCAAAACATCGACAGGACAACAGGGCGGGTAGTAGGTGCATCCCTTCAACAGCCGGCAATTATTGATGGTAAAAAGATTGAATACCTCGGTCCGGTAAACCGGATCGGCATCGCCTATGCTATGAATTCGATGAATGATGTACTTTTCTCAGTGGCGACCGATACAGATCCGTCGGAACTTCGTATGCGGTGGCATGGTATAACCTACGCTTTTGACTGGAACGACTGGCTTGTTCCTTCACAGATGGAGGCAAACGGACACAACATGCCAGAGATTATTGATATGGATGCATCCGGCAGGATACTATTTGTAGGTTCGCCACAAGGATCAGAGACTGGAACCCGTTTATATCTCGCCACACCGTCATTGCAGCCCGAAGCAGTTATAAAGTTTGCAAATCTCAAGTTTAAACTTACCAGTACATCCGGCGAAGCTCCTGCGGATATTTTGCTCACTGGCCCGGCAAATATTCAAGGTAATTATAGCAAATCCAGCCTCTCCTTAACAGTGGCTGCTCCTTCGTCGGTTACCGGCAAGGGACGGGCAATAACTGTTTTACTTAATTTGAATGGTGGTATTGAACTGAACCCGGGTGTTGCTTTTACCTTGCC
>JBBQBC010000281.1:0-4240 GCA_038317155.1 Bacteroidales bacterium
AAAATCTGCAATCCGAAATCCGAAATTAGAAATTCGCAGTTGGCAATAGGATGTGGGTAAATCTGAAATCCGAAATTAGAAATTCGCAGTTGGCAATGGGATGTGGGTAAATCCAAAATCTGAAGTCAGAAGTCAGAGGTCCGAAGTCCGAAGTCAGAAGCAGGATTAAAAAAATCCGAAATCCGAAATCCGAAATCCGTAATTCGTAAATCGTAAATCGTAATTCTAAAATTACATTTCTTCCATTCTAACTTTATCCTATTACGAATTCACTTATCTTTGAACTCCAAAAAAAAAGTCATGACAATCAGAAATTATACAATCTTCACGCTTGTGCTGCTATCTGCTTTAGTTTTTTCGTCGGTTGCATCCGCACAAAAAAAATCTGGTGAAGAAAAAGGACCCGCTACTATTAAATGGATGACTTTCGAGGAAGCATTGAAACTGAATAAAAAGAAGCCAAAAATGATCTTCGTCGATATTTATACCGACTGGTGTGGCTGGTGTAAAAAAATGGATGCTGAAACCTTTGCCAATCCTGAGGTAGTGGCTTATATGAATAAAAAGTATTATGCTGTTAAACTTAACGCGGAACAAAAAGAACCGATAAATTTCAAGGAACAGGTTTTTGTGAATCCAAATCCCGACAAGTCAAAATCTACCCATAACCTGGCGCTTGCCCTTCTCAAAAATGAAAAGCTTTATCCGTCCTATGTAATTCTTGATAAAGCCAGCGACTGGACATACAAACTGAAAGGTTACAAAACGCCTGAGGAGTTAATTCCGCTGCTTACCTTTTACGGGGATGAGAGTTACCTGAAGATGAGCTGGTCAGAGTTTACGGGAGCCACCAAATAGATATTTCAGGCATTTTCTGATAAAGCAGGCAATCTTTAAACTTTCAAAACACCCTGTAATTGTAAATCAATTCACAAATAAAATTTGTGGATTGATTGCTGATTTACTACCTTTGATCGGTGCAGGTTTCTCCTGACAGAGCCTTCATTAAAACCTCACGTCTCAATTTTACTTCTGTTAAACACCGACAAATTTGAGATAAATATGATACAGGAAACATACCTGGCGCTTGTAGCAGATGAAACAAGCGAAAATACCATCGCACCAGTTATCCGGACCCGGGAATTGTCGTCGCTTCCGGATAATGAAGTCCTGATCAGGGTCCACTTTTCTTCGCTGAATTACAAAGATGCCCTTTCGGCAACTGGTAACCGGGGCATTACCCGGCATTACCCGCATACACCCGGCATAGATTCCTGTGGAACAGTTATTTACTCTGCTTATCCTTCTGTTAAAAAGGGCGACCAGGTGTTGGTCTGTGGATACGATCTGGGAATGAATACTTCCGGAGGGTTCGGACAATACATCAACGTCCCCGGTTCATGGGTTATGCCGTTACCAGAAGGATTGGGATTCAGAGAAAGCATGATGCTTGGCACCGCGGGATTTACTGCCGCTCTGGCCATCTATAAAATGGAACTTAACGGGCAGCATCCTGACCAGGGTACTGTTCTCGTTACGGGTGCCGGAGGCGGACTGGGAAGCCTGGCAGTCAATATCCTGGCCGGTATTGGATACAATGTTGCTGCCGCAACCGGCAAAACGAATGAATCTGACTATTTTAACAGTCTGGGCGCTGCAGAGATTATCAGCCGGGATGAGGTTGGTGACCAAAGTGGTAAATTGCTCCTCCGTCCCCGGTGGGCGGGCGTTATCGATACGGTAGGAGGCAATATCCTTTCCACCGCCATTAAAGCATGCCAACGACACGGAAATGTGGCTGTCTGCGGCAATGCCCTCTCACATGAACTTCAAACCAGCGTATATCCTTTTATCCTTAACGGGATCAACCTGCTGGGCATCGACTCAGCCACCTGTCCCATGGCCTTGCGCAGGCAGGTTTGGAATAAACTTGCCATGGACTGGAGACCTTCCATGTTAGAACAGATCAGCAAAGAAATTTCCCTTAACGAACTTCCCCGGTATATAGAATTAATCCTGAAGGGTAAAATCAGGGGAAGGGTGTTTGTAAATATGGAAGCATGATTGCCAGAAGTTGATTTTTAATCACTTAAACTCTGTTGTTATGAATAAGCTAAAGCTGATACCAGTTATGGTTATAATGGTTCTGTCTTTCAGTTGTAAACAGGAAAAACAAAAAATATGTGACACTGTAGCAGAAAAACAGGCAATTAAATTACTTCTTCAAAAGTACATTATCGCGAATGAAGCCGGCAATCTGGCCATGATTGACGAAATTTGGGTCAATGACTCATCTGTTTACACCATTGGAACCGACCGGCACGATGTTTTCCTTGGGTTTGATGCATTACGGCAAAAGTTTTCAGAGCAGTTCGAAAGGTTTGAAAACACGCTGATTTCTTCGCGTGATCAGGTAATTTATGTTCATTCTGGTTGTGAAACCGCCTGGTTCTCAGAAGTATTGCAATATAATTATACCCAGGGCATTAAGGCAAAGGAATATTCAGACCTGAGATTTACCGGCTTTCTTGAAAAAAGGGCCGGAAAATGGATGATTTTACAAACCCATCTTTCGGCTCCTGATGATAAGTGAATATAGAAGTCTAAAGTCTTGATTTTTAAAGCTAAATTTGAATCATTTATAGCTTCTGTTCATATAGAAGAACGTTTGAATGAAAATCAATGTTCATTGCGTCTTAACTTTGGCCTCTGACTTCTGACTTCTTCACTTTTCATTGATTAGTGCTTGTACCCGGAATGATCAGAATTTCTGTCTTCAGGTTTTTTACAACAATCGGCCAGATTAGCATACGCCTTGGGATCGGCAACCACTTCATCAGCATCGTAACCAACTGCCGAAACCGCCCTGCGAATGGTTTCCGGATTGGTTTTCGCCGGTTTGTAGGTAACCTTCAGTATTTTTGTCTCAACAACAAGCTCGTACTTAACCACCCCTTTTTCAAAAGCCATGGCCTTTTCTATGGTCTCTTTACACATACTGCACTGGGCAGAGGTTTTAATTTCAAGATCAGCAGTTTTTTGAGCCTTGGCTGAAAGGTTTATACCGACAACCAGGACGGCTATTGCCATCAGAATCAATTTTAGTTTTTTCATTTTTTAAGGTTTAGCATTTATTAATTTACAATTTGGAGTTGGATCCGCAAAGGGTCACAACGGAATATGTTTGAAAAAAAATATCACTTTTCACCAGGTTGCTGAGCCTGCCTGCCAGGTTGCCATCTTGCAAACAGGCAGGCGAAGTCGAAGCATCACTGTATTCACTCTTCACTTTATTCATTCATCACTTTTCACTCTTCATTTGATCGAATACCGTATTCCCGCATAAAACATCCTTCCCAAAAGCGGGCCCCAGATTGTACCTGCGTCAAAACCGGATTCAAACGGAGCATCATACCCGAGTATCGGATGTTTTTGTGTAAAACCTGTCAGGTTTTCAACTCCAATGTATGCATCCCACTTTTTAAACTTTCGGGTAACCTGCGTATGAATGGTAAAATAGGCAGGTGAATAGCCATCCTTATAATCAAGATGCTCAGGGAAGTTAATACCCAACGGCAGACGGGTTGCTCCATTGTATTGTCCGGTAAAATCGAACTTCCACTTATCAAATCGGGTAGCATACGAAAGCGTTAACAAACCCTTGTGCCGGCTTACCATTGGCCGTTCACGCAGTTCACCGGCAGTTGTAACTCTTGTATCATTTAGTCTGTAAGCCGCTGTAAGATCAAACCGTTCAAACAATCCAATATCAGCATTGATCTGAAAACTGTTTGACCAGGATTCACCAACCAGATTATAAATAACAATCCTGTCAGCAGCCTGATCAAGATCGATGATGACCTGGTTGATAAAATCAGTGCGGTAGTAATCTGCAGAAATAACCATATCCCGCTTTTCGCTCAGCGCGATGGTTTGAGTAAGATTCAACCCATAGTTCCATGCTTCTTCCATTTTGAAATCCTCGCGAAAGACCAGTTGACGGGAACTAACCAGCATACCCGAGTTCTCGGCCAGCACCGAAGCGCTGCGATACCCCTTCCCAGCCGAACCACGCAGCACGGTCTTTTCAAAAAGGTTTACCTTGAAATGGACGCGGGGGGTAATGATGGTTCCATATTTATTGTGATGATCAGCCCTCATTCCTGCGATGAGACTCAGCTTTTCGTTCGGATTGTAAGTGTATTGCACAAAGACGCCCGGCACCGATTCCACCCTGTTA
>JBBQBC010000282.1:0-4200 GCA_038317155.1 Bacteroidales bacterium
CAATACAAGATATGGTAATATTTTAGTGGACGGGCATGTTACAGGTACCAATTTTCTGTCGCCTGAAATTTTCAGCTATGCTCAATTTCGCACTCAGTTTTTGAAAAACGGGGAAACCATCAAGGAGTATCGCCTTTTCAACAATATGCTCAGTAGCCAGCCCATGTGTTTCAATTTATTTTATCCGCTGAAATCTTTATTCGAGCATGATCATTTAGCTGCTGCAAAAATATTCAGGTCTTGCTTCCCATCCTTGCACATAGCAAAAATAGTGTCTGTTGAAATCGAATATTTCCCGTATCCCAAAAGAGAATATTTAGATGATCTTACTGCTTTCGATGCCATGTTAATTTATACTTCAGATACAGGAGGAAGGAATATACTGGCCATCGAAACAAAATATGGTGAAAAACTTGGATCAAACGCTTCATCTAAATTAACAGCGCAGATTGATTTAGTTAGAAATGGTAATATCTTTAACGAAAAAGGTGTAAATCAGGCATTAAAAGGTTTTGGTCAATTGGGACGGAATTTTCTATTGGCTGAAAAATTCCGGATCGCAAACAGGCTGGATAATGCTTATGCGGTTGTTATTTCTCCGGATGAAAACGATTCCTCAAAAAAAGAGATTGATGGCTTCCATTCAATGATGAATCCTGAGTTTCATAACCGGTTATTTTACCTTTCACTGGAAAACACGATTGCTCAGATTAAAAAAACAGTGCCAAAATCACTTGCGCCATGGGCGGATGAATTTAACAGACGATACTTAGGTTTTGCAGAATGTGGTTCATTATTCTCAGAGTACAAAAAGTTGTAAGTTTATGGACGAATTTAATATTTCACTTCTCGTTAACGGAATATCGGTCATGGATAATAGCTGCTGGAAATCGTGCAGATCATTTTCTCAAATGTCATTTCAGATATGGGGGACAGCGTCTGCCAATTTGATATCAATAACTGAAAAACTGGAATTCGCAATCAATAATTCGCAATTGAAATGATAACCTCCGAATATATAAAGCTATTGGCTGCCAGTGGGGAAGGCTATAATGCTGAGTTCAAGGTATCGGTTCCTTCTAAGGTGAAAGAGCTCACGGAAGAAGTTTGTGCATTTGCCAATGCTGCCGGCGGCGTTCTGTTGATAGGGATAAATGACGCCAATGAGATTAAAGGCGTTACCATCGACAATGCCAAAAGGTCTGCGATACAGAACAGCCTGGGAGAAATATCGCCAAACTTGCCTTGTTCTCTTTATATTGTTGATGTGGATGGTAAATCCATTGGCGTGATTGAGGTATCATCAGGTCCCAATAAACCTTATGTTTTGTCGGGAGCAATTTATATCCGTCTTGGTCCCAATACGCAGAAACTTACTACCGCCGAACAAATGCGCGATTTTTTTCAGCATTCCGAAAAAATCTATTTTGATGAGGCTCCCTGTGCGGGTTTTATTCCTGACACCATGGTGGATCAGGAATTTCTGTCTCATTTTAAAGCTGAGGCACACATCAGTTCTTCCATCCCTTATGAGCAGATTTATAGAAGCCTAAAACTTTACAACAATAATCAGGGCTTTAAAAACGGCGCTGTTTTGTTTTTCGGCAAACAACCCGAATCATTTATCGAAAAGGCAATTATTCGGTGTGTGGCATACCAGGGCACCGATAAACGCTATATCATTGATGACAAGCCTTTTGGTGGTAATTTATTTGCTCAATATATGCAGGCCTTGCAATGGCTGCGGGGTAAATTAAATGTGAGCTATGATATTGAAGGCCAAGGTTCCGGGCCCAGGAAAGAAATCTGGGAAATACCCGAAACCGCATTCAAAGAGGCTATTATCAATTCATTATCGCACCGCGATTATTATGATAAAGGCGCAGTTACTCTCGTTGAGGTTTTTGACGACAGGGTGGAAATTACCAATCCTGGCGGGCTGGTTAGTGCCATCCCTGAATCCGAGTTTGGCAAAAGAAGCCATTCCCGGAATCCTTTGATTTTCGGACTGTTTGCACGTATGCATCTGGTTGAGCAAGTTGGTTCCGGTATTGGCCGTATTCAAGATTTGATGAAACAAGCCGACCTACCTGAACCCGTCTTTCAGAAAGAAGGTATGTTCAATGTCATTCTTCATCGTCCACACAATGTTCCTTTGCCGGTTTCCGTCGAAAGTTCACAGAAAAGTTCACAGAAGATTTTAAATGCAATTATGGAGAACCCTGCGATTACTATTAATGAAATTGCGGCTGCTCTTGGTGTTTCTAAAAGTACTGTGGATAGGCTAATTAAGAAGCTAAAGGCTGATAATTTGCTCGTTAGAGAAGGTAAGGCCAAGAAAGGTGTTTGGACAGTTATTGGTAATTTTTCTGATAATAAATAATGGCTTTTGAGTATACTGTTGATAATGACATTGTAAATGACGTTGATAATGACGTTGATAATGACGTTGTAAAATGACGTTGCAAAATGACACTGTTAATGGCACTGCATAACTCGTAACTCGTAAATCGCAATTCGTAAATTTAATGAACTTCCCTTCAATCGATATACAAGGTTCCATTATCTCTTCTGAGCTGCTGGGTACTATCCGTTCCGAACAGGCCAATTACCAGCAGGGCAAGGATTTTAGCAAAGACTATACGAGTGCGAAGCTGAAGGACGAAATCAGTTCAGCATGGCAGGATGCCAAAGGGCAATGGACCATCTTTCAGAGTAAATTATCACGTTTAAACGAAGGCGAAGCAGGCACCACCGAGACCCGTAATTTCTGGATCGTTCCCCTGCTTTCGAACCTGGGATATAACCTTAGCTATAGCCGTCAGTCGGAAGAGCTCAACGGCAAAACATTTCCCATTGCATACCGCGACAGCCAGATAGATGGCTTCCCCGTTTATATCGGCGGTTTTCACGAATCAATTGATCGCCGGCCCGAAAACAAACAGCTCAGGGTATCGCCTCATGCCATGGTGCAGGAATACCTCAATTACAGCGAGCACCTGTATGGCCTGGTTACCAATGGCAAGCAATTACGGCTACTGCGCGATGCCAGTCGCATTACCCGGTTAAGCTATGTGGAGTTTAACCTGCAGAAAATAATGGAAGAGGATTTGTATTCCGATTTCGTTTTGCTTTACCGCCTGTTGCATGTAAGCCGTATGCCGCAAAAAATGGATGGCGGCGCCGAAAGCCTTATTGAGAAATACCACCAGGAAGGCCTGGAAGCAGGCAGCACCATCCGCAATAAACTGGGCACTGCCGTTAAAGATACCATCAAGGCCCTGGCCAACGGCTTTATCAACCATCCTGATAATTCCTTCTTACGAACAGCATTGCAAAATGGTACACTGAAACCAGATGACTATTACCATCATCAGTTGCGTATTATTTACCGGCTACTTTTCCTGTTTGTGATTGAAGAACGCAACCTGGTGTATGCCGATAGCCGGACACCGGAAACAAAGCGGTTCAGTCAGATCTATTTCAATTATTACAGCCTGCTTCGCTTGAGAAAGCTGGCTCGGAAGTTGCCTCCACCTGATGCCAACCGTCATTACGATTTATGGCAAAGCCTGCTCAATACCTTTTCATTATTCGAGAAAAATGAAACAGGTTCAAAGCTGGGAATCATGGCTTTGCAGGGCGGTATTTTTAGCTACGATGCTATTTGCAATAGCGTTTACGATATGCATGAGTGCCGGTTAAGCAATGCCATAGTGCTTAAAGTAATGAAGGACCTCGGCTATTTTGAGAACGAGAACGGAGTGCTGATTGCCGTTAACTATGGAGGTCTGGATGTGGAGGAATTTGGCTCAGTGTACGAAGGCCTGTTGGAACTGAAACTAAAGATTGAACCGGTTGCCGGCAGCGATGCCTATAGCTGCACATTTGAGTCGAGCAACGAAAGGAGCAAAAGCGGAAGTCAGTACACTCCTGAGGAACTGGTGCAACCCCTTATCAAACATTCGCTGGAATACCTGATTGAAGACCACATAAAGCCCTACAGGGAAAAGAAAGCCAGCATGGAAAGCACAGTGCTGTTATTATTGGCTTTACGGATCTGCGATATTGCCTGTGGCAGCGGTCATGTGCTGTTAAGCGCAGCACGCCGGATTGCACTGGAAATAGCAAGGATACAAACCGGTGAAGACCAGCCCAATCCCACGGCCATCCGCAAAGCCATAAAGCTGGTGGTTAAGC
>JBBQBC010000283.1:0-4179 GCA_038317155.1 Bacteroidales bacterium
GATTCCAATGTTTCCGGAGGTTATGATTGTAACTATGAATTTGAATGGTACATAGATGATGAATATAAGGACTTTGCTATCTCTTTTTCAACTGATTTTCCATCATCCGAATACTACTCCGGTTACCATCACATAGATCTTGTCATCGACGACGGACAAACAATTATTTATCGCGGACCCTTCTATTTTGAACGTAAGCCTTCGGCCTCCTACATCTTGTGCCCAGTTTCAACAGGACCTACCTTTGGCCACAAAAAGTGTAAATGGAAAAACAATCAAGATTTGCGGAGCTGATCAGGTTGCAAAAAGAGTCAGGACTAACGGCAAGGAATTTCTGTGCTAATGAGGGTATAGCTCCATCCACATTCTATTACTGGCATAAGAAGCTTTCTCCTTCAAAGAAAGGAAAAGGTTTTATTCCCATTATAGTTAAGCCCTCGGAGTCGGCTCTCACTTCCAGATACGACCGGGGTAATCAGCATCAGGAGGAAGAGAACCTAATTGAATTGATTTATCCCAATGGAACAAAAATGAGGATCAAAAAGGAAATGAATCTCTCTGAACTTCGTGCATTAATACACCTCTACGATTGACATGTTCCACCTTCATCAGTCTTTAAAGTATTATTTGTATCCGGCACCGGTAGACATGCGCAAAAGTTTTTACACTCTGAGCGGTATTGTTACCTCGACAATGAACCGGGATGTGCGCAGCGGTGAGGTTTTCATTTTTATAAACAGTGACAAGAATATTATGAAGATCCTGCACATGGAATATGCCGGGCTGGTGATATATTATAAAAAGCTCGAATCCGGCAGGTTTAACCTTCCTTCACTTGATGAGAAAACTATTTCGCTTGTTATCGGGTGGCATGATCTGATAATGATGGTTGAAACTGTAAAACTCCGACCTAAAAAACTTCGAAAAAAATTATCAGTTTTGGGGATAAATTAGCAGCATTTTTCTTGGTAATTTCACGACCTTTGATTATCTTCAATACCAGATAAATCAATAGATACAGAGTGAATACCTCAGACCAGGACGCCTTAATCGAAAAACTTCTTCAGGAACGTGACGAGCTTTATCAGGAACTATCCCGGTTAAGAAAAATCGATGATGGAGCCCTTGAGAAAGCTGAGAGGAAAAACCAGCGTTACGAGACTGTAATCCAGGAAAAGGACGATAAGATAAAACAGCTCACTGATCAGCTTGCATGGTACCGCAACAAGTTATGGAAACCTTCCAGTGAACGATACGTACCACAGGATCCGAACCAGAGAAAAATTGACTTTGATGGTCTTGATGTTCTTCCCGAAGAAAAGGCTGCCATGGAAGAAGC
Organism: Bacteroidales bacterium; assembly: GCA_038317155.1. Classification (GTDB taxonomy): domain Bacteria; phylum Bacteroidota; class Bacteroidia; order Bacteroidales; family Lentimicrobiaceae; genus Lentimicrobium. The sequence goes on from JBBQBC010000283.1 coordinate 1,340, forward strand.
CGAAAAACAGATCATTTCCTTTGAACGTAAAAAACCTGAGAAAAACAAGAAGCAGCCGGTTCGTCTGGCATTGCCCGACTCTTTAAGAAGAGAAACCGAAGTGATTGAACCCGAAGGTATCGATCAGAACTGGGTCCGTATTGGTGAAGAGATCACCGAAGTGCTGGAACATAAACCCGGAGAACTTTTTGTTCGAAAGATCATCCGTCCAAAGTATGCGCTGAAAAGCGAGCTTCAGAAACAGCAGGAACAATCAGAAACACCACAGAAAAATATTAAAATCGCTAGCCTTCCTTTATTACCCTTACCGCGCAGTAATGCCGGTGCAAGTTTGTTGGCTGAACTCTTTTTGGGTAAGTATCTGTACCATCTTCCATTCCACCGTCAGATAATAATGTTGGAAAAGTGTGGTATGCGTCTTCCTGCCTCTACCATAAACGGGTGGTTCGCCGATGGTTGTGATCTTATGCGAGCCATGTACTTCAGGTTACGTGAGGTGGTTCTTTCCACCGATTATATCCAGGTGGACGAGAGTACTGTACCGGTCATTGACAATGAAAAAAACCGAGCGGTAAAGGCTTACCTTTGGGTTGTCAGGTCGGTCATGAATAACACCGTGTTTTTCCACTATGATAAAGGGTCCCGGGCTCAGAAGGTTATCATCGATTTACTGCATAATTACAAGGGTGCCGTACAGACGGATGGTTATGAAGCTTATTCTATCTATGAGAATAAGAAAGGCGTATTGCTGCTTGGTTGCTGGGCACATGCAAGACGTAAATTTACTGAAGCTACAAAAGAGGATAAAGAGGGCGCAGAATATGCCTTGAAACAAATCGGCCTGCTCTATAGAGTTGAAGATATGGCAACCGATCAGGGTATGGATTATAAAGAGCGTGCTGAACTAAGACAGAAACTATCTTATCCGATACTGTGTGCTTTTGAAAAATGGATTTTAAGTTACTATCCCAAAACCATGCCACGGGGCAGAATGAATAAAGCATTATCATATACTTATTCGCTGTTCCAGCGCTTGTCCAGATACCACCTGGATGGTCGTTACCAGATTGATAATAATCTTGTGGAGAATGTAATCAGGCCCCTGGCTATCGGAAGACGCAATTATATGTTCTGTGGAAACCATGATGCTGCAGAGAATGCTGCAGTGATGTACTCGTTGCTCGGATCCTGCAAAGCAAGTGATGTTGATCCAAGAGAATGGTTGATAGATGTACTTTCAAGGTTACCTGAGTATAATGGCAACTATAACCTGGACCTGGCAGATCTTTTACCTCATAACTGGAAAGTGGCTAAATCAACCCAACAAAATCCAACGGCCGACCAATAAAAGCTGGAATTTTTTGGAATTAGTTGTGACAATCACGATTTATTCTAAATCCTTCCAAAGAAATCCAATAATCTTAGAAAATTTTTAGACTGGCTTTAAGGGGGTCAGCATGATGATCCGAATTATCCGATCTCAAACTTGGCTGTTGAAAATTGAAATATGTAGTAGGCCGAAGGCTTACATATCAACTCGAAAAAGCAACCTTCGAACTGGTTGCAACCAACAAACAAATAATGGATCTAATCAAAGAATTTGAGGATAAATACTTGGGTAAATGAGCACAAAAGAAGCTCGCTTATTTTGTCGAACAAGAAAATAGTATATAAATGGTTGCAAAAATAGGTTCAGGAAATTCGCTTTACAGTGCACTGGCATACAACCACCAGAAGGTAAAAGAGGGTCACGCAAAAGTATTATTGGTAAATAATATGATGGAGCCACCAAATGGCAATTTCGGAATTGGAATTTGCACCAACACTTTTTCTCCGTATTTGCTTGCGAACAATAGAACCGAAAACCCAATTATCCATATATCCTTAAATCCTGATCCAAAAGATAAATTAAGCGATAAGCAGTTTTCTGAAATCGCCCAGGAATATATGCAAAAACTGGGATACGGAAATCAGCCTTATATTGTTTACAAACACGAAGATATTGACCGCCATCATTTGCATATTGTTTCTGTAAAAGTGGATGAAACGGGGAAGATGATCCGTGACAATTTTCAGCATCGTTTATCAATGCGGATTTGTCGTGAACTGGAACAGAAACTTGCTTTAGTTCCTGCTACTGAAAGACAAAAAATTGAGGGTTACACATTTAAAAAAGTAGATTTTAGAAACGGAGACATCACCCGGCAAATCGTTAATGTGGTCCGCCCGGTTTCCCGGTCATGGCATTTTCAAACATTTAACGAATACAAAGCTCTGCTATCCATTTACAATGTGCATGTTTCTCTAACAAGGGGAAATTATCAAGGCAAGCCTTATACCGGTATTGTTTACGCCGCACAGGATGAAAATGGCAAAGTTAACGGGACACCCATTAAATCATCAAATATTGGTAAATCAACAGGAAATGAAGCCATTCAACAAAGAATGAAGCATTCCAAAGCTTTCATAAAAAACAGAAAACTAAAAGAACGCCCGAAAACCATAATCTCAAAGGCATTTCAAAACAGTAAAAGCCGGAAGGATTTTGAAAAGCAACTTTTGAAAAACAGAATTTCCGTTCTGTTCCGCGAAAACGAATCAGGACGGATTTACGGCGTCACCTTTATAGACCATCGGCAAAAATTTGTTTTTAACGGCTCGCGGTTGGGCAAAGAATTTTCAGCTAATGTATTTCAAGAAAAATTTAATGGACAGGAACAAACTAAGGGCGAAATAAATTCTCCAGAGGAAAAACAACCACAAACCCTTATCGACAATAACACATCTATTGAAAACCTGACAGGGTTATTGGGTTTTGAAAGTCGGGGTGAGGATTACAA
>JBBQBC010000284.1:0-4077 GCA_038317155.1 Bacteroidales bacterium
GTGCATGGAAATAATGTAATAACATCAAAAAACCGTGCATCTGGTTTGTGAATTACACCACTTTTTATCAGTTAAAGCCACAGAGTGGCGAAACATTGGTAGTAAATCGCAGAATAAGAGGATTTTAAGGTGCAGAGCACCCTAACGTGAAAGTGTGTCGGTTTTGTTGAGTTTTTCAGCAGACCCTAATTATTTTCCCTTTCTAAAACACCCCTCAAGATGATCATCAACCATGCCTGCCGCCTGCATTAAGGCATAACAGATTGTGCTGCCGCGAAAGGTAAAGCCCCGCTTTTTCTTATCTTTAGCCATAACATCGGATTCGGGATTGTTGGAAGGAATCTGCTGCAGATCAGTCCAGTGATTGACAATGGTTTTTCCTCCGGTAAACTGCCAGATGTAAGCATCAAAACTGCCAAATTCCCTTTGTATTCCAAGGAAAAGTTGCGCATTTTTAATGATTCCCCGTATTATGGCGCGGTTCCGGACTTAACTTGGAGTAAAAAAGTCTTTTATCTCTGAAACGATTGTTGTACTTTTGTTTGGCAGCATATTATATCTTGTTTGTTTTACAAATCAAAGCTATTGATATTCAGCATTATAACAAATAAATATGCTATTTTTTAGCTTATTTCCAATACTCTAATGTTCTTGCAAAAGTTGAAATATTTATTAATGTTTAATCTTTTTTTCTAACTTTTATATGTTCAATAATTTTCATAAAACTAAAAATTTCCTTTTTTCAGAAAGTGCTTTTATATTGACTATAGTCGCAATTACAATATTTACCCGTTTATTTCATCTGACGTTCCAGAGTCTTTGGTTTGATGAGCTATATTCAATGTGCATTGCTGATCCTGCTAATTCAACCGGAGTATTATTATCCAAATTAGAAACAGATTATCATCCTCCGCTTTTTTATTTAATACTTCATGGCCTGTTTCAAATTTTTCCTTTTAATGATTTTACAGCAAGATTTTTCGTTGCTCTACTTGGCATTTTGGGTGTATGGCTAATATACTATCTTGGGAAAGAAATCAAAAACAAGCAAACAGGCCTGATGTCAGCATTTCTATTATCCATATTCTATTATCATATCAAACATAGCCAGGAAGTCCGAATGTATATTTTACTATTTGTATTTGTAATCATTACTTCTATTCTATTCCTGAAAAATATAAAAAAAGCGAATATTTATTATTTCATATTATATGCCATATTCTCCGTTTTATCAATATATACTCATTATTATGCGTTTTTTATTCTATTGGCTCAAGGACTTTGCTTACTTCAACTGGTTATTACCCAAAAAACAGATATTGTTGTTTTTAAGAAATTTGTTTATACATTTCTGGCTATTTTTCTTCTTTATATTCCATGGATCCCAAATATAATATCTACTGGTCAGCGGCATCATTTCATGGATTTACCAAATATTGGATATTTTTTTGAGTATCTGTATAACTTCACGGGAAAGGAACCCCTTACTACACTATTTTATGTGTTTGGATTAGGTTTGTTTATGAGTAATTTTTTCGGAAAAAAGGACAAGATAACCCATCTTCAAAATCCGGGCTTTCTATTAATCAACTATAGCTTGATTTCAGTAATTTTAATAACTTTCATTGTATCCATCTTTAAACCCATTATTAACCAGCAGAGTATGATTGCCGTTATGCCATTTATTGTTGTAGCTGTTGCTGTCGGATATCAGAAATACAAATTCAAAACCATTTTTCTTCTGTTCACAGCTCTTTTTATAAGCAATGTTATTAATTTTAGTTTTATAAATAATTACTACTCAAAGAATTCCAAAGAGAATTTTAAACAAATATCGAAAATGGTTGAAATGTCTGTTCCTGAAAATTCCAATGTTTTGGCGGTGAGCCAGATAGCTGATTTCTATAATTACTATTTCAGGCAAATGAATTCTAATATTCAAGTGATTAATCCAAATGCGTATAGTCCAAATGAGATTTTAAACCATGTCAATTCATTTTATGTCATAAATGCGCCCTTTTCTAAAGAAAAATCCCGGCAACTGGAAGAGATCGATGAAATGGGATTTCTTATACTTTATCCACAACTGAAAGAAAAGGTCAAAGAAATAAGCGCTACTCACAATAATTGGATCAATTATATTAATCAGAATTTTGATATTGATTCAATCTACATAGATAAGTTGAGAAATTTCGAAGTAGCATTTCGGTATAAAAGAAAAGATGCTGTTTAACCTCTTTTCCTAGCACAGCCCTCCAGGTGATCATCTACCATGCCAGCCGCCTGCATAAAAGCATAGCAGATGGTGCTTCCGCAGAAGGTAAACCCGCGTTTTTTCATGTCTTTGGACATTGCGTCTGACACGGGGCTGGTAGCCTGGATTTGTTTTGGTTCTGTAAAGTGGTTTACAATGGTCTTTCCATCTGTAAATTGCCAGATATACGCATCGAAACTCCCGAATTCCTTTTGAATACCAATAAACAACTGCGCATTTTTTATGGTTCCCCTGATTTTGGCCCTGTTGCGGATGATTCCGGCATCGTTGAGCAGACGGTTGTAATTCTCTTCGGTATAAGCGGCTATTTTTGAAGCATCAAAGTTATCGAATGCTTCGCGAAACCCTTCGCGCCGGTGAAGGATGGTTTTCCAACTCAACCCGGCCTGAAAGGCATCGAGAACCAGAAATTCAAATAATTTGCGATCGTCGTGAACAGGTACGCCCCATTCCTTATCATGGTATTCATTCATCAGCGGGTCGATGCCCGGCCAGGAGCAGGTTTTTTCCATAGGAAAACAAGTAAAAAGTAAAAAGTAAAAAGTAAAAAGTATTGATGTGATACAAATAATCACCTCTTTACTTCTGTTACCAATTCTTGTTGATATTGATTGTTTTTAATCTGAATTTGCACCCTGTTAGTGAAACAAGGCTGCTATTGCATTATTATCTGCCTGAATTATCCCTTTTTCGGTGATAATGCCGGTAATAAACTCAGCCGGAGTTACATCGAAAGCAGGATTAAAGGCATCGGAACCCGGATTACTCACCCTGATGGTATGGATCCGGCCTTCAGCATCTGGTCCGGTTTGGTAATTTACCTCATCAGAACTGCGCTCTTCTATCTCGATATTATTGCCGTCAGGCGTTGCCAGGTCAAAAGTAGATAAAGGAGCGGCAACAAAAAAAGGAATGCCGAAATGTTTTGCCAGAATGGCTTTTTCGTAGGTCCCGATTTTGTTCGCTGTATCGCCATTGGCGGCAATTCTGTCGGCACCAACGATAACAAGGTCAATCATTCCCTTTGACATCAGGTAAGCTCCGGCATTGTCAGGAACGATGCTGTGTTCAATCCCTTCATTGACTAATTCCCAAGCTGTTAGGCGTGCGCCCTGACCACGGGGGCGGGTTTCATCGGCATAAACAAATACTGATTTACCTCCGCGGTGTGCTATATAAACCGGCGCAAGGGCACTGCCATAATCCACAAATCCCAGCCAACCTGCATTGCAATGGGTCAGAATCCTGGCTCCATCATCTATAAGGGAGTCTCCATATTTACCAATACTTTTGGCTGCTTCCACATTTTCGCGGGCCAGCTTCTGTGCTTCATCCACGGCAGCCTGCACCGATTTCATCCCTGCATTGTAAACCCTGTCAGCAGCATAGAACAGATCGCGGGCTGTAGGGCGTGTGGCTTTAATCCTTTCCAGGGCTGTTTCCGGATCTTCACTGGCCATAAATGCCTGCGCCATGGCAAAACCAGCGGCAGCACCAATGGCTCCGGCTCCTCTTACTGTCATATTCCGGATGGCCGTACAGGTATCTTCCAAGGTTTTACACTCTTTTATATGGAACGAAAAGGGCAGCAAATTCTGATCGATCATGTAAACCGATTCGCCTTCCAGTGTTATCGTCAGGTAATCTTTTCCGGCTACTTTCATGGGTACAGCATATATTTGTATTCATTGAAAACAAAGATAAGGATTCCTTCATCGTTCCTGTGAAATGCATGGATCAACTATAACCCAAATTGAGCGATTTGAAAAGAAAAATAGCTCAATCGATCAGGAAATTGTAAG
>JBBQBC010000285.1:0-4033 GCA_038317155.1 Bacteroidales bacterium
ATTCTTTTTCTGTTAATCTGCATCACTTCAGGCGCACAGACTTTTGAAAAATATTATCCTTATTGGTGGAAAGGCGAAAGTGATGTGGTTATTAATTACAGCGACGGTTATGCCATGGCCGGATTCTCTGCTGAAGGTAACAATGGGAGTAAACTATTTATAATCCGGACCGATCTCAAAGGTGATACACTCTGGACCAGACATTTTGATTTCGGAGATTTACCTAGTTTTCCTTACATAAGCTCCTACACCAAAGATGATGATGCGAATGTCTATATGGGTGTTATATCCGGAGACGCAAGAAGCCTTATCAAAATGTCGCCCGGATGGGATACGATCTGGTGCAGGCAATATGATTCATTTTCAGTAGTAAACCAAATTGTATTCAGTAAGGATAAGCATTTATTGGTAAGTGCCATAGTACAAAATTTCATCCATCGTATGTATAAACTGGATCTGGACGGGAATATTATCTGGCAGTCGGAACGATTAAACCATCCAAATGAATATGGCTGTAATTACAGTTATTCACCTTCAATTCTGGAAATGGATGATAACAGGATCGTGTTGATTTCTGTATTGAGTGGCTGGTTTGGTGAAATTAATTCCAGCGATATTTATACCTTTTCAGTGGCAGGTGACTCAATCTCCTACGCTTACTTTGGCTGTATATTATGTGATACCTATCTGTATGAGAATGCACTTTTCAGTCTTTATCACGTTACTGGTGCGTCTTTGCAATTTTTAAATTTCCTTATCAAATTCCTTCCTGATGGGACTATTCTGTGGCAAAAGGAACTCGCTATGGACAAAACATGTTATACGTACAGGTTTTTGCCGATTAATGGGGATAAATTGATTGCAGTTGGCAATATTGGTTATACTGATCCTCTGGATAAAATTAACGGTGATGAAATGAATGCGGTTGGTATAACCGCTCCTCACGAACCCGGGAATCAAATATTTTTACATGAAATGACCATCAATGGGGATAGTCTGTGGACTACTTATTTTGGAGGCTCAGAACAAATCTGGCCATTTGATATAAAGCAGTGCACTGACAGAGGATTTGTTATAACAGGTGTTTCTGAAATTTTAGGGAAGATCACTCCATTCCTGATAAAAACTGATTCAACGGGAAATCTCAGCAATGTTGGAATAAACAATAATGCAACAACAGATAGGATCAGGGTTTACCCTAACCCTGCTAATGAACATGTGGTATTTGAAAGCACAAAAATAAAAAGTGGCCTTATTTCGGTTTCGGATATTTATGGGCGTGCCGTCGCTCAGATACCCTTAACAGGAGAGAAAACAGTGTGGGATGCAAGAGAAATGCAACCTGGAATTTATTTGTTTACGTTTGGGAATGAAAAATCAATCAATAGCGGGAAAATTGTAATCGCGAGATAGCTTGTAGAGAAGATACGTAATGTTGATTTTGACTCCTCATCTGAAAAATTGGGGAAGAAGGCTGAACTTCAGGGATATCATTAACATCTGAAAGGGACACGACATGTCGTATCCTTACCGAATGTTGACTGATTGTGTACTCATAACATCTGTGCCAGCGCCCTTTCCAGACATGGCCGGCAGCTTTAAAGGAAATATTGGAATACATATATTTAATTATAGTCAGTCCTGAATCAAAAAAATAAAATAATTTTGCAAATAATCAGTTATTTAGTGAAACAGTAAACTGCGTATCATTGGCTGCAAAAATTATTATTCATCGTTCAGTATTTCTTTGGTTTTGGGTTATTCTCATGCTAACGGCAGCCTGTTCTACCAAAAAGAACACGTTTACTCGCCGCGCGTACCATAATGTTACAGCACACTACAATGCCTACTGGAATGGCAATGAGAGCCTGAAAGAAGGCATTGCAGATCTGCGGAAAAGCGCACGGGATAACTACACTTCGGTACTGCCGGTTTACAATTTGGGCACCCAAACCAATTCCCAGGCATTAAATCCCAACATGGACCGGGCCATCGAGAAAGCCTCGAAGGTGATTCAGAAGCATTCGATGTATTTTGATAAGAAAGAGCGTGTTAAATGGGTGATACAGAGCTATATGCTCATTGGAAAAGCCAATTTTTACAAGCAGGATTACAACGCCGCCCGTCGTGCTTTCGAATATGTAAGCAAACAATACAGCAATGATCCGGTAAAATATGAAGCCCAGTTGTGGACCGGTCGCTGCTACAAGCAGTTGAAACAATTCGACAAGGCAGTGGTAATGTACGATATGGTGAAATCAGAAAAACCTATGTTGCAGTTGCCCTGGATTGTCAGAAAAGATCTTCCGCTGGCTTATGCTGATATGCATATTGCCCAGGGGAATTACAGCAAGGCCAGGGAATTTCTTGAAAAAGCCATCCCGTTGAACCGCAATGCAAAATTACGGACCCGCATATACTTTATCCTTGCACAGATATACCAGGTTGAGAAAAAAGATGTCAGGGCCAGTGAATTCTACACCAAAGTAATCAAAGGTTCGGCTTCATTTGAAATGGCTTTCAATGCCCGTATAAATCTGGCCCGGGTATATAATGCCAACAGCAGCGACAAAAAAATGATCGTAAGGGAATTGGAAAAAATGCTGAAAGACATTAAAAACAAGGATTTCAGCGACCAGATCTATTATGCACTTGCTGATATTGCATTTAAAAGTAAAAACGACACCCTGGGCGTAAAATATCTCAGGAAGTCGGTTGCCAGCAGCGTAAATAACGATTATCAGAAATCAATTTCCGCTTTGCGATTAGCCGATATTTATTTTAAAAGGCCCGATTACGGTCAGGCGCAAGCCTACTATGACAGCACAATTATGTTCCTGCCAAAGGATTTTCCGGACTATGAAAAAATATACGCGAAAACCGATATCCTGACCCGGCTGGTTGGCTATCTTCAGACAGTGCATGTGCAGGATAGTCTGCAAAGCCTGGCCACCATGTCGGAAGCCGACCGGAATAAGATCATCGACAAAGCCATTGCCGAGTTCATCAGGAAAGAAGAGGAAGCTAAGAAGCGCGAGGAAGAAGAACAACTGGCCATGATGGCGGGTGCCGGGTTGCAGGGACGTCAGATTGTGGATCAGACCCAGGGTATGGCATCTATTGGTGGCGGGGGCTGGTATTTCTACAATCCTTCCGCAATAAGCATGGGCTTCTCCGAGTTTTTGCGCAAATGGGGAAGACGGCGACTGGAAGATAACTGGAGGCTCAGCAACAAGCGTCAGATGGATATGGAGCAGTTGACTGATGAAAACAGTGACACCCCAGCTGACACAACCAACGGGGGCAAAAAAGGAGGCAAAGGCGGTGATGATTTCAAGAGCCGCGATACCTATCTTAAAAACCTTCCGTTTACACCTGAAAAGATCACCTCAAGTAATATTCAGATTGCCGATGGCCTTTTCAATGCCGGGATGATTTTTCTTGAGGAACTGTTGGATAAGCCCAAAGCCATAGAGACTTTTACCAGTCTGATAAACAGGTTTCCGCAGGACACCAATGTGTTGCAATCAAGTTACCATTTATACCGGGCTTACCGCGACCAGGGCGATTCTACAAAAATGGAACTCTATAAAAACAAAATTATTGCAGATTTTCCCGAAAGTGATTATGCCAAGATCCTGAAAGACCCCAACTATAAGATTGAGCTTGAAGCGGCACGCAACAGGGTTAAAACGCTGTATGAAGAAACCTATCAGGCATTTGAACGCGAGCAATACCGGACAGTAGTTATTTATTGCAAAGACGCGCTGGCCAATTATACCGATGAAAACCTGATGCCGAGATTTGCTTACCTAAAGGCGGTATCGAGGGGAAAAACCGAGAGCCTCGACACCATGAAAGTGGAGTTAACCAACCTGATTACAAAATATCCGAAAAGCGATGTGGTGCCTTTGGCCCGCAAACTGCTCGGACAGGATGAAAAGACAGTATCTCTTCCGGCGACAGCCCAGAGCGACACAACCAAGGCTGTTGAAAAACCTGTTGACTTCTCCATGTACAAATACAACCCGAC
>JBBQBC010000286.1:0-3954 GCA_038317155.1 Bacteroidales bacterium
TTTACGAAGTGCTTCTGGTTGACCGGACTGGTTATATAACTGAAGGAAGCCGGTCAAATGTGTTTTTTATCGTTGGGGATGAGCTCATAACACCGCCTTTGGGATCTGTTTTACCCGGCGTGACCAGGAAACGCATTATATCGTTATGCGAAGAGACCAATATAAAATTTTCAGAGCAACAGGTCCATTGCAATGATCTTCAGAAGGTTGATTCTCTTTTTATATCGGGGACTTCGCGCAAAGTGTTGCCGGTATGCAGGGTAGATGACAGCGTTTTTTCTGTGAATAATGAACTGATGCTGAGACTTAAAATGCTTTTTAACCGCTATGTTGAGCGTTATATTGCTTCGAACAGAAGCTAAGAGCCCACTTTTATGTTCTTCCTGTTTAACCCTGATGAAGAGATTTCTCCTGTCTAAGATGTTCCTTTTTTTTCGCGTTTGAAAGTTATCCCTGTATTGATAATCGATGAATTTTATGTTAATTTTGGAATCACTTCTCAGAAACAAATATGCAGCCAGTCATGAAAAAAACAATTACACTGATTATAGGGATTTTTCTGATTCTAATGATAATTCTGGTTTCAGAAAGAGTTAGCGCTCAGGTAATGATCAATGAATATTCCTGCTCAAATTTCGAAACTTTTCCGGATAATTATGACTCTTATGAAGACTGGATAGAGTTGTATAATGCCGGCAACGCTCCCGTGAACATTGGCGGATATTTTCTCAGCGATAATCCCGATGCGCCTATGAAGTGGCAGATACCGGCAGGTACTTCTATTCCTGCAAATGGATTTAAGCTATTCTGGGCTTCCGGCAGGGATGAAGCAAATTTCGGATCGTATCATACCAACTTCAAGCTTACTCAAACAAAGGCAATACCTGAATATATTGTATTTGCTAATGAGGGTGGAAATATTCTTGATCAGCAGGTAGTTTCAATTACGCAAAAGGAACATTCGAACGGCCGTATCCTGAACGGAGATGCTGTTTGGGGTGTTTATACAATTCCGACTCCCGGCACGTCAAACAACCTGAATACTGCCTATGTAAGGTATGCAGAGAAACCTGTAATGAGTCTCGAAGGTGGTTTTTACAATCAATCTGTGATCGTGAGTTTTTCGACAACTGAACCCAATAGTAAAATCCGTTACACGACCAATGGCAACGAGCCCGGACCTACATCACCTGAATATTCTGTGCCCATATCGGTTCTGGTTACGAAAATACTGAAAGCAAAAGTCTATAGTAATGACGCAACCATCCTTCCCAGCCTGATCGATTACAATACTTATCTTATTAATGAGAATTTTACCCTTCCGGTTGTTTCAATAGCCGGAAGTGACCTTATTACCTTATTATACGGTAACGAATTTACTTATCCGTGGGGAACAATTGAGTATTTTAATACTGACAAAGTCAGGACTACCAAGGGCTATGGCGAATTCGACAAACATGGCCAGGATTCATGGGTTCATCCTCAACGCAGCCTTGATTATAAAATGCGTGATGAGTGTGGTTATAATTATGCCTTACAGGAAGATCTGTTTAAATATACCGACAGGAATGAATATCAGAAAATAATCCTCAGGGCTTCCGGCGACGATAACTATCCGGGCATTGATTCAAGTGCGCACATCCGTGACGATTTCGTCCAGACCATATCGGTGAAATCGGGCATGAGCCTCGATGAACGCAAATCCTCGCGCTGTGTTATGTTTGCCAATGGACAGTACTGGGGTGTCTATGCCATCCGTGAAAAGGTGAACGACCACGATTTTACAAAATATTATTATGACCAGGATAAGTATGATCTTCATTACCTTATGCTGTGGGGCGGTACCTGGGCTGAGTATGGCGGTCAGGCTGCTTTCAACGACTGGAATTTACTTTATTCGTACATCATGGGCCATAATATGGCCGATTCGGCAAGTTGGGCCTATGTTACAGGACGGCTCGATCCCGCCAGCATCACCGATTATATGCTGATCAACTCATTTGTGGTTTGTTCCGACTGGCTCAACTGGAACGTAGGCTGGTGGCGCGGATTAAATCCAGAAGGAGGACACAGACGATGGGGCTATATACTTTGGGATGAGGATGCAACCTTCGGGCATTATTATAATTACACGGGAATTCCGGCACAGAATCCATACGTTTCACCCTGTTTTCATGAAGCACTTTCCGGAGGCTCCGATCCAGAAGGTCATATCCGGTTATTGAATAAACTGAGAACCAATCCTGATTTCGAACAGTATTATGTTTCCCGCTATGCCGATTTGTTGAATACATCACTAAACCCGAACTACCTGCTTCCGCTCTTCGATAGTCTGGCTGGTATTATTGCACCGGAAATGGGCCGGCATTTCCTGCGATGGGGTGGCAATAATACGCAATGGTTGGCCAATGTTCAGAAAATCAGGGATTTTATGACACAGCGCTTTGGTTTTGTCAGAGAAGCCCTAAAGGAATGTTACTCACTTACAGGCCCATATACGGTAAAAGTCGAGGTTTCGCCCCCAGGCAAAGGGCAGGTGAATTTAAACTCGCTTGAATTGAAGGAATTCCCCTGGACTGGAACCTATTACGGGAACATTGATACAAAATTCTCGGCCATTGAATCGGATCAATACTATAAATTCGACCATTGGGAAGTTAAGCACCATACCATTTTTCCTGCCGATACACTCAGGGATATTTCGATCAGGCTATCAGTCAATGATACCGTTTTAGCAGTATATGTACCCCGGGTGTTTGCTGATTCACTGGTTATTAACGAAATTAATTATAATTCAGCACCGGGTTTTGATCCGGGTGACTGGGTCGAATTCTACAATCCACAGGGATATGATCTTGATATTTCCAACTGGGTTTTTAAAGATGAGGACGATCTTCATATCTTCACTTTTGCTCCGGGTACTGTTGTTGCACCTTTCGGATTAATAGTTGTAGCCAACAATCCTGGTACTTTTCATAGCCTGTTTCCCAATGTTGATAATTATGTTGGTCCTATGGGATTTGGCCTGAGTGGAAATGGAGAATTGCTTAGACTGTATAACGAAACCGGGACCCTGGTCGATACAGTTCTCTACGATGACAATCTCCCCTGGCCACTGGAACCCGATGGAAACGGGCCTACTCTGGAACTGATCAATCCCGGCCTTGATAATGCCCTGGCAGAAAGCTGGAAAACAAGTGGTGAACCCCATGGTACCCCGGGTGAGTATAACAGTCCTAACGTTGGTGTTACTTTGTACGAAGCCAGGAACAACCCTGATGCTGAAATATGGCCCAATCCTTTCCGGGTTAAAGCTGTTTTTACTGTCAATACAGATACAAGGATAGAAGGCGGTTCACTTATCATCTATTCATCCAGTGGGACAGAAGCGGCCAGATTCGATAATATAGGTACTAATCAAATTGTAATCAGTGCGAAAGGACTTCATCCAGGTATCTGGCTGTACAGGTTTACAAGCAATTCAGGCACCTTAATTCTTAGCGGAAAGTTTGTGGTAGAGTAGAGTTCCACAGACGCCAATGTTTAAATTAAAACGCAATCTATTTTGGTTGCGTTTTTTAATTATTATGCACACCGGAAAAATCTCTGGTAGAGGCTTGTGATTAGCCTAAAAGTTAATTAGTTGTTAAAGTTTATGTTTTACTTGCATTTAGGATATAACCTGAACTATGTTTGACATAAATACAAATTTGCAGTAAAAATATTTTACCCTCTCTGATCCGACTCTCCCGACTTTCAAAAACGCGGAATTTTCATTTTGGCCTCATTGCTTTCCCATTTTTCTGAATTTTGAATTTAAAGTTGTTTTGTTATGCGTTATGTTGATCTACATGTGCATGTGAGTTTAAAGTCTATGCTGGGCAAAGATTCAGTAAAAAGACCAACCTGTTGGACAGATCTGAATGTTTCTGACCCCATTGATAAGTTGAGTAA
>JBBQBC010000287.1:0-3898 GCA_038317155.1 Bacteroidales bacterium
GTTTTGGCATAATTTTCTGACCCGTAGCCCATGGTTTCGGCTATGTCTTTCGACGAATATTTCTGCAATGAAAGCAAAAGAATACGCTGACAGTCTTTTTCCATGGCATTGAAGTGTTCACGATAAATCCGGTATTTAGTCTGCTCATTTTCGGCAGCTTCTTTTGTGGCAGTTTCAGGTATGTTAAAGAATTTTTCTATCAGATCGAAACTGGTGGCTCCTTTACGTTTTACCTTCAGACGCTGCATCCAGAGGTTACGGCTGATTGAATAGAGGTAGGTAAGGAATGAACAGGTCAGATAAAAATCCTCTTTCTGAACGTTTTTGAGAATTACGATTAATGATTCCTGAAAAATATCCTCAGCATCTTCTTCATTGCCTGTATTCTTTTTAATCAGATACCTGATGGTAGGGAAAAATTCCTGATAAACATGCTTGATGATATAATCACTATTAAGCTTTAGCCCTTCTACAATAGCCCGGTCGGAAAAGTGTATCATTCAGCGCTGTTAATTTTCTGATAGTAACCTTCAGCATTCTAAATGCGGAAATGTTCAGGTAAATCCGCTGTTTTGAATGAAAGGCTGTAATAAATACCTGATAAAGTTCATAAAAGTATAAATTTTGCAGGAGTCTGCAAAAGATTTAAACAATTATTTTAAAGTAAGCAGATATTCAGGTGTCTTTTCGTGACCTGAAACAGAAGAAACACTTTCTCCTTCGCGGATAATGTGGGTTTTTGAATCCTGGTCAATCATCACCACATTTGGCCTGAGGGTTATAAATTGCATCCACTGTGTCATGTTATAAGCACCGATATAATGTATAACCAACTGTTCTCCCTTGTTGAGCAAAGGCAGGTTTATACTATCCCGCACACAATCTATATTCATGCACAGCGGGCCGTAGAGTGTGTTTTCTTCGCGGTATTGCGAAAAGCCCTGAGCCGGGGTTACCGGGTGCTGATACCAGAAAGAAGTGAACAATAGATTTACGCCGGCATCAATAATGGTTGCCCTGCGACCGGTTGAAAGTCTCTTATTGGCAATAACGGTGGTTATTAAAAATCCCGCTTCATCAATCAGCGCTCTTCCGGTTTCGAGTATGAGTAAAGGCAGGTTTTCGGGTTTGAATCCACTGTTGACAATTGCGGTGGTAATGACTTCAGCGTAATCATCGAAGGTTGGATTTGTATCAGATCCTGGAAGGTAGGAGCCTTTCAGGGTATTCTTCGACGTGAATCCCCCACCCATATCAATGTAGCGGATGTCGTGATTGAATTTTTGTTTAATCCCCAATGCCAGGTCTGCCAGCTTTGAGGCAGCAACGCCGTATGCTCCCGCACTCATAATAAAGGTGCCAATGTGGGTGTGTAGCCCAACCAGCTCCAGTTTGCCTGACATCATTATTTTATTAATGGCATCCCAGGCCTGTCCGTTTTCGTAGTTAAATCCGAAACGATCCCACATCGGATAAATACCGGTATCCATGTTTACTCTGATGGCAACCAGCGGTTTTCTGTCCATTTCTCCGGCAAGGTCGGTAAGGGTATATAGTTCATCGAGATGATCGATGTGGATAAGGGATCCGCTCCCGGCTGCTTTTTTAAGGTCTTCAGGCGATTTCCCGGGTCCATTGAAGATGATTTTGCCGGGGTCCACTCCATTTGCTATTGCTTTATCGTACTCGAAACCCGAAACGACTTCTGCCCATGATCCTTCCTGGTGAAAGACATTGCAGACTGCTGACAGATAATTGGTTTTGTACGACCAGGCAAATTGTACCTTAGGATAACGTGTACTGAAGGCTTTGTATGCTTTCCGGTAAGTAGATCTGATTGTGCGTTCTGACATCACAAAGACCGGTGAGCCATAC
Organism: Bacteroidales bacterium; assembly: GCA_038317155.1. Lineage (GTDB taxonomy): Bacteria > Bacteroidota > Bacteroidia > Bacteroidales > Lentimicrobiaceae > Lentimicrobium. Next base: position 1,876 of record JBBQBC010000287.1, read on the forward strand.
TCTGTAACCAGCTCTTTTACCGGTACCCCGTCAATATGGGTGGTTGGAGGGGAATCGTTGCGCATACCAAATTTGCCGGGCATTCCCGATTCGAGTTTGACTATATGTGGACGTTCATAATGTTTCTTTTCCATTTCAGTATTGATTTAATCAAAGTTCTCCATTAATTGAAATTTTCTCGAATTCAGACCGGTCGACAATCATGTCATAGGAGTATCGAATGAATAGTTTGCCTACTTCATAGGAGGTGAAAGGTTCCACTTCGTTGCCAAGGGCCAGGTTGGTAAGCGCTTCCGGAATATTCTGGCCAACGCCTACTGCAAGGTAAACCCAGGCTGGTATACGAGGGTTGATCTCCATAAGGTAATAGACATTGTCGGTGGTTTTCATCATCTCCAGTTCAAAAGCGCCTTTCCATTTGGTTTCGCTAACAAATTGCCGCGTGATTGCCAGTAATTTTTTATCGTCGATGCTGATGCCCGCCCAGGCTTTGCCTTTATCAGTTATAAATTGTTTGCGCATGGGCACTGCCGCAATCGTATTTCCGTTTCCATCACCTAGCCCTGTAACATTGTATTCAGTTCCGTGAACAAACCGCTGCAGCACGACCGGTAAACCCCATTTAGCGCTGATTTTGTTAAAATAGGTGCGGGCCTGCTCCATGTTGTAAGCTATGTAGGCATCATACCATTTTCCCTTGATCATCATGGGGAAATCAAATTCCTTTTGTAATGCAAAAATTTCGGATGAATCATAAATTGCTTTGCCCAAAGGAACCTCAATACCATACTTTTTGCCAAATTCCGACAGATTCACCTTGTGACGCTCTTCAAATTGACCAAGAGTGGGCAAAAACATGTGAATTCCCAGCAGCCGGAGGTTGTTTTCAAGTTTAATGAAAGAATACAGCTCAGCATCAAAATTGGGGATGATCACATCCAGTTTTTCACGGCTCTGAATGTATTCCAGTCTTGATAACAGTGCATCGGAGCCGGCTGAAGGATAAGGTATCTGATAGGTCCGGTCAACCAGGTCGTGCATGTATATGCCGGGCTCCATCGACTCATAAGCAAAACCGATAATCCGCACATCGAACGAAGTGGCTTCGCGCAGCCCACGTATCACCGCAACTCCCGGGCCCGGACTGTCAATGGCGTTTAACCCGGTTACCCCGATGTTAATTACTGGTTTCTTCATTCGGTTCGAGAAGCTGGTGTTGTTTTAAAATGTCGTTAAAATCATGCAAATCTTTCTGCAGGGTTTTGTTATCTATTTCATAGATTTTCAGCAGCTCTTCGGTGATCTGATCCGCGGTTTTCCCCTCTTTGAGCATTTCAATAATCTCAGCACCAATCGGGTTAACGGTAAAGGATTCGCCGGTTGAAGGATTAAAAAGAAAACCACTTTCGCTGATTGCAAGGTTTTCGTTGATTTTCACAGGATGCATTTTTCTTGGTATGTAAAAAATAATACGCTGCAAAGTAACTTCAATACCAATTGGGTTCAGTTATAATTTTTCCTGAAAAGGTTATAAAATTACTGAATCAAGCAGAAGGGCTCAGGGCTCAGGGCTCAGAGCATAGGGCTCAGGGCATGGGGCATGGGGCATGGAGCACGGGGCATGGGGCACGGAGCATGGAGCGCGGGGCATGGAACACGGTGCATGGAGCTCAGGGCACGGGGCTCAGGGTACAAGGCGATTTCGAAAAACGCTCAGCCACCTATCATTTTCCAACTATATAATTGTCAGTGAATTAGACATTAGAAATTAGAAATTAGAAATTTCTCCACTTCCTCTCTAAGTCTCTAAGTCTCTCAGTCTCTAAGTCTCTCAGTCTCTAAGTCTCTAAGTCTCTAAAGTCTCTCAGTCTCTCAGTCTCTCAGTCTCTAAGTCTCTAAGTCTCTAAGTCTCTAAGTCTCTAAGTCTCTAAGTCTCTAAGTCTCTAAGTCTCTAACCTAATCTGAGCGATTTATTAATAAAAAATAAAAGATAGCTTGCGTATGTAATTGATAATACGTATCT
>JBBQBC010000288.1:0-3830 GCA_038317155.1 Bacteroidales bacterium
AAGGGTGTATTGTAACTGAGCCAGTTCAACCTGGGTCCTTGCAGTAGCGGTGCGTGCTCTTTTTGCAAAAATATCGAGAATGAGCGCAGTCCGGTCAATCACCTTGCAATCCAGTTCTTTTTCAATATTTCTTAATTGTGAAGAACTCAGTTCATCATCAAAAACAACGGTGCCGATATTCTCCGCCTTAATGAAGGATTTGATTTCATTTAACTTTCCGGAACCAACAAACGTCCTGGAATCCGGTTTGTCGAGTTTCTGAACAAAGCGTTTTCGTGCTTCGCCACCAGCAGTTTCAAGCAAAAAATCGAGTTCATCGAGTGTTTCCTTCACCCGGGATTCATCCTGGCGATTGGTAATAAGTCCGACAAGTACGGCAGTTTCAGTAATGGGAGAGTGGTCAATCATTCAATACAGGTTCAGAATAAATCGCTGCAAAGATAGTTGAATGGAAGATTGGAATGATGGAATGATGGTAGAATGGAATAATGGAAAAATGGAATATTGGAATATTGGAATGATGGAATGATGGAATGATGGAGATCAGATTTAGGAAGTCGGCCCTTCGACTTCGCTCAGGGACCGAGGTCAGAAGGAAGAAGTAAGAAATAAGTAGTAGGATTGAAAAAATCCGAAAGCCGTCATTACTTCATCCGCCTTCGGCACCTTCTCCTAAAGGAGAAGGACATCTTCCGGGATATCAAGTATTAAATTCAAATCCGAAATCCGAAATTAATATTGTGTTGGTAAGTCCAGCATGTTGAATATTAGATATTAGAAATTAGAAATTAGAAATTGAATAGCCTAATTATTACTCCTCCGGTTTGTTCATCACATTCGTCTGTATTTCAATCGATTGCTCATGAACCAATTTCAACAGATCCGCCAGAAATCGGGTGTCGAGGCCGGCATTCCCGCCTTTTTTTATCCTGTCGGCAAAGAGCTCTTTCCAGCGTTGTAACTGGAGAATGGTAATATTGTGGGCATATTTATACCGGCCCATTTCTTTGGCAATCCCCATGCGGTGGGCCAATAAGCGTATCAGTTCATTATCAATCAGGTCCACTTCGCGGCGGAGTTCTTCCAGGGTGCGCTCAAACTCCTGGTTACCTGTATATTCTCTCAGAATAAGGCTGTTCAGGATTTCACCAAGCGTTTCCGGAGATACCTGCTGTTCGGAATCTGTCAAGGCCTTGTCGGGATCGAAATGGGTTTCAATCATCAGCCCATCCATTTCAAGATCGAGGGCTTGTTGTGAAATTTGCTGAATCAGGCTGCGGTTGCCACCGATGTGACTGGGGTCGCAAAGCATCGGAAGACCTGGCATCTGACGCATCAACTCAATGGGAATTTCCCATTGCGGGGCATTGCGGTAAATGGTTTTTTCAAACTGGTGAAATCCCCGGTGAATGGCAGCTATACGCTTTATCCCGTTTTTCTGAAGTCGTTCAATAGCCCCGATCCATAATTTCAGGTCAGGATTTACCGGGTTTTTTACCAGTACAGGAATATCAACACCAACAAGACTTTCAGAAAGTTCCTGCATCGAAAACGGGTTCACAACGGTACGTGCCCCAATCCACAAAATATCAATGCCATATTTCAGGGCTTCTTCTACATGATGAGGGCTGGCCACTTCAACCGTAGTAAGCAGCCCGGTTTCTGTTTTTACCCGTTTAAGCCAACGGAGACCTTCGGATCCAACTCCTTCAAACGAGCCTGGCCGTGTTCGGGGTTTCCAGATGCCTGCCCTGAAAACCTTAACCTGTGGAAAAGCCTTCAAAGCGCGGGCAGTCTGCAATACCTGTTCTTCCGATTCGGCACTGCACGGACCTGCAATTACCAATGGTTTGGTACTGCCGGGAATCCAGGTTGATAATGCAGGAAAGTCCATCAAGGTTTATTTTCGACAAAAGTAATAAAATCTTTCCGGGACGGGGTGTGCGAATGTTTATAAGGTTAATGCTTTTGACTCTTCATCATAAACCAGTGTAGGGAAACGACATGTCGGTCTATGATATGGTGTCGTGCTGGATTATGAAGCAATCTCTTATCAAGATACACTATCTTTTTTTTTCGAATCACAAAGCTTCAAAAGCCTATAAAACACGTATGCAATATGCCATTTGTTGTGCGTTCGGCTTTTCCTTATCAAGCTAGCTTCACAATGTTGTTTTCTATTTTCACGTTAAAATTTATCTCTGCTTTTAATGCTTTGAAAACTTTAATAATCGTGTCAATTGTAGCACTATTAGCACTACTTTCTAATTTAGATATTTGAGATTTCTGAACACCAACAAGCTTTCCAAGCTCTTCTTGAGTTAGATGACGTTCTTGTCTGGCAGTTTTAATCATCTTTCCTAAAACATCCATATTAAGTTCGTATTCGTATTCATCTCTCTCTTTTGTCCCAACCTTGCCTATATGTTTATCTTTCATTTCAGCAAGTGAATAGGTTATTATTTCTTGAGTTGCCATATGATTATTATTTTTGTTTACTGTTAAAATATTTTTCTCGTAGCCTTATTGCTCTGTCAATTTCATTTGCTGGCGATTTGTCAACTTTTTTTATAAATCCATGAGTAGCAATAACCAAAGTCTCCTGGTTGTCTGATTTATCCCAAAATGCGAGAAGCCTTATTTGAAGCCCTGCGAACTTTGTTCGAAACTCCCAAATTTCATATTGTAGTTTCTTTAATAATTTAGAATCATTTGTCTGTTCTGCTAAATCAATGTTATAAAATATTTTTTTCGCGGTTTTCGGATCAAGTTGAGCAATGAATCCGTTAGCTTCGTCCATAAACCTTGTTTGAAAATATCTCATTCCACTTTGTTATTGCAATTCTTTACAAAGATAGCAAATGTTTCTAGATATTGAAACTTTATTGTAAGATTATTTTGCAGAATGTCTGTTTTAAGCTGACGCACACCGTGTCCCTGCCGATACCACAAAATATGCCCCGGACTTTAATCATGACGGTATTTTTCCTGCCTGAATAAGTATTCAACGTTCCATAATACGGCATTTGGAACATAGTAGGGATATGACATGTCGCGCCCCTACATAGGTATGGTTCAGATTTTTCTTAACTTTGCCACTTCTTTACAACAGGTTTCAGTCCGGAACTCTACATCGTAATAACCATCAATCATAAACACAGATAATGGAATCGCTCAAACGAATTCGAATTGCTGATTTACTTCACAACTGGCAAACAATTGGTGCCGGCAATATGGTTAACCTAAAGGGTTGGGTGCGCACCAAGCGCGGAAATAAAAATGTGGCGTTTATCGCGCTGAACGATGGTTCCATTATTCACAGCATTCAAATAGTGGTTGATCTTGTGGGGTTTGATGAGCAAACTATGAAACTCATCACCACTGGTTCCTGTATTTCGGTAAACGGAATTCTGGTTGAATCGCCCGGGCAGGGTCAGGCCGTAGAAGTTCAGGCCAAAGAAATCGAAGTTTATGGTACTGCCGATGCCGAAACTTACCCCCTTCAGAAAAAAGGCCATACGCTGGAGTTTCTCCGCGAGATAGCCCACCTCAGACCCCGTACCAATACTTTCGGGGCAGTGCTGCGCATCCGCCATGCCATGGCTTTTGCCATTCACAAGTACTTCAACGACAACGGTTTCTATTATCTGCATACGCCTATCGTTACTGGTTCGGATGCCGAAGGTGCCGGTGCCATGTTTCGGGTTACTACTCTCGATCCAATTAATCCTCCATTGACCGAAACAGGCGAAGTGGACTACAGCCAGGACTTTTTCGGCAAAGCTACCAACCTTACCGTCTCAGGTCAGTTGGAAGGCGAGTTGGGTGCC
>JBBQBC010000289.1:0-3828 GCA_038317155.1 Bacteroidales bacterium
AAAATACATTTTGGGTTTGAACTTGACGGAACCGGTGGACGTATGCTAAAAGTGATCGGCGTGGTTAAGGACTTTAACTTCACTTCGCTGCATAACAGGGTTGAACCTATGGTAATGTTTATTCCCAATTTTCCTTCTGATGTTCTGACAATCAGGTTAAAATCAGGCTATAATCAGGCTACTATAGATTATATAAGCAAAAAATGGACGCAATTTGGCGCTAACAGACCTTTTGATTATTATTTTCTTGATAAAGACTATGAGAGTAAATACCAGTCAGAGTCAAAACTCGGTACCGTGTTTGCAACCTTTGCCGGATTGTCAATCTTCATCGCCTTGTTGGGTTTGCTGGGTCTTTCATCGTTCATTGCCATGCAAAGGTCAAAAGAGATAGGCATCCGAAAGGTTCTGGGCTCCTCTGTTGAAGCAATCCTCCTTATGCTATACCGGGAATCGGTCATTCTGGTGTTGATAGCCTGCGCAATAGCCATACCGGTTGCTCACTATTTTCTAAACGATTGGCTTGGCAACTTCGCCTACCATACCGAAATAACCTGGATTACCTATCTTTTATCAGGACTTTCTTCGTTAACAGTAGCCATAGTTTCCGTCAGTTTCCATGCCATAAAGGCAGCCACAGCCAATCCGGTAAATGCGATCAAGTATGAATAGAGGTTAAGGTTAAGGTTGAGGTTAAGGTTGAGCCTGCCTGACAATTCAGTTTCTATAGAATGATCTGTTTAGCCAGTCAGACAGGGTTTATATTGAAGTTGTTGTTAAGTCAATTTCAGAAAATGAATTATCCTCCGGTTATTGAATAGTTCCTTTTGAAGTCTCTTATTGCCCTAAATGCTTCATCTGCATTTTGAGTTTCCATCAATTTCGCCCTGAAAGCAGCGGCCCCGCCAAACCCACTGATGTAAATCTTGAAAAATCGTTTCAGGATATTAAAATTCCGGGTTGTTCCCCATGTTTCTTCATACAAACTGATATGCTTTTCGAGAAGAGCTGTTTTTTCAAACACATCATGTTCCCGTTCTTCGCCCGAAAAGAACCATGGATTGGCAAATATGCCCCGCCCCACCATTACGCCGTCAGCACCGGTATTTCCGAGCAAATTCATTCCCTGTGACAATGAGCTAACATCACCATTACCGAGAATTTTAACTCCGGGGTTCATCTTATTTTTAACCTCTACAGCAATGGCAACCTGCTCCCACTCAGCCGGAAAAAGCGATTGCATTTTTTGAGTCCGGGCATGAAGGGTTATGGCAGACAAACCAGATTTAAGCAATTGGCCGATCCATTGCTCAGTCTGATGAACCCTAATGCCTGTGCGGGTTTTAACGCTAACAGGCAAGCCTGACCCTTTTACCGTGGCATCGATGATTTCAAGTGCAAGTTCTGGTTGGCCAATTAGAGCCGAGCAGGTGTTCTGTTTAACAACTTTGCCGACAGGACAGCCCATGTTGATATCAATGCCGTCAAAGTGATGTTCATCATTGATATATCTGGCAGCCTTATAAAATTTCTCAGGATCACTCCCCCAAATCTGAGCTATCAATTTAATATTCAGATTGTTTATCAAATCCCGTTCCGATTCATTTACCCTAAATCTGTGTAAAACCGCTTCGCGTCCGACAGGATGAAACAATCCATCAACCGAAGTAAATTCTGTGAACAAAAGATGCAGCTTATCAGGCGTAGATAACGACAAAACCAATTCACGGAAAACCGAATCGGTAACATCCTCCATAGGTGCCAATGCAAAAGCACCTGGCGGGAGGTTATCCCAAAAATTATTCATTACTAACATTTACAGAAAACAGGTATGCCTTAACGGCAGGTGAAGTATTTTGTTCAAAGAAGGAATGCAGAAACAGCATCAGTTAGCAGAACCGGTAGGATTTCTTTCTTTTTTTAAAGTATGCGAGACCCTCATCATTGGCGATACCCCTTATAAAGTTCTCAAACATAACCTCGAAAAGCATCGGAAAGGAGAATTTATCGGGTGGGAAGAAAACCGGATTATGAAGGTCGATTAGCCGGCTTATGTAAAGTCTGGCCAATAGTTCAATACTGATGTCCTGACGGTACATTCCCTGGCGAATACCCTTTTCGATATTAATCTTGATTTTATTGAAAATAAACTCAATTCTCAGTTCAAAATGACGTTGATATATTTCAGGATATAATGCCTTAAGATCGAAGGTGATTGAAGGTGTCAGATCACGAAAACGGCCATTCATTTCCTGGCTTACAATTAGCAGGATATCGATGGCGTTTACATCTTCGAAATTATGCTCATCAAAGATAGATTTAAAGGACTCCCTTTCAAACTCCAGCACTTTTTCAACCAGTTCAGTTTCACTGGAAACATATTTCCCAAGCTCCTCCCTTGTTATTTGAAGAGTCCTGCAAATATTATTTAAAGTTAGTTTCCTGACACCAACAGTGAGGGAAAGCTCCCTGACACCTGTCAGAATTATACGTAATTGTTCGTCCATTAAAAATTGATTAATGAGATAATCGGGGCAACTGTCCGCGAAAATACAAAAAAACCTTTCCCGAATGTAAAAGGGCATTTACAGCCTTTTATCATGGTGCAAGTACAACCTTATGCTTCTGCTGCATATTTGCCGAATTCAGACTGAAATAGTAAAATCCTGGCTGTAGATTATAAGCCTCGGCATCAATCGTTTTCAAGTATTTTCCGGAAGGCAGAAATTCAGAATCGATCAGGTTAACAACTCTCTGTCCGTTTGAATTGTACAATCCAAGACTAACAATAGACCCGGTAACCAACTTAAACGAAAAGGAAACATTATATTTGAAAGGGTTGGGAAATGAATTGAAATCGCACGATGAATATGGCTTAATATCCGTGATTCCGGTCATCAAAGGATCAACGATGGCAGTAAGAATTTTCAGTTCATCGTTGTGAAGCCGGGTCCAGATTGGCCGAATTACGTCGTTATGTGCAGAAATATTGGTATAATCGCCAAAGAAAATGCCCTCAGTGGGATAAAAGGGGCTTTCACTTACCCGGAAGTTGGTAAATGTTACACCTCCGTCATCAGAAACGGCCATAAAAACATCGGTCATAGAGTCGCTGTAATTTCTTCTGTCATAAAATACCAGCCAGAGCTTGCCGGTAACCTGATCGATGGTCATCCAGCAAAAGAACTGCTGCTTCCCCGGGGGATCATCGTTTACTCTTACCGGAGATGACCAGGTGTTACCACCATCAACTGACTTAACAATCCACACATCGGTATCTGAATAGCCATTTCGCTGATCAGACCAGTTAATGTAGATTGTTCCTCTGTTCGGCCCCTGGCTCAGATCACAACAGGTAACAGGCAAGCCGTTAGCTCTTGAAATATCCGGAATATTGTAATCCCAACCACCAGGAAGGTCCGTTACGAAAATGTCTTCTTCAAGCCAGGTCTCTCCTCCGTCAGTGGACCGGTCGAACATAATGCCCAAAGGCCCGGCCCATGCTACATAAATCTCTCCATCCGGACCTATAGCCGGAACAGCTCCTTCAACTGTATTATCGCTATCGGCACAATCGCCGGATTTTTTATTTATCCTAACCGGCTCACTCCAGGTTTCACCCTGATCCTTGGATCCCGAAAACAGGATAGTTGAACTATCGGCAGGATCAAAACTGCCATAGCTGTCAAACTGGGTCCATGTAACGAAGATATTATTTGTTTTGACATCAACAATTGCCCATTCCTTATCCTGCTCCTTATCACCATTAAGACCGATACCGGTTCCCTGACTCCAGGTAGCGCCGTTATCGGTGCTTTTCTGACAAAC
>JBBQBC010000290.1:0-3824 GCA_038317155.1 Bacteroidales bacterium
ACAGAGCGTTTTTTTTGCTTAGCTTTTATGTAAAGGCCGAGCTGGGCTATTTGTATTGCACGGTCATCAAGATCTACTCCATGCAGATTGTGGCTAATAATCAGTTCGGCAATTTTTCTTTTATCATAATTTGCTCCGTAATTTTCAATCTGGTCGGTGTAAAGATCATAGAACAAATCAAATGAATAAAGAAGGAAATTGCCGCTGCCGGAGGCAGGATCGATAAGCTTTATTTCGGTAAGTGGTTTAGGTACCCTTGTGAGTGTTTCAGGCGCATTGGCAATTTTGTAGAGTTTCTTAATGTTGCTATCAGGGTACATTTCAAGGTATAGTTTTCCAAGGCTGTTATCTACCAGAAATTTGACTACCCAGCGGGGAGTATAAACCTGGCTTTGTATACTGACCTTATTGAATTCTGTTTTGGCGCCACTTTCTTTGTGGGCTGCTTTTTTAAAATTGTTATAGCTTTCATATAACCAACCGAGTACATCATCGCTTTTCCAGATGTTTGCTTCCACATGTTCGTCTGTTTCAACCGCATTGAAAGCGCTGATAATGGTATTCAGCTCAATGGCTGTGGGGAGCAAATGATAAGGGTGCTGCAGACTATATAAAGGAATATCTGCTGCCAAGGAAGCCAATTGGTATTCCATAAAACGAACAAGTCCTTCCATTTCATCATTACGGCCATCAGGGTTTTGTTCCAGCCAGTGTTTATGTGCAAAAGAACGGTCGCCATGCTGGCTTCTGCGGGTTATTATTTCAGGATGTAAGGTATGTGCTTCCATTACTTTTAAAGCAGCTAAACGATTGAATAAAGTGAATGTAAATTCTTCCACCAGCTTTTCGTACGCATTCTCAACAGTTCCTGTTTCTGCAATCAGTACTTCCCTTATTGTTTCAATATGTTTTCTTTCGCTCCGATACTCTGCAGGAATAGAATCTGCAGCCTGTAACGCGGCAGAAGTTATACCCATCCGGCCAAGGCGGTTGCGAAAGGCAGTATCAATCAGTTTGCGTATATGCTCAACATGGTCAGCGAGCTTCATTTCAATAAGGGATTTTTAATTAATTTCGACATCATCATTATCGGATGCTCCGGCCAGTTTTTGTAACTCCTGCTGCAACCATTGTTTATAAACACTAACCTTAAGTTTTTTTGAAGGTAATCGGGATGTAAATGTTTTAGTAGTTACCTGGGCAGGATCACCCGGAACAGGTTTAACCGGTGCGGTTTTTACCAGTCCCGATCTTATGATTTCGAGATCTGTCTTTCTGCTATTATACAGTTCAATAAATGAAAGCATTTCAGAATAGCTGAATCTCGTTTGTTTGTCTTTTACATCGTAATCAATATCAACTGTGGGTCGTGTTCGCTGCAAGGCATATTGCAGAATACTCCTGGATTTATTTTCTGCATCCACATTAAGCCCGGCCGGCATTTTATCTATCTCTTTAATCACCGTTTCAGCATCCTTCTTCAATTGTAAATACTTAGCAGACATATCAGTTGCAGCAACCTGCATTAGTTGATAGTAAACATCTTTTATTTTCTGAACAGATTTTTGAATTTGAGGAAAATTCCTTACTATATCGCCTTTAGACAGCATGTTAAACTCATCAACTAATAGAAGAACATTTTGATCCGATTTGGTGGTTTTGTTCATTTCATCCGATACACCGTCAGCAAAGGATTTCCAGAGCCTCAATTTATCCAGGTTGTTGCGAATAAATTTCTCTGCTTTTTCAATATCGTTAACTGCATTAGAATAAACATCTGCCTGTAAAAGATAACTTTCTGCTTTATCGACATAATTAGCCTCGCTGATTGCACCGGTGAATGAAACTAACTGATCTTTACATATATCAAGGTTACTGAATAGTACATCAAAATCCTTGTTGAAGCGTTTCATGTCATCCACTTTATCACAAAATCGTTTTGCAAGCTCCCGGACACCGGTTACCAGATCAAAATCGTTAGTATTCCAGTCAATCTTTTTCCCGGTGTGAGTTTCACATTCCAATCCCTGTAATGAAGTTACAATACTGTTTTTCTGACTGGAAGTAAGGGACCTGGCAATGGCTTTAAACGAAGCTTTCCGAAACTCCTGGGCAACCCTGAAAATATTTGACACACTCTGATCTTTCCAGGAAAACTTTTCAACGCCATTATATTTTGCCATAATCTTTCCCCCCCGCATCAGGGCAGCAATAGTTGTGATGACGGTTCCAAATACATAACCTGTGGGTGGCTGAAGTAAATCCTTTTCAAGCGTAGCACCATCTACAAAAGTATTCCTGATCCTGTATAAAATTTCTTCGGCAGGTTTTAAAGATTCTCCAATAAGATTTCCATGTTCATCAAAAAATTGAAAATCTGCTCCCAGACCTGTAAAATAAGTGCGTAATCGTTGATTATTCCCTTCCTTAATGATTCTGTCAGCAAGGTTATCTGATAATTGAGATGATAATCGTTTGCTATATAAATTTTGTATCACCTGACGTTGCAATCCATTCAGAATATTTTGCCAGTTATTCTTATCCAGCTGCGCTGTGTTGTACAGGTAAATGGAATTTCCCTGCATGAGGGATTGCTCCGCCAGTTCTTTTAACCGGTTTTCTTTTACAGAGCGTTCTGCCTGGAATGCCCTGACAATAATACCTTCATCTGAATTAGGATTTGTATATTTTTCTTCGAGGTATTTTATGCGCCCAATTTCATCGAGTAATTTATCAATATCTTTAAAATTACTATTGTCCGGAGCCAGCCAGATCACATCTTTATCATTCTGATATTGCAGTTTAATCTGTTCAATATCTACAGTTCTGTCTTCACTGAAATTGTAAAGGCTTTTAATTTTGATTTTAAGCTGTTTTAAAGATGGATTGGTAAGTTCATCATCATTATCCGAAGTGATATAAAAATCATACGGCAAATTGCTGTCGATGAAGCGGGTTAATGATTTAACAAATGAGGCATTTTTAAATGCGGTAATTATCTGTTGTTTTTTCTTAAATATCTGTACCGGATACAGGTTCATTTCATCCAGTAACCTTTGCTCAATGTCAGATGTTATCCGGTAAGTACCATTTGAAAGCAACAGTATTTTGTGTTCTACGAGGGTGTCCAAAGCTTTATTTATCTCAGTTAACGCAGAATGAAAATCTTCCGGTGTTTTGATAAATGACTTTACGATATTACTTAGTGAGGTAGGAGTAACTACAGCTTCAGTTAAAAAATTTATAGTCTCCAATAAATGGCGGCCGGAAATATCAATTTGCTCCTGCTTCAATATCCTTTCAGCATTATCATATCTGTTAACCAACCATGCCTGTGGCGATGGCTGTGCCTCTCTGGCGATCTGCCAACCTGCTGCTACCCTGAACAATTTTTCGTTCTGAACTTCATGTTTAAGAATGTCCCAGGTTGTGATTATCATACCTCTTGCTGCTACTTTTGTAGAGGCATATCCCTGTCTTCCAAACAGGAAGTTTTGTAATAATCCAAACTGGTTTTGATAAAACGGATAGTAGGTTATGAAAGAATCACGATCTTCAGTTTTACCAGACCCTGTTAGTCCGCTATGATCACCAATTTTACCTGAATTGCCCTGATAATGCAATGATAACTCATCAATACTATTCTCTTTCTTCTTCAGTAAACGACTACGAATGATAACATCTACCTCAGTAGCTTCCAGATGGATTTTTATTTTAAAACGATCTGTTACTTTGGTAAGCTGAGCCTTGCTTATGTTTGAATTATTAATTACCTCGTCTAATTTTTCCTGCGCGATAGCGATGGTCCATGCCTTTCCCCCTAA
>JBBQBC010000291.1:0-3784 GCA_038317155.1 Bacteroidales bacterium
GAACTATCACTCTTGACAAAGACTTTGGCTCTGGTTATGCCTATGACGTGCTTATGGAAGATGCGAAAGCAACTGAAGTTACACAGTCAGGCGACGCATTGCTCTGATTCCGGATTTACTTTCGGGAAATTTCCTTCCAGACTTTATTCGCCTGTTCCCGCATTCCTGCGGAGACAGGCGATTTGTTTTTTTGTAACTAATCAGTTTCTTTTATAATCAGCAATGGTGTTTAATGCAATTAACACGTTCTGGCCATTTTTTATGGCAGTATCAATAATGGATCTCAGTATGGCAAAATTTTCAGCAGCTTCAAATATTTTGAACTGTCCGGATATTTTCTGTTTTACCTTCACATTTCGGATAGCCCTTTCTGAACCATTATTATCAGGGGGGACATCGGGATGGTAAAGGAATGTAAAAATATGATCACGGTATTTAATTATCCGCTTTTGAAAAGTGACTAATTCTTTATGTTTGGGATTCAAAGGTTCTTCCAGCAAAGCATTCAGCTCCCTTTCAAGGTTATCTCTGGCTTGGTTAGGGCTATAATAATCAGCAGGGATCAATTGTTTCTTAAGTTTTTCAGCCTGTATCAGCAAGCTGCGAAAACTACCGGGCCAGGATATTTTGTAAAGCTTCTCAAAGTAAATAGTTTCGCGCTCCAGATGGGAGGTGCATGTTTGATGCCTGTCTACTGGTGTTTTAAAATGAGCTTTCCAAAAATCATGTACAAGGGTAACATCTTTCGATATATCGGCAACATGTTTATTAATCGTAGCGGTTCCCCTGTTGGCAGATGCAGCAATATAGGTAGCGTGATTGTTTTGCCATGTCCAAAACCAATGCTTCTTTCCATTGACCTTCATGCCCGTTTCATCAGTGCCAATGACACTGCTGTTCAAAACACTTTTCCGGATCAATTCATAGGCATCAGCGCCTTTGGCTGCCAGCCGGTTAAGCAGGCAATGCAACCCTCCCTCGCTGATGTTCGCCCCCATAAGGTCGTGCAGCAACTCCTGAAGCCTTTTAAAAGGCAGATATTGCCTGACATTGAGATATCCAACGAGGGATTCAATGTTCCTGCCATAGCTAACCGGACTATCTATCCCAACAGGGAAAGCACTCTCTATAACCTTTCCACATGTACACTTGCACCGATAAACCCGGTGTTCGGTCACAATTTGTTTGATTGGTGGAATGTCGATCACCTGTCGTTTGCCCAAAAGTTCAAATGGATGGTTGTTCAAACCCTTGCCACATTCAGGGCAAAAACATGCGCGGTGTTCGATAACCTCATCCGGAACTTCGGCCATTTCCAATGTTTTTCCTTCATGCCCAGGCTGTCCACCTACTTTACGGTTGCTTTTCTGCCGAAGACTGCTGGTGCGTGGTGGCCGGTTTTCATCCTTAGAAGGTGGTATAGAGCTATTGTTACTGTCTTTTCGGTTCTTGTATTTTTCCAGCTCCTGTTCCAACTTGTCAATTTTCGCCTCCAATTTAACAATTATCTTCGCCTGGGTTTGCACCAGGTGAATCAGTTCTTCCATTGTCATTTGATCAGACATCTGCTTGATTTATATGGCAAAGCTAATCCTGAAATCCACTATATCAAAGAACTTAACTGCTTATTTATCAACGTGTACAAGCGATTTTTGTTAGTAACCATTGTATTTCCAATTCGTCAGACTTTAACCACTTGAAACCTGTTGGTTCAGTACTGAAAATTGTTAATAACGTGGTATTTCCCAAACTGATTAGTTACAATTTTCTTTTTATAGTTTTTTAATTTAAAATTAGTCAGATATTGTATTGATTTTAAAATGACCTTAACTAAATGTTAATTAAACCGCATAGCAAACACACAAAACACAATTCGTTAAAGTTCCAATCCATGGGGAAGGTAAGTTATAAAAAGGCTGCCGGTCGACTATTCAGGGCAAACCAGGCCACCCATTTCGGGCGTAAGTAGTCTGCAAAAAGAAGAACATGTTGGTGAAAAAATAGTAAAAAATAACACATTATGGCAATAAAACAGACTATAAAGTGATATGAGATTTATATGATTATTAAATTTTTACTACGCCATGCACCTCTATGTTCAACCAAAACTCCGGTTTTATTGCGTTTATATGCGCTAAAGTAATGTCAGGTAAAATTTATGAAAAACACTGCCACCAACCTACCCGCCGGGCAGGCGGGGGACCCAAGACACAAAGTTACATTAAATGAGCTAAATAAATTCCGTGCTTTCGTCATCGGGTTTGCGTGATTCTTAAACTTACCGAACTTTTGAATTTACCCTAACTCCGCAAAAAGCAGACAGATTGTCAATGAATTATTGGAATCAGGCTAAATTGCCGTAAAAAAATTACGGAGTATTGAAAACCAGAATTTGCAAAGAAATAAACCAGTCATACACATTTATATATCTAAATATATTATTTTAGCCGGACCTGAGGTACAAGCAAACCTTGTCCGGTTAATTTTGTTTAAAGTACTTATTTGTATTACTACAGGCGAAAAATCGTTTAAATACCGATCCATATAACTCTTCCGAATATCTTGTGGTTATTCAGGATATTCAGATACAAATCAGCAATATTAAAAATCAAGCACTATGAATTTCGAGTTTACCGAAGAACAAATAATGATTCAGCAGTCTGCCCGCGATTATGCGCAGCGCGAATTAATTAAGGATGTTACTGAACGCGACACCCATTCCATTTATCCGACCGAACATGTAAAAGCACTGGCAGAACTTGGCTTTATGGGCATGCTTGTCGATCCGAAATACGATGGCGGAGGCATGGATACGGTATCCTATGTGCTGGCCATGGAGGAAATCTCGAAAATTGATTCTTCCGTAAGTGTAATTATGTCGGTGAATAATTCGCTGGTATGCTACGGAATTGAGAAGTATGGAAATGAAGACCAAAAAGAAAAATTTCTGAAACCACTGGCTCGTGGTGAAAAGATTGGCGCTTTTCTGCTTTCGGAACCCGAAGCCGGATCAGATGCCACCTCACAGCGCACTACCGCCATAGATATGGGCGATTACTACCTTGTGAACGGCACCAAAAACTGGATTACCAACGGCAATTCAGCCGGAACCTACCTGGTAATTGCCCAGACTCATCCCGAAAAAAAACACAAAGGCATCAATGTACTGATTGTCGACAGGCATTCGCCCGGCATCAGCATTGGCCCGCATGAAGATAAAATGGGTATGCGCAGTTCCGACACCCACTCGGTGATGTTTAACGATGTAAAAGTCCCCAAAGAGAACCGCATTGGAGAAGATGGATTCGGATTTAAGTTTGCCATGAGTACACTTGAAGGCGGACGCATTGGCATCGCTGCACAGGCGCTTGGTATTGCCTCAGGGGCCTTTGAACGATCGGTCAAATATTCAAAAGAGCGGAAAGCGTTCGGCACCGAAATAGCCAATCACCAGTCGGTGGCCTTTAAACTGGCCGATATGGCGGTTAAAATTGAGAATGCCCGCAATCTTTGTCTGAAAGCCGCCTGGTTGAAAGATCAGGGCAAACCCTATGGCTACGCCAGCGCCATGGCCAAATACTATGCCGCAGAAATTGCCATGGAAGTAACCACCGAAGCAGTGCAGATTCACGGCGGTTATGGCTACGTAAAGGAATACCATGTAGAACGCCTGATGCGTGAAGCAAAACTGACACAGATTTACGAAGGAACCTCGGAGATTCAGAAGATTGTGATTTCGAGGCAGGTTCTCAGTGAAATGTAAATTTCCAATTTCCAATTTCCA
>JBBQBC010000292.1:0-3770 GCA_038317155.1 Bacteroidales bacterium
CGGGCTTATCTATGAAAGTGAGCGGGCACTTAAGAATTGCCCGGGCTGCGAGCACCCTCAGGCATATTTTGAGATATTGGCGGAGAATTACTAAGATTTTCAGGGTTTCTTCAAGAGTTTCAGGGTTTCACCAAGGGTTTCAGGGTTTCAGGGTTTCAGGCCCGCCCGACTGACTTTCACAATGCTGAATTTGAGAGTGATTTTTGTCGGTCAGGCGGGGTTTCAGATTCAGGTGGCTGAGTGTTTTGCGATATAATTGTGTTAATGATGAACTTTAAATTCGCAAAATGTATCGAAGCCCAGAGTTTCATAAAGAGTTACAGAGTTTCAGAGTTACAGAGTTACAGAGTTACAGGGTTACAGGGTTACAGGGTTACAGGGTTACAGAGTTTCAGAGTTTCGGATTCAGGTGGCTGAGTGTTTTGCGATATAATTGTGTTTAATGATGAACTTTAAATTCGCAAAAAGTATCGAAGCCCAGAGTCTCACGGTTTCTGGGTTTCAATGCTACAGCGTTGACGTGTTACGCTTTTGGTGGCTGAATGTTTTTCGGGAAAAACGTGTTTTAAAACGAACATTTAATTCGCAAGCTGAAGCCGACATACCAACCTGTTAATGAACAACATTATAGATTATATATTTGAATTTAGAATCTGGAAATTGGTTTTTAGAAATTAAAAATTAGAAATTAGAAATTCTAACTCATTCTTTTGAAAACTAAAAAAGCCCCTTTTCAGAGGCTTTCCTTATTTTTAAAACAGGTCTGCTAAACCTCTGCACTCAGGTTTATCTTCAATGAAATTTCATCGTTGATAAATTTGTCTTTAAGGTTATTGAAGAAAGTTCTGGAACCATATTGAACATTCCATTGTGAACGATCAATAATAAATTCAGGTGAAGAAGCCGAAACCTTATTTCCTTCAAAAACAACTTTTGCCGGAAATGTTATGCTTTTGGTAATATGTTTCATAGTCAGATTGCCTGTGATATTGTGGGTTGCATCAGGATTTCCACTGATTGGAGTTGCTGAAGTAATTTCAAAATCAGCAGTCGGATATTTAGCTGTATCAAAAAAGTCAGGTGATTTCAGGTGACCAACCAGTTTACCGTTGTCTTCGGCATTGGTAAGATCAAGGTTAACAATTGAATTCATGTCGGTGGTGAATTTTCCACCAACAATGTTGCCATCGGCAAGCATAAGGTTGCCTCCCGAAATGCCAATAGTGCCATGATGTTGTCCGGTTGGTTTAGAACCCACCCATTCAACCTTTGAGGCAGCAGCATCAACCTTGAGGGTAACGTCACCGGTGGTTACTGAAACTTCCTGTGCATCCCCGGTTTGCGCTTTTTCTCCCTGTGGTCCGCCACAGGCAAAAGCTATACCAGTCAAAAAAATAAATGTAGAGAGTCTTAAGAATCGTGTCATGTTCAATTTTTTGTTTTGGGTTAATAATTGTAATTATCTTTTCTGTAAACTGAGATTATAAACAAATAATGTCTCGTTTTGTTCAATATTTTATCCTTTTTGTTCCACAAAAATAAATGGCGTACAGTAAGGTCATAAAGTTTGAAACTGTAAAATAGAAATTTACAAAACTGCTTACCAGAAAGTTATAAAAGGCGTAAATCCTTTCCTTCGCATCTCTTTTTCCTCATTTTGAAAGTGAAAATTGAAACTAACCCAATGCTACCAACTATCTTAACAATTATTAAGTAGAACAATCCCCGAATGGTCGTACATTTGCATATCAAGCAATTCATCATGCGACTAAATGACTTTTTATTATTTCTGACCCTCCTGGTCATCTCTTCTATAGAGGTTAAAGGGCAGTCATACGTAATGATTAGCGGACAGGTATGGAACCTTAAAGGTGAGGAGCTTGTGGGAGCCCACGCGCTCAACGCAACCAAAAAATACGGAACTTTCACCGATGCCAGGGGTAAATTCTTTCTTGTGCTTGCTGTAAAGGACTCTTTAAAAGTCAGCATGATCGGCTATAAGCCTTACTTCATGCGCATTCCGTCCGGTCTCACAGCACAATCATACTCTCTGAATATAACGTTGGTTTCAGATACTCTTTTGTTGAATGAGGCTGTAGTCAGACCTTACCCTGCAACTTACCGCGAATTCAAGCAGGAATTTCTTACCCTTAATTTATCTGAAGAGGCAGCTATTAAGCGTTTAAAGTTACCGACTGATCCTTTCCGCAGAAAATTTGAAAATCCGGAAGGCGGGCTGTTGCTTCCTGGTCCATTCACGCTGCTTTACAATGCTTTCAGTAAGGAAGCCAAAGAGCTCAGAAAAATGCAGGCAATCAATGAAAAAAATGAACTCCGCAAAAAACTGTTGTCAATCATTTCTGAAGAGGTATTGTTATACCGCTATGGTTGCAAATCGGACTACGATATTGATGAACTTATCTTCCTATGCGGCATAACAAATGAGTATCTGGCTTCTACTCCTCATTATCTGATTGCAAGAAGGGTGAATGCCTGTGGACTTAACTGGAAAAACAACGGTAAATAAATTTCCGATTGTACTTCGCAACTGAACCAATATTCCTGATATTTGTTAAGAAATCAGACCGGTTCAGGTCATCTTTACAATAATTTTTACGCATGACAACAAAAACCAATAAATCTTTATCACCTGTCAGGACGTTCCTTCCGGATAAAAAGGAAATTTTAAACGATTACAGGATCGCCTTTGAAAGCAGGCAGGCCAGTTTGATGGGCCGCCGTGAAGTATTGACAGGCAAGGGGAAATTCGGGATATTCGGCGATGGGAAGGAAGTTCCGCAATTAGCCATGGCTAAGGTTTTTAAGGAAGGCGACTGGCGATCAGGTTACTATCGTGATCAGACTTTTATGTTGGCAGCCAATATGATGAGCCTTGAGGAGTTCTTCGCCCAGATTTATGGGGATACCGATATGACGTTTAACCCGGGAACAGCTGGCCGGGTAATGAATAACCATTTTGCTACCAGAAGCCTGGATGCAAAGGGAAACTGGAAAAATCTGGCAGCTCAGAAAAACAGTTCTGCAGATATTTCTCCAACAGCCGGACAAATGCCAAGGCTTCTCGGTTTGGCACTTGCATCAAAACTTTTCAGGCAGAGTAAGGATAAGTCGGTTATCGAAGGCTTTTCTGCAAAAGGCAATGAAGTAGCATTCGGTACCATTGGCGATGCCTCCACTTCCGAAGGACATTTCTTCGAAACCATCAACGCGGCCGGTGTTTTACAGGTTCCAATGGCAATTTCGGTTTGGGACGACGGCTGGGGCATCTCGGTTCCCAATAAATACCAAACCACTAAACAAAATATTTCTGAGGTTTTAAAGGGTTTTGAAGCTGATGAAAACAATCCCGGATACCGGATATACCGCGCGAAAGGCTGGGACTACCCTACCCTGGTTGAAATCTACCGCGAAGGCATTGAAATCTGCCGGAAAGAACAGGTTCCGGTATTGTTTCACATAACAGAACTTACCCAACCGCAGGGACACTCCACCAGTGGCTCGCACGAGCGGTATAAATCGAAGGAACAACTCGAATGGGAAAAAGAGTATGATTGTATTGACCAGATGCGAAAATGGATACTCTCAGAAGGAGTCGCCACCGCTGATGAATTGGATAGAATTGAAAACAAAGCCATTGATCGTGTTAAACAGGCACGTAAAACAGCATGGAGCAACTATCTTGATCCCATAAAAACTAAACGCGATGAGTTTCTGAAGATGGCAAATGTTACCACCTGTAACTGCGCCAA
>JBBQBC010000293.1:0-3696 GCA_038317155.1 Bacteroidales bacterium
ACAGCAATGCATCCACCGTTTCAGCCTGAAGCAATAAAGTATCCATCTCAACTTCAAAATTCATGGAAAGCTTCAGGTCGAAAGAAAATGAGCGGATAATCCGGTGCATAAAACTGTCGATCGTTGAAACTGCGAAGTCTCCATAATTATGAAGAATCAGGGTCAATACCTTCGCGGCATTTTCACTTATTTCACTCACATTCAGCCCTGTAGCGGTCTGCAAACTAGTGACCATGTGACTGAATTTGGAAGGAATGTTGCCATCTTCAATGCCTGAGAGCACTTTAAGATTTGATACAATCCTTTGTTTTATCTCATTGGCTGCCTTATTGGTAAAGGTAATCGCCAGCACATTGCGGAACCTGGATGGCTCTTTTAGCACGATCTGCAGGTAAACACTGATCAGGGTGTATGTTTTGCCTGAGCCGGCTGAGGATTTGTAAACCAGGAAGTTGTTCATGAGATTCTTTAGTAGAAGTTCAAATTTCTAATTTCTAATTTCTAATTTCTAATGTCCAAAAATTAAAGGCTGTTATAGATGAGTGGTAAAAACCATTCTGAGTCTTTTTCAAAAATAACCATCAGTACAAAAATAGGCAACTGACTGCAATTCTGCAAGGAGAATTATCTCCGGAATTACATTCACTTTCTAAAAGCCTATATTTGCACTTCCAAATTCGATGATCATTCAAGAAATGAAAGACAGCAACCTTGTTTATGGCATGAGGCCGGTTATAGAAGCCATTACAGCCGGGAAAGTAATTGACAAAGTTATCATGCAACAGGGGCTGAAAGGTGAATTGGTTCCTGAACTGAGAAAAGCAATCAGTGACCATGGCATTCCTTATCAATACGCCCCGGTTGATAAACTTAACCGCCTTGTTCGCGGAAATCATCAGGGCATCGTATGCTTTCTTTCGCCCATTGAATTCCAACCAATTGAAAATCTGTTACTTTCGGTTTATGAAAAGGGTGAAACCCCGCTGTTTGTGATTCTAGACAGGGTTACAGATGTGCGCAATATGGGTGCTATTGCACGCACGGCTGCCTGTGCCGGGGCTCATGGCCTGATCATCCCCGAAAAGGGTGGGGCACCTGTAAATGCAGACGCCATGAAAGCATCGGCCGGTGCTTTATCATTCCTCCCGGTTCATAGGAGTCCCAATCTCAAAAACACCATCGACTACCTGAAAGAGAGCGGATTAAGAATCGTGGCTGCCTCTGAAAAAGGAACAAAAAATTATTTTGAGACAGCCTTAACCGGCCCTCTGGCAATCATTATGGGTTCTGAGGAGGATGGTGTTTCGGGAGAGTATCTGCGACGCTGTGATGAAGTGGTTAAAATACCTTTGCGGGGAACCATAGAATCACTGAACGTATCGGTTGCTGCAGGTATCCTGCTGTTTGAAGCCGTTAAACAGCAAGGTTTCAAGTAAAAAGTAAAAAGTGAAAAGTAAAAAGTGAGTCTACTCCGAAAAGTCAATAAAGTAGAATAGACACCAGGTCTCTAAGACACCAATTTACGTATAATATGGTATATTAACATATTGAAATTGGTGAGTCTTTGTGGTTTGGTGTCCCGATAGCTATCGGGATGGTGTCAGATTATAAGTTTTCGGAGTGGACTCAAGTTGAACTATTTATTTTCATCTAAAAATAATGACATCATGCCTTTCCATCAATAAGATTTTGTTATGAATTTTGCAAGACTGATCAGGGAAACCAGGGGTGACCAGCAGAAGATGTTTTGGCTGTTGACCGGACTAATTCTGTTTGTTGCACTTGCACTGCGGTTAACAGGGCTTGGGTTCTCCTATTCAAATGATGAACTAAGCGCACTGGTCAGATTGAGGTTTGATTCGTTTTCTGAGTTGGTTGACAAGGGTTTCTATGTGGATGGTCATCCCGGTGGGATACAGGTCTTTTTGTACTATTGGGTAAAACTGTTTGGCATGGGCGAATGGGCCGTAAGATTGCCTTTTGCTGTTGGAGGTGTGCTGGCTGTTTACTTCGCCATCAGGGTTTTCGCCAGGTGGTTTGGCCAAACCGCAGGCCTTCTGACCGGTGCTTTTCTGGCTTTTCTTGAATTCCCGCTGCTCTATAGTCAGATTGCAAGACCGTATGGTGCAGGATTGTTGTTTAGCATGATGATGGTATGGTACTGGACGCGCCTGCTGGACAACGAAAAACCGAAAACCGGCCTGGCTGTTGCCTATGCGCTCAGCTCGGCCGCCTGCATGTACACGCATTATTTCAGCTTCCTCTTCGCGCTGATCGTGGGAATTACCGGACTATTCTGCCTCAACCGCAAAATCTTACCTTACTATCTCGGAGCGGGTTTAGCCGCTGCGCTCTTATTTACCCCACACATCTATATAACACTTAACCACCTGAGCATAGGCGGAGTTGGTCTTTGGCTCGCCAAACCTGAGAAAGGATGGCTGCTCACCCATATCTGGTATATACTCAATGAATCATGGTTTATAGTAATAACTTCAGGAGTAATCCTGATCTCTTCCATCATTTTTGCAGGAAAGAGTCTTCGTTTAACAAGGTTTCACCTTTTCTCATTTCTCTTTTTCCTGATCCCTTTTTTGACAGGCTATTTCTACTCGCGCGAGGTAAATCCGGTATTACAGCATAGTGTGCTTATCTTCTCCTTCCCTTTTCTGATCGCATTGATATTTTCTTTTGCAGATAAACTGCCACAAAGAATTACAGGGATTGTTGTCCTTGTGGTTCTTTTTGCAGGCACCATTCAGACAATTTCCGGCAACCGATATTACAGCAAACAGCATTTTGGCGAGTTTCGGGGGGTTGCTTTAGCAATCGACCGATGGAACCGGCAATATGGTGAGGATAAGATAACCCGGGCCATCAGCATCAACAATCCCTGGTACCTTGATTTTTACCTTGATCAGACACGTGGCGGACGTACAATTTTTTCACAAAATGATAACCGCGGGGGACTTCAACTTGATACCCTTGCCAGGATTCTTGACACCTGCAATACGCCCTTTTTCATATACGCCTGGACAAAGCAGGTTCCGATTGAAATAAATGACATGGTTCTTGCCAGATTCCCATGCATAGCCGGACATGCAAGTTTTGAAGGAATGTCAGAAGCTACCCTTTACAGCAAAAAAACCATGAATTGCATCAACGAAAAACCAGACACCCTCTATCCGCTATTGAAAGAAGATTTCACTGATGAAATTTTAAGTTTAGACAGTCTTGAATTTAGCCCGGGATATTATGGTCCTACACCAGTTTTACTTAACAGGCTCTCAGGTAACCTGGTAACAACGATTGATGCTTTTTCAGATCTTGCCGCAAGTGGAGCAATCTTAGTCGTTTCTATAGAAGACGAAAACGGCAAAACAATACAATGGCAAGGCGCCAGGGCCGATTTGTTCTGCAGACCAGGCTTCTGGAGCAAAATAAGGCTGACTGTTCCGTTCACCAATGAAAATCTTCGCCGGAGTTATACAAAAGTTTATATGTGGAATCCTGAAAAAAGCAGGATCCGGATAAAAAACCTCACCATAACAATGGAAAAGCAAATAATTCAAATCAATTAATTGAATTAGGCGTTTAGTAAAAGCTAATTTTAATGGCAATAATTCAATAAGGTAAGAAGATGCAATAAGGTTTGGAGGTGTGGTGGTTAGGTCTTGTTACTGAGGTTTCAAGAAT
>JBBQBC010000294.1:0-3674 GCA_038317155.1 Bacteroidales bacterium
GCTTTGTGCAGGCCGCCGATCGGAAACATCAGTTTCTGCAATTGCGGGTAAGTTATCTGGGCCAAAAAATCTGTCTGGTCTTTAAGCTTGTCTTTGGCAGTTGCAAGGAACTTTTTTCCGTCCTTTTCCAGGGTAGATGCATAATGTCCGGTTGCCAGAAAGTCGAAATCCTCACCATATTTATCATTAAAGCTCCCGAACTTGATCAGGCGGTTGCACATTACATCGGGGTTGGGTGTCAGCCCCTTCTTTACCGAATCGAGGGTGTAGGCCACCACACTGTCCCAGTATTCTTCCTGCAGGGTAACAATTTCAAGTTTCAGCCCGTATTTTTTTGCGAGCCAGGTGGTAATTTCAATATCTTCTTCCGAAGGGCAGTCAAGGAACCCTTCCTTGTCTTTCATCCCGATAAGGATATAGAAAATGGTAGGTTCGTGCCCCTGTTCTTTCAAAAGATGAAGCATCACGGAGCTGTCAACTCCGCCGGAAACGAGTGCGGCAATGTTCATGAAGAGATTTCGGATTGCAGATTTCGGATTGCAGATTTCAATTCCCATAAAACTTCGGAAAATGATTTCAAACCGATTGATTTCTTAACGATTACAAAATTACATTAAAAAAACGATAGCTAAAGTGGGAATTGTTAAATGAGACTGTTGGCAAAGGACGGATTTTCGATTGAGTAGTTCTGGTGTAATTCAGATGAACCGATCACGCTGTGCTGATTCGTAATCGATTTTGCTGCAAAATCATGTAAATTTTACCGAATTGGATTTAATTCATTAATTCATATATTAGCAAGAAGTTTATCTGCCTCAACTATGATGAGAATTAAGCAATGGATTAGCCTTACTATATTCTTTCTTCCAATCTTAATTTTCGCGCAGGAGTATGGTTACAGACACTATACCACTCAGGATGGGCTGGTGCAATCACAGGTTATGTCTCTTTTCCAGGATAGCAAAGGGTATATCTGGATTGGGACCAAAGGGGGAGTTAGCCGGTTTGATGGGATTTCATTTATGAACCTCACCTATAATGATGGTCTTTTCAATGGCGTTGTATATCATATCATTGAAGACGATAAAGGTACCATCTGGGTTTTGACGATTAACGGAATTTCCAGTTATAATGGTATAGAAATCAAATCATATCCCACCAGTATATTCAGGAATTGTCATGGCATTTTTGACTTCTACGAGAAAGAACCCGGGAAACTCATTGTCGTATATGCTAACCCTAAGAATCAGATAATTTTCACCCAATTCTCTGATGGTAAATTCACTGAAATTGCTTCTTTTTTTTCGGCCACTGATCTGGAATTTACCGATAATCCAATATATGACGGGATATACGATGTACAAGGTAAAACATTCTGGTTATTATCAAATCCTTTAGGCCTTTTCAAAATCAAGGAAGGAAAACTGGAAAAAATTAAGTTCGATATCAGGAAGTATCCCAAAATTAAAAAGGGGTTCGATAATATATTCTACATTTCAACCAATGATTCTATCTATGCGCTGGAAGGAGATTCGGTCAGATTTTTGTTCCCTTACAAAACTGGGTTGGACGAAAATTCCACTATGAGACTCGCAATAGACAAAAACGGTATAATCTTTTGCAATAATGCAGAGCAGGGATTAACGATAATCGATTCAGGACATATCTATAAGGAGTATTTCAAATTTGATGAGATTGGCCCTCTACTTGTTGACCGTGAAAACAACCTGTGGATCGGGACGGAATACGGTATTTACCGGCAGTTGTCCAGGTCATTTGTCAACTACATACCCGGCAAATGTGGTATCAAGAACTTAATCTGGAGTATTTCTGAAGACAAATATAAAAGAGTCTGGTTTGCCTCTTTCAGTGGAGGTCTTCAATATCTGGAGAATGGAGATTTTAAAACCGGGGAAGGCTATCAGCATTTTACAAAAACTGAGGTCCAGAGATATTATATGGGAAGTATTATTGACCATGAGCAAAATATTCTTTTCCCGGCTACGGGTTTTGGGGGATTGAAATTTGACGGGCAAAATTTTTCGAAAATTTTTCCGGACTCAATAGAGAAAACAGCTTTGTTTTTCTTTGAGGATCCGGATAATTTCGATCTATATGCTGGTACAAATAATGGATTGTATAGAGTTTCGGAAAAGAAAGGATGGCAAAATCTCAACATTCAACCAGGAAATGGTAAAAGCAGAATTGCCGTCAGCATTATTAAAGACAAGTTACATCGCTTTTGGTTCGGAGGTTTTAAAGGGATAAGTATTAAGTCAGGAGACAGGGTTTCTCACTTACCCACTAAAGAATTTCCTTTTAATGAAGGAGGTAACGCCCTGTTAACCGATACCCGTGAAAATATTTGGATAGGCAATTCGAAGGGGCTGTTTTATTACAACTTCACTTCCTTCAAAAAAATAGAAAAGCAGGAATTAAATGTGTTTATAACATCCATGGCGCTTATTGGCGACAGTGTATTACTTATAGGTAGTTCAAACGGCCTGGCAATGCTGGATTTAAATACCTGGTATAACAAAGGGGTTGTCAGCCTGAAAGTACTCGACAAAATCCACGGATTTGAAGGTGTTGAAGTTGGTCAGAATAGCATTTTCCGCGATTCAAAGGGTTTGTATTGGATTGCTACCGCCGATCGGGTTGTACAGTTTAACCCGGCATTGTATAAAAGCAATTCCATTCCTCCGGCTACCTATATAAGCGACATCAGTATTCTGAATAATAAAATGGAATGGATAAAAGTTAATGATTCATTAAAAAAAGGGGATAGTTACCACTTTTCCAACGACCAGAAGAATCTGCGTTTCAGTTTTACCGGGATCAGCACTACCGCGCCGGAAGGGGTCAGGTATAGCTACTTTCTGGAGGGCTATGATAAGGGTTGGTCAGAATCAGTTACTGAACGATATGCGGTTTACACCAATCTTCCTCCCGGTGAATACAAATTGCTGCTGAAATCCTGCAATGCCGACGGGGTCTGGACGCAGGAAGCAACTTCAATTACTTTTCAGATTGTTCCTGCAATTTATCAGCGTACCTGGTTCTGGGTCATCCTGATTTTACTGTCGGCCGGTTTGTTTGTTATGACAGGATTTGCCATTTCACTCCGGAGGAGAAAAGCGGAACAGCTTCAACTTATGAATGAAAATAAAATGGCCAGGCTGCAGTTGCTCTCACTAAAAAATCAGATGGATCCTCATTTTACTTTCAATGCCATGAATACAATAGCATCGTTTGTGTTAAAAGAACAGAAAGAAAAGGCGTATAAATATTTTGTAAAGCTTTCGCAAATCATCAGGACAATCATCCGCAACAGCGATAATCTATATTGTACAATTGAAATAGAGATCAATCTTGTTATAGATTATCTCGAAATACAAAAGCTCCGGTTCAACGATCAGTTTACCTATAGTGTTATAGTCTCGCCAGAAACAAATTTAGCACAGAAAGTGCCCAAAATGGTGATATTGACTTTTGTGGAAAACGCGCTGAAACATGGACTGGTCAACAAACAGGGGCCAGGTGAAATTACCATAAATATTCAAAAAGCAAAGGAAAACCTTAATATCGTAATTACAGATAACGGCATCGGCCGTGAAAGAGCAAAGGAAATTCCTTCTGAATCAACAGGCAAGGGAATTCAGATACTAAAGGGC
>JBBQBC010000295.1:0-3650 GCA_038317155.1 Bacteroidales bacterium
ATATAACAAGGAATAAAGAAATTGTATGGGGTAAGGTACAGGTAAGCATCGTGCACGATTCAAATGATAATTTTCTGTATTTTCTTGCTATAATCAATAACATAAGCGATTATAAAATTGCCGAAGCCGAAATCAGGCATAAACATGACCAACTTGAGAAAAACAATGCCGAAAAGGATAAGTTTTTCTCGATTATAGCCCATGATTTGCGCAGTCCTTTTAACTCTTTTCTCGGTTTTACAGAGATTATGGCGGAAGAGTTGCACTCGATGAGACTGGATGAAATACAGCACATCGCCAACGATATGAAAAACTCGGCCAATAACCTGTATCACCTGCTGGAGAACCTGTTGGAATGGTCGATGTTAAAACGGGGTCTGAAGCCATTCAATCCCACTAACCTGATTTTGTCAAAGGTTGTCACTAACAACATGCTGTCCATAGCGGATTCGATTCGTAAAAAATCGATCAGGTTAACCGTTGATATTCCCGAATCTATAAGCATAACGGCTGATGAAGATATGTTGGGAACCATTATCAGAAATTTACTTTCGAATGCTGTGAAGTTCACACCTAAGGGAGGTAGAATAACAGTGCGGACAAATATACCGGATGATACATCGGTTGAGCTTATCATAGAAGATACCGGCATAGGGATGGATGAAAATATGAAGAACACCCTTTTTGAACTTACTGCCCATAATAACAGGCCCGGCACCGAAGGAGAATTAAGTACCGGACTGGGCTTGCTGCTGTGTAAGGAATTTGTGGAACAGCATCAGGGCACTATCAGGGTTGAAAGTGAACTGAATAAAGGAAGTTCATTCATTGTAAATTTAAAACGTTAATTTAGTCCCGAAATTTTGAAAACCCGGCAATATGTTTCTGCCTGCCTGGTTTGCAATATTTTCATGTCTGAAAATGACAAAAATGAAAGCATTGAAGTCTGCAAAAACTCCTTTGGTTTTGAATTGCTTTTATTATGAAAGTTCAGAAGTATTTTTGAAGCTTTTTCATAACAAACAGTTGGTAAGATTGTTAATCACATTTGAAGCAAAGTCATGGACGACCAGCAAAACTCTCCCGATGGCCTCATGTCCGGAGACCAGCACAAAGATTCCGGATTTACCCCGAAAGGCAAGGGTCGGATAGTCGCTGGTTTGGTTGACAACCTGCCTAAAGATATTATTTCCTCACCAGGTGATAGTAGAGCCGGGTTAATCAGTTTTGCCATAAATCTGGCCTATTTGCCACACGAAGATATTTACACCTTCATCATTTCGCAGGTTTCTGAAATATTTTGTGCTGAAGCAGCAATGATTTCTGTTTTCAATGAAGAACTTTCAGAGCTAAAGGTAGTATCAGCCAGCATTCAGGACCCTGATAATACTTCCGGGCAACGGCCGGAGGCAGGTAATATTTTAAACCGCAGAATCCCTTTAAGTAAGGATCAGGCTAACCGCATATACAGTGCCCCCTATCACTTGCTCAACGACATAAGCCAGGTATCCCCCGATACTATGCCGCCGGCTTTCATGCTGCTGTCTGATTTAAGTCCCGATTCTGGCTGGTTTCTGGAAATTGGGTTTGTCAGCCGGCAAAAACCGGCTGGTACCCTGCTAATCATTGGTTCAAAGAATCAGGGTACGCCCAATCCGGATGATATCGGTTTTCTTTGTGGTATAATTTCCAATGCAGTTGCCAGAAAACTGGCCGAAGAAACCCTCGATGGGAGCGATGCCAGATTAAAGTCTGACACTCTCCCGAAAGGATTAGTGCAACTGTCAAAAGAACAGGAAGAAATTGTGGAAGCCATTTCCAATTTCATATCCACCTGGGAATCGTGGTTAGATAAAAGCGGTAAAATTATCTGGACCAATCCTGCATCTTTTAAATTTACCGGTTATACCCCGGCTGAGATCATTGCATTGCCCGATTTTATCGGAGCACTGGTTGCCGGGAATGACAGGGAAAAAGTAACCGCTGCACTAAAAGAAGTACTGGATGGAAAGGATAATCCGGAGCTTGAGTTTCAATGTGTCAGAAAAGACCAGACCCGATTCACGATTTTGATTTCTTGTAAACATATCTTCAACAAAGAAGGCAAAGCACTCGGAATCAGAACCAGTGGGCACGATATAACCTCATACCGGAAAACCGAACAGGATTTCCTGCATACTGAAAATCTTTACCGGCAAATGATTGACAATGCCCCTATTGGGATGCATTTTTATCAACTTACTGATGAGGACAGACTGATTTTTACCTCTGCAAATCTTGCGGCCGATACCATTCTCGGCATCGACCATACTCAACTTATCGGACTGACCATTGAAGAAGCATTTCCTGCAATTCTCAGTACCAAAGTTATAAAACACTATCGCGATGCAGCCCGCGATAACATTACCTGGGTTAACGATCAGATTACTTATTCAGATAACAAAATCTCGGGCGCCTTTGAAGTAAAAGTCTTTCAGACTTTACCCGGCAGTTTGGTAGCAATATTTACCAATATAACCAAACGCAAGCAGGCCGAAGGAGCCCTTCGCGAAAGCCAGCAACTCTTTGAAACGTTAACCAGGGTATCTCCGGTCGGCATTTTCCGGACCAATTCTGCAGGAGCAACAACATTTGTAAACCCCAAATGGACGGCATTAACCGGGTTGAGTTTCGAAGATGCCATGGATTACAAATACCTTGCAGCAATTCACCCCGACGACCGCGAAGAGAGAGTAAAGGAATGGAACGCGGCTGTAAAAAAAGGAAAATCCGTTGTTTCAGAATACCGTTTCCTCAGGAGTGACGGAAGTATAATATGGGTACAAGGGCATGCCGTTCCCGAAATTGCAGATGGCATTATAAAAGGATATATTGGCACCATCACCGACATATCAGAGCTAAAGCGGGTTGAAAATGAGTTATTCCAGACAAAGGAAAAAGCCGTTGCCAGCGACCGGCTGAAAACCACTTTTATGGGAAATATATCCCATGAAATCCGAACCCCGTTAAATGGTATTATCGGGTTTGCTGAAATGATCAGTTCGGGAGACAATTCACCTGAAGAAAATAAGGAATGTATTGAATTTTTGAATCTAAGCATTAACAGGCTCACCAGAATCATTGACAACATAATGGATTTGTCAATGATGATGTCGGGTAACACCCGGGTAAACAGCGAACCATTCAGATTGGATTTGTTGATAAACGAAGTCGCAAAAACGTATGAATTTGAAGCTGCCCGGAAAAATATCGGTTTTTCGATCGATGGTAGTGATCAATTATCCGGGAAAACAGTTATCAGTGACCAAACATTAATCCGCCGCATTTTTAATGAATTGGTTAACAATGCCGTAAAGTTTACCACTAAAGGAAGTATCCGCATTATGTACCGGTTAAAAAACAATATGCTGAGCTTTCATGTGCAAGACAGCGGAATAGGAATCTCAGAGCAGATTCTGCCATTTATATTTGAGCCTTTTGTGCAGGAAAATGTTTACTCGGCAAGAGAAAGCAACAGCAACGGTTTGGGCCTATCGATTGTTAATGAAGCTGTTAAGTTGCTGAAAGGCACAATAGTCGCTGATTCTGACACTGACACCGGTACAAGCATTAAAGTTAACCTTCCGGTAATTGAATCCCATATTGAAACC
>JBBQBC010000296.1:0-3633 GCA_038317155.1 Bacteroidales bacterium
TACCTCGTGCAAAATAAGATTGAAACGACTCCTCTCGCTTCAGGGCTAATTTTTATCGAAACTAAAAAGGGGAGTGGACAGAAACCCAAAGTCGGTGACATTGCCCGATTCCATTTCAAAGTAACTGACATAACAGGAAAGGTATTCTTTTCTTCTTACGATCAGGGTGAACCCATGCGTTGGGAAAGTGGTAAAGAATTTGACAACGCTGGTGCCACTGAAGCATTAAACCTGATGTCAAAAGGTTCAAAGGCCTCCGCTATTGTACCTTCAAAACTTGCTTTTGGAGAGCAGGGCAGGGGGAAAATGGTCGGCCCATATTCAACGTTGCTTTACGATTTCGAAATGCTTGATTTCATGACTAAGGCCCAGTTCGATAAAGAACAGGAAGCTAAAAAGCTAAAGGACGAAGCAGCCAAACAACAAGCAAAACAAGGTGAGCAGGGTTTGCTTCAGAAATATCTGAAAGACAACAATATTACGGTTAGTCCAACTGCCAGTGGCTTGTATTACATCGAGAAAACAAAGGGTACAGGTGCTAGTCCGGTAAACGGCAAAACTTTAAAGGTTCAGTACACAGGTACACTGCTCAATGGCACCAAATTCGATTCTTCTCTTGACCGGAATCAACCCTTTGAGTTTGTTCTTGGTAAGGGTCAGGTTATTAAAGGTTGGGATGAAGGATTTGCCCTTATGAAAAAAGGCGGAAAAGCAAGGTTTATTATTCCTTCGGCTATCGCCTATGGTGAGAGTGGTCGTATGCCAACCATACCACCAAGTGCAACCCTGGTTTTTGATGTTGAATTGCTGGATATTAAATAGTTATTCATCAGAATACTTTTTAGAAGAGGCTGTCCCACCATTGAGACAGCCTCTTTTGTATAGTTCGGTTTGTAAAATTACTCAGTTTAGCCTGGTTTTTCGGTTGGTTACATTAGAATTAAAGGAATTTGTGAATGATAAGGCTTATATATAACTTTGGGCTTCGAATGATTAATTTTAGAATCAGATGATTACTTTTTTCTTATCCATTGCATTGCTGATTACGGGCTATTTTATTTACGGAGCATTTGTTGAAAAGGTTTTTGGGATTGACCCGAAACGGGAAACACCTGCTACAACAATGGCAGATGGGGTGGACTATGTGCCTATGGGTTGGGGCAGGATATTTCTTATACAGTTTTTGAATATTGCCGGTCTGGGCCCTATTTTCGGTGCAGTAGCCGGAGCAATGTGGGGGCCGGTTGCTTTTTTCTGGATAGTGCTAGGGTGTATATTTGGTGGTGCCGTTCATGATTATTTTTCAGGTATGCTTTCTTTAAGGAACAGGGGAAGGAGCATCCCGGAAATCGTAGGTGAATACCTCGGTAACGGATTCAGACAGTTTATGAGGGGATTTACTGTATTGTTGATGATTCTGGTGGGAGCTGTTTTTGTTGTCGGGCCGGCAGCTATCCTGAATGGAATGATTAATTTAGGGATTCCTGTTTGGGCAGGATTGGTATTTGCCTATTATATTCTCGCAACCCTGCTACCGATTGATAAACTGATTGGCAGAGTTTACCCGGTTTTTGGTTTTACCTTGTTGTTTATGGCAGTGGGCATTACTTTTGGATTAATTGCCGGTGGTTTCAATATCCCTGAAGCTTTCCCTGCAGGATTTACCAATATGCATTCGGAGTCAGGGAAATTTCCTGTTTTCCCGATGCTGTTTATAACCATTGCCTGCGGGTCAATTTCAGGTTTTCATTCCACCCAATCACCCTTGATGGCCCGTTGCATTACCAATGAAAAACTGGGTAGGAGGGTGTTCTATGGAGCAATGGTTGCCGAAGGCATTGTGGCACTTATATGGGCTGCAGCAGGGATGGCTTTTTACGGCGGGGTAGGGCCTCTCAACGAGGTCATGGCTGCTCACAAAGGAAATGCAGCCTGGGTGGTTAACGATATCTCAAATTCATTACTTGGGAAATTTGGCGGAATTCTCGCTTTATTAGGCGTTGTTGCGGCTCCAATTACTTCAGGTGATACTGCTTTCAGGAGTGCCAGACTAATTGTTGCTGATTTTCTTAAAATGAAGCAGAGCACTATACGCAGCAGGCTAACGATTACCATCCCTCTGTTTATTGCGGGTTTTATCATTACTAAAATTGATTTCGCAATTATCTGGAGATATATGGCCTGGTCGAACCAAACCCTTGCTACCATTGTACTTTGGGCAATTACCGTTTACCTGGTGAACGAAAGAAAATTTTTCTGGATAACCCTGATTCCATCCATATTTATGACTGCTGTTGTTTCGACTTATCTGATGGTGGCTCCCGAAGGATTTTCGCTCCCGTTGAATTTATCATACGCTATCGGGATATCCATTACCCTTTTGGTTTCAGTATGGTTTCTGCTTTTCATAAGAAAAATGAACAAACGGGAATCAGCAGCGATGAAAGTCAGTTAGAAGTCCTTCAAAAAAGGTTATTATTGTCCTGAATGGAATAAACTCAATCTTCTATTGATGAATTACAGAAATCGCTTTATGAAGAATATTTTTTCTAAAATGCGGATTTTAACATCTTCTAACAAAAATCCTGAACCCTGTCTGACTGGCTAAACAGATCAATCTTTAGATGCTGAATTGTCAGCCAGGCAGGCTTAACCTCAACCTCAACCTCAACCTAAACCTAAACCTAAACCTTCTTTCCAAAGACCTATTCACTCTCACCCAACATCCCTGGCCTTCGCTCGCGGGTGCGTTCCAGTGCCTGATTATAATTCCATGCTTTGATATCTTTATCATTGCCTGATAAAAGGACATCAGGTACCTTCCAGCCATGGTAATTTGCAGGACGGGTATATACCGGCGGACTCAAAAGTCCATCCTGAAACGAATCTGAAAGGGCTGAAGTTTCATCACTCAAGACGCCGGGAAGCAAACGGATGATGCTGTCAGTCAGAACTGCTGCTGCCAGTTCACCCCCTGATAAAACATAGTCACCAATTGAAATCTCTCTGGTAATATAATGCTGACGGATGCGCTCATCTATGCCTTTATAGTGTCCGCAAAGCATAATCAGGTTACCTTTCAGGCTGAACTGATTGGCTATGCCCTGGTTTAGAAGATCGCCATCTGGCGTCAGGAAAATTACCTCATCATAATTTCTTTCGGAACGGAGTTTGTCAATACAATCGGCTATTGGCTGAATCATCATAACCATCCCGGCATTGCCTCCGTAAACATAATCGTCCACGTTACGATGTTTATTGGTAGCATAGTCGCGGATGTTGTGAATAACAATTTCAGCAAGTCCTTTTTCAATTGCCCTTTTAATAATTGATTGGTTAAAAGGACCTTCAAACATGCCGGGGAAAATGGTAAGAATATCAATGCGCATTGTTCAGATTTTGATGCAAAATTACCCGAATTCCCGTTCAGATTCAATTCTTACAGCCTTTTCCGGCATTTGCCTATATTTGCGGGGTTTTCAAGTCATTAATCAAGGAATTTCAATCCCCTGTCATGCGTTTTTTCAGGAATTCATTAAAGCATTTTACATCCTGGGGCATCGACTGGTTTATACCGGCATTGCTGTTGATGATTGGAATGGCATGGTTGTGGCCGGAAGGTGGCCTTGGAAA
>JBBQBC010000297.1:0-3630 GCA_038317155.1 Bacteroidales bacterium
GCTCGATATATTACTGAACGGAGAACCGGTCGATGCACTGTCAACGCTGATTCATCAGGATAATGCCTACGAGTTTGGCCGCCGCATGTGCTCCAAATTGAAAGAACTCATCCCGCGTCAGCAGTTTGATATTGCCATCCAGGCAGCCATCGGGGCAAAAGTAATCGCCCGCGAAACAGTTAAAGCCGTTCGGAAAGATGTTACTGCGAAATGCTATGGCGGTGATATAACCCGTAAGCGAAAACTGCTTGAGAAGCAAAAGAAGGGCAAGAAACGGATGCGCCAGGTTGGTAATGTGGAAATTCCACAGACTGCCTTCCTCGCTGTACTTAAACTTGATTGATTTTCAGGATCAGATTTTGATAAGTTTATGCTTAACTGCATAAATAATTACCTCAATAATATTTTTTGCATCTATTTTAGTCATCAGGTTGGCACGATGCTTTTCGACAGTGCGGCTGCTGATGAACATTTTATCGGCAATCTCTTTGGTTGACAATCCTTTACAGACATAACCGAGTACTTCTACTTCACGATCCGAGAAATTGACAATATCTTCGGCCTGCTTTTCTCTGACGGTTTCACTGACCCCAAAAACAGAAATAAGTTTGTTGATAAGTTCAGTTGAAACATAATTCCGGTTGCCTGAAATAAGGTCAACTGCTTTTTCAAATTCTTCTATCTCACTCAGGCTTAGCTTTTCCAGACCCTGGGACTCAGCAACTTCGTGCTTGCTAATGGTCAGCATTCCGATCAGGCTGGACTTGCCTTTAACTTTAAGCCCTTCAATACCAAATAGTTCAGAATTAATTATTTCACCACGTTTATGCTTAACCCTGAATTTGATGTGTATCTCTTTTTCAAATCCACGCTGACACCGGCTTATTTTTTCAAGTGCAGTTGCCTTATCATCTTCATGAATAAGATCGTTAAATCCCATTTTCAGCATTTCTTCGCGGCTGTATCCAAATGTTGCTGAAAGGCCTGGATTGGATTCAATAAACCGGTCATCCTGATAAATGTAGATGCCATAAGGTGAAATCATCGACAAGGCAATAAATTTTTCCTCATTGGCCTTTCGGTGGGCTTCAGCCTTGTTTAGCCTGGTAGCAATCGAAGTAAGCAGTTCATCGTATTCAAATGGTTTTACAATATAATCATCAGCGCCCAACTGCATGCCAAAACGTATGTCTTTCAGTTCTGATTTCGCCGTCAGGAAAACAAACGGAATCATGGCTGTGGCCGAACTCTCTTTCAAGACATTAAATACATCATATCCACTGATTTCATTCATTGAAATATCGCACAGGATGAGATCTGGTATCAGCGCAAAAGCCTTTTGAATTCCGGCAGCACCATCACTGGCATGGGTAACATCATAGCCTTTTACGCGTAAAAGATTCGAAATGGTAATTGCCAGCGATTTGTCATCCTCTACCAAAAGAATTTTAATATTGTTTGCTTCGTTCATTGTTGTTTCTCCGTTTATTTTACCTGCAATCCGGCTTAGCCGGCAACAGGAAGTACAACTTTAAAAACTGAGCCCATCCCAATTTGACTCTCAAAACTGATATCTCCTATATGAAGTTTCAGGCAATCTCTGACTACAGCAAGTCCTAATCCTGAGCCTCTTGCGTGTTTTGAGTTACTGGCTCTGTAGAATGGCTCAAAAATGTAATTTATCTCGTCTTCTGGTATTCCAATCCCCTGATCGGTAATAATAAAACCGGCTATACCGGGTGATAACATGCTAACCTCAAATTTAACCCTTGATTTTTTATCTGAAAATTTAAGGGCGTTCAGTAAAAGATTGGTAAAGATATGATTAAAAAGCGATTCATCAATCCACATTTCATCAGGTATTTGCCCTACGAGCAGGTCAATGCGATCGGGAACCATTTCCATTTCGTTCAATTCTTTAACCAGATTGCGACAAAGTTTGCCCAGATCAGAAACTGCAGGCCTAAACTCAAGTTTTCCTTTATTAACAGCATCAATAACAGTAACTTTATCTAAAACCCTTAACAATGACTTAACGGCCATCCGGCTCAATTCGAAAGCATCATTAATCGTATCTGCATCCAGCTCAAATCTATGATTTTCAAGTAACTGAAGGTTGCTGTAAATGATTGAAAGCGGGGTACGGAATTCATGAGAGATAGTAGAAATATACTTTGACTTGACATTGGAGAGCTCAATTTCACGCTCCAGTGAACTGCGCAACTCTTCATGTTTTGCCTTACGCTCAGAAATATCCCTGATCAAGGCATGCACCCCCAGAATATGGCCATCGGGTCCGGCAAAAGAAGCTGCAGTAATTTCTGCCCAGCGCTTTTGATGATCATAGCGAACAAACTCTATTTCAAACAACTCATTTCTGATGCCAGCATCCGGCTGCCTGAACTCCTGCCAAATCATTATAAGTTTTTCATACGAATCTGGTGTTAAGAAACTGCCCAGAGGAAGGTTCGCAATTTCTTCAGCAGAAAAACCCGTAAGTTTTTTTATTGAGGTACTCATAAACGCCATCCGGGCATCCATATCGACAACACAAAAGACATCTGACATATTTTCGGCAACAAGGCCGGACAGAACCTTACCGCTGCCGATTTCATCAACACAATCAAGGTAGAAGGTTACATTGCGAAAAGTACAAAAGATGTACTCGAATCCATCCAATCTTACAGGGAACTTACTGATCAGAAACTTATGCTCTGAGCCTTCGAATGACAACTCATGTATATATTCCAACAGGCTTCCGTTCTTAATCACTTCTGCATCTTCTTCTTCGGCATGTTGCATCAACTGATCAATCGCCTCAAGCCACAATTTAGGCAATGGTTTATCAAAACCGGAAACCGGGTGCAAAGAACTGCTGTCATTAAAAGTAAATGACACAGGGTCGTTGCCGCGCTTCCTGATATAAGAATATACAGAATAACCTGCCACCAGAGGTTTACCCTTATAGGCGATCAGTTGTGTTTCATCTGGTGTAAAAAGTTCGGGTAGTTTATGAGCAACCATGTAGTAATTAAAATTTATCGTCCAAATTCAAAATCGAATAACTCAACAGATCAGTCCGCATTAAAAACATTTTTATAATCAATGCCACAGAACTCTAAAAATTGCCAGGTCATTGTATTTTTAAAG
The DNA here is from genome assembly GCA_038317155.1 of Bacteroidales bacterium. Classification (GTDB taxonomy): domain Bacteria; phylum Bacteroidota; class Bacteroidia; order Bacteroidales; family Lentimicrobiaceae; genus Lentimicrobium. The sequence goes on from JBBQBC010000297.1 coordinate 3,151, forward strand.
TTCATTTTATACAGGCTAATAGTCGTGCGTGCGTTTTTTCGATATCAGCTATTGATTATGTAGATCTTTAACCAGACTCAAGGATTAATGACAAAAAAAAGCATTAGTAACCGCCATTTTGCAATTAGAATCCGGTTAAAAGTAATTTAAATGATAAAAAAAAGATGAGGCATGTAACATTTTTGCTTTAACATTGTCATAGATATGGCTGACTGAACAAATCCTGGCAGATGACAACAGCGGAATACAACAGTTGCGTAAGTAATTTTTCGGACGGAGTTTACCGTTTTATCCTTAAAAACATAGGGGATACTGAGCGTGCACGTGACATTGTACAGGACTCATTCCTGAAAATGTGGGAGAAATCGGATAACATTGAATCAGGTAAAGCTAAATCGTACCTTTTTTCCACAGCTTATCACACCATGATTGACGACATAAGACGACAAAAGCGTATTACCGGTCTCGAAGAGATAGATA
>JBBQBC010000298.1:0-3600 GCA_038317155.1 Bacteroidales bacterium
GCTAACCTCAATGATCAGATCAGCGTTTCAGCAGAAATCAGAAACAGATTGTTTACCGGCGATCAGGTAAGATTAAATAATCAATATGCTGAGATGATTGGAACAGATCAGGGATGGATTGATATGTCATGGAATATTATGAATAAGCAATCATTCCTGTTCAATACAACAGTTGACCGTTTATGGATTGACTTTAATTATTCCAGATTTCAGGCAAGTATTGGCCGCCAGCGAATAAACTGGGGTCAGACATTTGTTTGGAATCCAAATGATATTTTTAACTCCTATTCATTTTTCGACATCGATTATATTGAAAGGCCGGGAAGTGATGCCATTCGAATTCAGTACTATCTCTCCTCTTCTTCAACTTTTGACTTCGCAATAAAAGCGAACAATAATAATCAAATTACTGCAGGCGGACTCTTTAAGTTCAATAAATGGGGATATGATATCCAATTTCTTGCAGGATATGTGGATAACAAAGACTATGTTGCCGGAACCGGCTGGTCGGGTTCATTAGGTTCGATCTCATTCCGTGGGGAAGCATCCTGGTTTCAACCGGTTAAATATTTCGCAGATTCTACCGGCCGTGGCCTGTTTACAATATCCTTTGATAAAACATTCAAGAAAAATTCAACAGCGCAAGTTCAGATAATGTATTGTAATAATCCATTAAAACTTAATGATTTTACTTCTTTTTATTATGGAAGCTTGTCAGCAAAAGACCTGGCTTTTTCAAAATTTACAGCCTTCGGCCAGTTTGGCTGGGCGGTAAATCCATTACTTAACCTGGGTATGTCAATCATGTGGTTCCCGGACCTTAATGGTTATTTTGCGGGTCCCTCTCTTGATTATTCCCTTGCCGAAAATGTTGATTTTTCTTTAATATGGCAGCACTTCGACAGCCAAATGAGCAGCAAGCGACAAAAAATTAATCTGGGCTTTTTAAGGGTGAAGTACAGTTTCTAGGACCAGATATTCTGATAGGGATCTTTCTATTTAAGACCACGAGCTTACTCTTTGTGTTTGGAAGCCCTATTAAAGGCACTTTATTGAACAGTAAGGTTGTTTTAGTCAAATAATATAAATTAATCCGGTTTGTTCATATATTTATTTCTTATTGAACATTTGTTCATTAACTTTGCAGGAAATCAGACTTTATGTCACGTAATAAAAAGGACAGGTTTATACAAATGGCACCTCATTTTTGCGGGTTTAAGCCACAGGGAGTTCAATGCAAACCCGGCGCAGAAGTTACCATAAATTTTGAAGAATATGAAGCATTGAATTTGTGTGATTATGAATTACTAAAACAAGTTGATGCTGCAAAATTGATGAATATCTCAAGGCCGACATTTACCAGAATTTATGAAAGCGTACGTCGTAAAATTGCCAAAGCTTTTATCGAAGGAAGTTGTATCGATTTTGAAAATGGAAATTCAGCCGTTTCCAATTGGCTAAAATGTAATAACTGTCAGATAACATTCACCATTACAGATGACTCTGATAAGTGCTGTCCCATTTGTAAATCACAAGTAATAACCGAAAACAAATAATATCATGATCATAGCTATAGCAACCAGCGAAAATCATTTAAAATCAGTTGTCGATCCGCATTTTGGGAGATGCGACTGGTATTGCCTGTATGATACAGAAACCAAAAAAAGTTCATTTATCGAAAATCCTGTACGGTATCACCAGGAAAAGGCCGGTTGCGATGCTGCTTTATTCTTAATCGAAAAGGGAACTAAAATGGTAATTGCCGGACGATTTGGTTCTAAAGTGGTTGAAGTTTTCAAAACAAACAATGTGCAGATGATTATCCCTCAGACTCAACAAACAATTTCAAAAATTATTAGTTCGATAAAGTGAATCGAAAAAGAAGTAAAAAACTACCCTGAAAACCAAAGGCATGAAGATTGATTACGAAATGTATAGCGAAATCTTAAGGGCGCTTCTATAGCTTCGTTCATCTTTTATTTCACTATAATGCGAATTTTTTGAATAGATAATATTTAGGAAAATCAATGCCGAATGTTAAGAGAATAGAGAAGCCTAAGACAGACAAAACTATTACCGGACTAAGGTTGGGAACAAGGATTCCAGATATAACTAAAATCCCAAATCCGATAATGGCCAAGGTGCTTGATACAAGCAATCCTTTACCTGGAACCGATGACCATAAATGTCTCCTTTCCCTGACCATCAACACCCTCAATTGACTGTTGAATATCAGAGTCAGCATAACGAGTGTGGTTAGTTCATCCCATTGCAAATGAAAATAATTCTTACCTGTCAGGATTACAATAATGTCTCCCAAAACATACAAAATCGCTGGGATCATAGATGCGAATATATTATTCTTCATATTCCACTTATTTGGACTACTTGTATGTGTAACATTGTCGGTTGCCAGAGACATGGTCACAAAATCATTTGCAAGTACTAACAACGACACACCCAGAAGTGAAAGTAACATATTATGCAGCCAGAAGAAACCCACAGTGAGCAAAACAACAAATTCTATAACTTTTGCAACTTTATTAATAACCCAGGTTAACATTCGCTGATATGTCTGTCTGCTTATCGTTAACAGATCAACTATAACACCCAAACCAGTATCGGTTAAAACTACACTGGCAGCTGCCTTTGCAACATCAGTCGAATTGCTTACAGCAATACCCATCTCCGCCTGCTTAAGTGCAGGTGCGTCATTAACTCCGTCTCCTGTCATACCTATAATAAATCCTCCGGATTGCAACAGCTTTACAATCTTATATTTGTCCTCAGGATAAATTTCTGCAAACCCATCACAATCGCTGACAATTTTTAACTGTCTGACTATATCTAAATCTTTAATATCAGCCATGCGAATAATGTTTTTACCAACGCCAACATTATTAGAAATTTCTTTTGCTATATCAATACTGTCTCCTGTAAGCATTATTGGCTTAATGCCCAGTTTTCTTACCTGATCTATCATACTTTTTGAATCAGGCCTCGGAGGATCAGCCAGAGAAATCAATCCTGCAAGTTTAAGATTATTTAAATTTTCTCTTTCTGATCTGGCAATGGCTATAGTTCTGTAACCTTTCCTGGAAAAACCATCTATGATTTTATTTACTTCATCTTTTGTCTCTGTACTTACATCACTGCAAACAGACATTATCACCTGTGCAGCGCCTTTAATTGCTTTGAATTGATTTCCGCCTTTTTCAATAATTGCCTCTGTTCTCTTTTCGGACGGATCAAATGGAGTATAGGATACCTGTTTGTATTCACTAAAATTTACTCCCGATTTTTTAACATGTTCAATAATTGCTGTATCTATAAGGTCCATCCCTTCTGATTTAGATGTCAGTGCAGCAATCCTTAAGACATCTTCCTTCGTATATCCTGGAAGAGGAATGCTATCTGCAACTGATAACTTGTTTTGCGTTATAGTACCAGTTTTATCGAAGCAAATAATATCAATTGATGCAGCATCTTCTACCGAATCAAGTCTGGTTACCAAAGCCCCTTTCTTTGCAAGTTCTCTAGCCCCTACAGACTGTACAATTGTCAGAACAGCCGGAAGAGCAACAGGAATCGCACCTAAAA
>JBBQBC010000299.1:0-3537 GCA_038317155.1 Bacteroidales bacterium
ATGACCGGATTGATCGACGAAGGACTTGAGGCGGTGTTCAACGGCAAACAGATCAGGACAATTAAAAAAGCAGATCAGTTTATGTGTGGTGATACCTGCAAAGGCAATGCACAAGGGTGCGCGTAAATGCGAGAAGGCAAAGGGACGATCAGGAATCACTTCATGGGGCATGGAGCGTGGAGCATGGAGCATGGGGAGAGGAGGCGACGGGGCGACGGGGCGAATGGGCGAATGGGCGATTCCGAATCACTTCGTTCTCGGGAGGCCATAAATATTTTTAAATTTTTCAATTTAAATAAATAATATTTTCAACATGAAAAAACCATCATTCCACATTTTGGTATGTAATTCATACCGCATTTCAGGTGACGCACAAGGTGCATGTAACAAAAAAGGAGCTCAATCAATGATTCAGTATTTCACTGAAAATCTTAGCGACCGAGGGATCGATGCAGTAGTTTCTGCTACCGGTTGCCTGAATGTTTGCGCACAAGGTCCTGTCGTCGTTGTGCATCCGCAAAATCTTTGGTACGGGGGCATAACCACCGAAGAACAAATGGACGAAATTCTTGATGCTATCGAATCTGGTGTTGCTGCAACACAATATCTTATCTCTTAATAATCTACTATTAATTTATCGGGAAGGAGGATTTACAATGATACCTTTAGATTTGCTCCCACTATTAATGCTGATCGTCGCCTTTTTATATTCATCCGCCGGGCATGGTGGTGCGAGTGGATATCTGGCTTTGATGGCGCTTGCCGGTATCTCCCCTGTAATTATGAAACCGACAGCATTGATTTTAAACCTTTTCGTTGCCGGGATCGCCATGGTGTCGTTTTACAAAGCCGGATATTTCAGGTGGCGTTTGCTGTGGCCATTTGCCATGACCTCGGTACCAGCAGCCTATTTTGGTGCAAGGGTAACATTCGAGCCTATCCTATATAAGGTCATACTTGGCATTTGCCTTCTGATCGCTGTCGCACGGATGCTTTACATTCCCGGGAAAAACAACCAGGTTAATCAACAGGTTTCTATACCGTTGGCAGGTATTTCAGGGATAATACTCGGATTTCTTTCGGGGATGATCGGAATTGGTGGTGGGATTATCCTAAGCCCATTATTAATTGTAACACGCTGGGCAAGGGTAAAGGAAGCTTCGGCCGCTTCGGCAGGCTTTATTCTCTTAAATTCACTTTCCGGATTAACATCGCTTTACGGAAAAGGATTTTCTCCGGATAAGAATATGGCAATCTGGGTGGTTGCGGCGTTTCTGGGTGGAATATTAGGTTCTGCCACAGGAAGCACTAAGCTATCTGAAAGCGGTTTGCGATATGTTCTGTCTGGTGTATTATTCTTAGCTGCAATAAAACTTATAATGTGATTGAAGATGAAGATAAAAAATCCATACCTGATCGACACGACGCTACGTGATGGAGAACAGGCGCCTGGTGTCTCTTTTTCACGAAAAGAAAAGCTTCAGATTGCTGAATTTCTCGATAAAATGAAAATCCCGGAACTGGAAATTGGTACGCCGGCAATGGGAAGTGATGAAGTTGCCGATATGCGTGCCATAGTTAATGCCGGATTTGATTTCAAAACCACCGCATGGTGTCGCGCTACAAAAAATGATATCGATGCTGCAATAAAAACAGGAGTAGATAAGATTAACATCTCCTTCCCTACCTCCGATATCCACCAGCTGGCCATGATGAAAGACAGGAAATGGGTACTTAGTACCTTACGCGAAATGGTGGAATATGCTTCGGGGTACTTCGGATATATCGCAATCGGAGCACAGGATGCATCGCGTTCCGATGGACTCTTTTTGGCTGATTTTGTACAACTGGCCTCAGCGTGCAGCATTCAAAGAGTTCGGATTGCAGATACCGTCGGGATATTGAACCCCTTTTCAACAGCATGTCTGATCCGCAAGTTAAAGGGGAAAGCTCCGAAAATGGAACTTGAATTCCATGGCCATAACGATCTGGGAATGGCCAATGCAAATTCAGTTGCAGCACTATCATCAGGCGCCGGATCGGTTAGTCTGACTGTAAACGGACTTGGAGAAAGGGCTGGAAATGCTGCTCTCGAAGAGGTAATCATGGCTTTAGAGCTAAGTTTCAAATGCAGTCATGGATATAACACCTCATTTATCGGTCCGCTATCTGCCCTGGTCAGCAAAGCTTCAAAAAGGCCAGCTTCCATCAGCAAACCTGTAACAGGAGTAAAAGCACTCAGTCACGAATCGGGCATTCATACACGCTTACTTCTTTCGAACCGCAATACCTACCAGTTGATCTCTGCGAATAAAATCGGGTTGGAAGAAGCAGAATTTATTTATGGAAAACATACCGGACATTATGCACTCCGCAACCTTCTCGAAAGAGAAGCCATCTTTGTTCCGGAAGTGAGCGTTTCGGCATTGCTTGATCAGGTTAAGCAGGTAGCGGTTACTAAAAAGCAAGGGATCTCCGAAAAGGAGGTAATCAGCCTTGCCAGACCTTTAATCAGAAAAAATAGCCAGTTCATTTAAAACCAAAAAAGCATGAAAATCGGAATACCACTTTCAGAAAACATTATTGCAGTAAGACAACTGCTTGCACCGAGTTTCCAACATACCTCCTTATTGGGGATTTACGACTGTGATCAGAACACGTTGGAAACGATACACCTTGAACAAAACGGCCATTCCATTGATTTCTCTGAACTATTAAAGGAGCACGAAATTAAAGCGGTAATCAGTCCTGATTTTACAATAATGGTACTTAAACTGTTCAAAGGACTAAAAATCATCACGTTCAGAGCTTCAGATTCAGATGTGGCTGATAATATCAAATTATTTAAGAATGGGGAATTGGCCCGTTACACATTTGTTGACGCAGCTAAAGCGAATTGCACTGCAGATGCATGCGGGTCATGTCAAACACTTTGTTAATAACTACTATCATGGCTTTACAAAATGCAATAGATTTCATAGTAAATCTCAGGTGCGACAGAAACATGCGCAAACGGATGAACAGGTTAGCCCCCGAACAGATTTATCCGTTTCTTGAAATAAACGGCTACATCTTCTCATTTGACCAGTTTGAGGATGCCATCAATTATTATAAGCTCAGGTGTCCCACAGAACAGGATGCATTCGATGTGGATGAAATAAAATTCTGGTTCCGATTTATTACCACTGTTTTTAAAAAACAATAATTCGTATGGCACAAACATTTCCTCCCGTTGACAAAGTGATGAACTGGCTCGAAGCCTCAGACTTTACAGTCAGTTATCTTTACGAGAATCTGGTATTTATTGAAAGCAATGCTAATTATTGACAACAACTTATTGAATATTTTACAATTCTTTAACTTAAAAAATTTGGTGGCGTGACTCAGCAGGCTTACATTTGCATTACATTTTTTTTCATAAGTTTAGGTTTAGTTAGGTTAGTTAGTTTGGTTAGTTTTAGTAAAAGGATGAAACCGCCCGGTTTCATCCTTTTCAATTTTACAGATAATATCATGAAGCCCCAACTCTTTGATCAC
>JBBQBC010000300.1:0-3502 GCA_038317155.1 Bacteroidales bacterium
AAACAGCCTGACTGCAAAGGATCTGGAGTTGCTGAACAGCCGGTATCTGCATGGATTTGTCCCTGAGGAGGAAGAAGACTATGTGATTCTGGCAACCCATAACCGCATGGTAGAAGATACCAACGAAAAGCGGTTGCGCGAAATTGACGAACCCCTGCACCGCTTCGAGGCACTTATCCAGGGAACCTTTCCTGAAAACAGTTATCCGGCCGATGCCATGCTGAAACTGAAAGAGGGGGCGCAGGTTATGTTTCTGCGCAACGACCGGAACAAGCGGTTTTATAACGGGAAAATCGGCCATGTTGTCGAGATTTCAGTTGAAGGCCTTTATGTTGAATTGCCTGAAGGTGAAATCATTTCCGTGGAACGGGAAGAGTGGGGCAATATCCGCTATTCGTGGGATAGTAAAGAAAGTAAGGTCGTAGAAGAAGCCATTGGTAGTTTTGTGCAATACCCCTTGAAACTGGCCTGGGCTATCACGGTTCATAAAAGCCAGGGATTGACCTTCGACAGGATTATTGCAGATTTGGAAGAAGCCTTTGCTCCGGGGCAGGTTTATGTGGCTTTAAGCCGGTGCACAACCTTTTCAGGTATTCTGCTGAAAACGCCTATAAGTTCGCGGGCCATTAAAACCGATCCGGTTGTGCTTGAGTTTGCGGGTAATGAAACCCCTGAAACATTGATTATTAGTGAACTTGAATCCGGAAAGGCTGATAATTATCTGAAAAGGGCACTTACGGCTTATTTTTCACGCGATTATGACAAGGCGCAGTCCATGCTGCTCGAATCTGTAAGTCAGTCAAAAGGCGTTGGGAAGAAAAGGGCATTAAAACTGGCCGCTTTTGCGGTAGATCGTTTCCTCCGAAACGGGCAGTTGTTAATCGATAATGTAAATTCGGGTATGCGCGATTTTGAGCAGGGGTTTTCCGAAAATGATTCACTTCGAGGTACCCGCAGCAACCTTGACAAACGAAAGGAAATACGACGGGTTCAAACAAAGCTGAAAGGGCAGATAAAACTGGCAGAAGCACTCCATGTGATGGTTTCTAAGTTATCAGATCAGTTTGATGAATTTCCTCAGGCAAAAGAAACTATAGAACGGTTAGGCAAAATGTCGGTGTCTATGAACCAGATTGCCAGAACAGTAAAAGAAGGGAAAAAGAAAATCAGCCGAAAGAATAAAACCTGATTATGATTAACTTAGGTATATTTATTAATAATTATTAATTTCTGAGCTGATGGTTATTTCTATGAAAGCATGGTATGAGAACCAGATGATCTGTATTTTGTTGTCTGACAAAAAAGAGATACGGTTTCCGGTTGAATTAAATATCAGGTTAAAACATGCAACGGATGATCAACGCAACAATATTGAAATTATTTGTAATGGAACCGGGCTGCACTGGCCTGATCTGGACGAGGATTTATCTTTGGCAGGAATTTTTGAGGGTAGGTATGGTTATTGACAGGTATTCTGTTAAGGTGTGATTTCCAAATAATTCATTCGACTTCCCAAATTGTCGATGAGGTTATCTGATTAAGGATATATGCATGTTGTAAGCCGTGCCAGAAACCCCGAATAAATTGACTACGTTATTGAAAATTCGTAACTTTGAATAAAAATTAAGAAAATGGGACAGGAAACAATAAAGCTGGAACTTATTGAATGGCTGACAAACCTGAATGATATTGAGACCCTCAATTACTTAAAAGTTGTTAAAGATTCCCGATCTGGAAATCAGGAATGGTGGAATGATCTGACAGAACATCAAAGACTTGGAATTCAAAGAGGATTAAAAGATATTGATAAAGGTAGAATAGTTTCACACAGTGATGTAAAGATAAAATATGGATTATAAAATATTTTGGACTGAAGAAGCTATTAGAAATCTCGAATAAATTATTGATTATCTGTTATCCAGATGGACGCGGAGTGAAGTTAACAGCTTCAAAGTAAAACTGTCCAAACAAATTGACCTGATCGGTAGAAATCCCCAAATGTTCCCTATATCGACCTTTCAACCCAGACTAAGAAAAGCTGTTTTAAGTAGGCAGACCTCTATTTTTTATGAAGTTAAGGACAATGTGATTTATTTAGCATATTTTTTGTCAACTATAAGACCACTGATAATCTGAAATAAAGCACGACCCTGCAACAGCATCTATATCACATGGCCGCATTATGGTCATAAGACAAATGAGTAGTAAATTGAACATAAAGGAAATCAACATAAATTTGATTAGTGAACGGCCACTTGCCATAGCCGCAAACCTTTAATTCTGAAAGTTTAGAATTTTAATAGGTCTATTTTATGAATTGAAGATAATTATAACTACCTGAAAGGTGGTAATTTTTATGTACCTGATCTTAATCCGGACAGACAGCGAAACTCCGGTTATTCGTTTCCCCATCCTCATTTTTCTTACTTTTGCAGCTGCTCCCAAAGCAAAATCAGCACACTGAACAGCATGGCAGAAATAAGGAAGCGGGTATTATTCATTGTAAATCCTGTTTCCGGGGTTAACCAGTCCCGGAAGGCTGTGCTGGGCGATGTAATTACGCAGCAACTTGACTCCAACCTGTTTGATTGTGAGATTAAATTTTCCGAATCATCTGAAAATGTTAGAGAGCTGAGCCGCACTGCCGCCAATGGAGGTGTTGATATTATTGTGGCAGTTGGTGGAGATGGAACCTTAAACCAGGTGGTGAAGGGGATGATCGGCAGCCATGCCACCCTGGCACTCGTTCCGGCAGGTTCAGGCAACGGGCTGGCCCGTCATCTGGGAATACCCATTGATATTGAGCAGAGTATAAAACTCATCGTTCAGGGAAAAACACAAATGATTGATACCGTGAACTTTAACGATACTCTTTTTGTCTCCATCGCCGGAGTTGGTTTTGATGCCCTGGTTGCCAAACGATTTTCAGAAGGTACCCGTAGAGGTTTTTTCTCCTATTTTAAGATTGTAACCAATGAATATACATACTACCGTCCACGTAAGTACAAAATGGAAATTGACGGACAACAGGTAGTCAGGCAGGCTTTATTTGTCAGTTTTGCCAATACCAATCAATTTGGCTACAACACCATAATTTCACCGGATGCCCGGATTGACGATGGTTTGGTTGATGTGTGTATTGTGAAAAAAGTACCTTTGCTTTATGCTCCCCGCGTGGTTGGTATGTTGCTCACCCGGCGGATTGATTCATCGGGTTTCGTTGAGATCATCAGGGCCCGCAACATCAAACTGACCCGCAATAAAAACCGGGTGGTCAACATTGATGGTGAGTCGGTTAAGCTGACCAAAGATCTTGAAATAACGGTGAATCCGCTTTCGCTGAAGATTGTAGTTCCTTAAAGAAAAGTTGAGATGTGTGCAAAATATTCAAATCAGAATCGGCCACTGGGCGTTGTTTATTCAACCAATGCTGATTTTAAATACAACCACGGCGAACCAGCGGAGAAGGCCACGTTGCCTCCTCAGCAACAGGATCTCAGGG
>JBBQBC010000301.1:0-3427 GCA_038317155.1 Bacteroidales bacterium
AAAGCCACGGTTGTTTACCGGCTACGATCACTTTTATATATTTTACATGACATTCGAAGAATTGAACATCATTGCGCCCATTACCCTGGCGCTGAAACAAAAGGGTTATGTTGAACCAACACCCATTCAGGCAAAAGCAATCCCCCATCTGTTAAAAGGATCCGATGTATTCGGAACAGCACAGACCGGTACCGGCAAGACTGCCGCTTTTGCTATTCCGATTTTACAAAAACTTTACGCCGGACAGGCTGACCGAAAAACTACCGGAATCAGGGCACTTGTCCTTGCACCAACACGTGAACTGGCTATACAAATCAGCGAAAGCTTCAGTGATTACAGCAAAGGTCTTAAGCTCAGACATACTGTGGTTTACGGTGGTGTTTCACAGAATCCGCAAACTACTACTTTACGCAAAGGGATTGATATTCTTATTGCTACTCCTGGTCGTTTGCTCGATCTTATGAACCAGGGCTTTATTCATCTTGATAACATTGAATTTTTCATTCTTGACGAAGCTGACCGAATGCTCGATATGGGTTTTGCGCCCGATATCAAGCGAATTATAGCCAAATTGCCTGCACGCAGGCAAACCGGTTTCTTTACTGCAACCATACCTCAGGAAATCAGGGCATTGGCCGACAGTCTGCTCCACAATCCTGTGATGATACATGTGGCGCCGAACAGTGCCCCGGCTGAAAGCGTGAACCAGTCAGTTTACTATGTTGAAAAAGCCGATAAACGGGCAATGCTTCAACAGGTATTCGAATCTGAAGACATTGAAACTGCCCTTATTTTTACCAGAACCAAACATGGAGCCGATAAAGTAACCCGCGAACTGATCAAACTGGGAATTTCTGCCGTTGCAATCCACGGTAATAAGTCGCAGGTGGCCCGACAGAAGGCGCTTCAGGGTTTTAAAGACCGGACCATTAAGGTATTGGTTGCAACCGATATTGCTTCCCGCGGAATAGATGTGGATAAATTGTCACACGTTATTAACTTCGAATTGCCAGAGGTTGCTGAAACCTATGTTCACCGGATTGGCCGGACAGCCCGGGCAGGTGAATCAGGAACCGCCATTTCATTTTGTGCAAGCGAAGAACGCGGTAGTTTGAAGGACATCAATAAGTTGTTACCCAGGGCCATCGAAGTCAAACGGATGAACGGTTTTGTAGCCAGTTCACATGCTGCTTTGGATGCAGAAGCTGCCGAAAAACCGCACCGTCCTTCATTCCATAGCCGACCCGCCCGCCCTTCCAATTCAGGACAACGGCCGTTTCAGCGGAAACGATGGTAAACGTTGTTTACATTTCTGAAAAATTAAGAATTGGTCATTTTACAGCAGGGACACGACATATCGTGTCCCTGCTGCATTTTAGGCTGTTGAATTAACAGCTCATGGTTTCGGGTTCATCCACTCTTTTCTGCCTGCGCCGCCACTTAGGCGGGGTCTTTAGGCCTGCCCGACGTAACGAAGTGCAGGCGGGTCTTTGCCTGAATGCTCAAGCACAGGCTTGAGGCACAAATAGAACGGAGTATTGGCATGAATACAGCTATTATACTAATTTTACAGTATAATTTTCAGCGTAAGAGAGGGCATAAAAACCTTTCTCAAAAGGAAGGTTGTGCCGATGCAGGCTTACTGCAGGTGCAATGCAACAATATTGAAAACGGTAAAGTATCAACATTACTTTAACTGGTTAATCGTATGTACACGTATAAAATACATTTACACAAAGAGGCCGAAGGTGGTTATACGGTTTCTGTGCCTGCTTTGCCGGGTTGTATTACTTATGGCGAAAATGTGGACGAGGCGCTTGCAATGGCAAAAGAAGCCATTGAGCTTTATATTGAAGAATTGCAGGAAAGAGGCGAAGCTATTCCCGATGACAGCAATACATTGGAATACTCGATAAATCTTGAAGCTAAATGAACCTGAGCTCAAAGCATCTCATCAGATTATTGGAACAAAACGGCTTTATATTTAAACGATCCAAAGGCTCACACCAACTCTATTACAACTCCATCACCAATAAAACCGTTATTGTACCTGTTCATGATGGTAAGGATATGAAAAAGGGTGCTTTCCTTGCTATTCTGAAACAGGCTGGGATTGATAAAAGTGAATCAGACTAAATAAAGCCATTGCCGGAAAGCTCCATTTCAAAGTCATAAGTAAGGACACGACATGCTGAATTTCAGGTTGTTTAGTCACAGAATGAGTGTGAATGAATTACCCCATTTAATTGTACTTTTCAATGTTCAACATGGTAATCAACAACCGAGAATATCGAACCATCGGCATACTCTTTCTGAATTATTCAGACATTTTTAGCCAGAAAATTCGAGTGATTTTGATAATTTATTTTGATTCTTAATAGACTCGCTAATCATAGTTTTTCTAATGGTCTATAAACCTGATATTTAAATTCTCATTTAAGTTGATATATCCCCACGAAATAAAGAACTATCCCGAAACGTATTAAACCAAGTTTGTTGTGTGTGCTAACGAATTGAACAGGACATAGATTTTATTGCTTCCAGAAATTATTCATATTGTTTAAATTCACGGTTTTTCACTTTTTTGATATACTTTAGATGTCTCATAATTTTAATGATGCCCCTGGTAATAGACAACATCACACTTGACGAAAACAATCCCGAATTCAGCTATGCTGCTGAATTTGTGACACATACTAACCGGATGCTATACCTTACCGGTAAGGCCGGAACTGGTAAGACCACCTTTTTAAAGTATTTGAAAGCGACCTGCAACAAAAATATGGTGGTATTGGCCCCAACCGGTGTGGCTGCGGTGAATGCCGGTGGACAAACAATCCACTCCTTTTTTAACATCAAGCCAAGCATTTATGTGCCGGGCGATAAGCGGCTTAGGCTGCGCGCTCCTGAAGGCGATCCCGATAAGAGTATCATCAACGATCATTTCCGTTACCATCGCGTTAAGCTGGAAATAATCCGTGGCCTTGAGTTGCTGGTGATTGATGAAATTTCGATGGTGCGTTGCGATCTGCTGGATGTGATTGACCGGTTGCTCCGGGTTTTCAGGAAGCGTGAATTTACCCCTTTCGGCGGTGTACAGGTGGTGCTGATCGGCGATACTTTTCAGTTACCGCCCATCGTAAACCATGATGACTGGAATATACTCGGCAATTTTTACACCAGCCCTTTCTTCTTTAGCTCGCGGGTGATGCTATCGCAAAAAACGGTGTATATAGAGTTGAAAAAGATCTACCGTCAGACGGATCAGGATTTTATCGATCTGCTTAACAGGATCAGGATAAACAGCCTGACTGCAAAGGATCTGGAGTTGCTGAACAGCCGGTATCTGCATGGATTTGTCCCTGAGGAGGAAGAAGACTATGTGATTCTGGCAACCCATAACCGCATGGTAGAAGATACCAACGAA
>JBBQBC010000302.1:0-3283 GCA_038317155.1 Bacteroidales bacterium
GTTGGGCGCAGCGCGCCCAACCCTTCTTCCTCCCCCTATAAACAAACAAGTAATGTCCTTTCGACTGAAAATCGCTGCGAAGCACGGTTTTGAGGGAGAAATCTCCTGCTTAACAGCATCAATGGCTCCTTTATACCTATCGTCAAAAATTATTGAATAGCAACATTATCAATTATTTAGCATCATCTTCACAACTTTTCAGACAACAATTTACCATTTCAGGATGTCAGAAAGTTTTAACCGGTTATCCCTTCCCACACAAACATCCCTTTAAAATGTCCGTTAAAGTCGGGTGGGTTTTTGAATAATCCAAAAACCGCGGAACCACTGCCACTCAGGGATGCATATACCGCGCCTGATTTCACCATTTGTTGTTTTATATCGGCTATTTCCGGCCAGGTTATAAAAACCACTTCTTCGAAGTCATTTTCAAATAATTCCTGCCAAAGAGCATGATCTTCAGGAATTTCGCCGGCTTCGGGCAAATGCTTTCCCGAAGGTTTAACATGGTCATAAGCCCATGCTGTCGAAACCATTATCTCCGGTTTCACAATAAGAACATGCAATCCTTTAAAATCATGTTTGACCGGAGTTAACAGATCTCCCCTTCCTTTGGCCAGGCAAGGCTGGTTTTCGATGAAAAACGAACAGTCGCTGCCAAGTTCATCCGCCATCTTCCTGAGGTCGTTGTTGCAAAGTTTTAATGAAAAAATCCGGTTAAGTAGTTTCAGGGTGTAGGCTGCATCCGACGAACCACCACCCAGCCCCGCTCCGATCGGGATAACCTTGTGCAGATGAATTTTAACCTCAGGCAAACTGTAACGAACCTGCATCAGTTTAAAAGCCCTGACGCAAAGGTTGGATTCTATCGGTCCATCAATTGAAATTCCGGAAGATGTAAATCCAAAATGTCCATCGGCGGATGGTGTTACTTCCAGCGCATCAGCCAGCTTCACCGGAAAAATAAGGGTTTCCAGGTTATGATACCCATCGGGCCTGCGGTTTATAACACGCAGGCCAATATTGATCTTGGCATTGGGGAATACGATCATATAGCGAGCATTATTGCATGGATTTTGAGTTTATGCAAATATACAAGTTAGCATCAAGTCTAAAAAACTGTTTCAATGATAGTTTCCTGCATAATTTGAAAACAATAAATTATTTAATTTTGAATTAAAAAATTACATGAAGCGTTTAGCCATCATAACTGGTATCCTTTCAGGATTTCTTTTTGGAATTGCAACTCCATTTAGCAAGTTATTATTAGAAGGATTAAATTCTTTTCAGTTGGCAGGATTATTATATTTAGGGGCAGGATTAGCTATGTTACCGTATGTTCTTAGAAGGAATTCCAATATTAAATTGCTTTTTCAGTTTGGTAACAGGTCAAAAACTTTTGGGATAATTTTCTTCGGAGGATTTTTGGGGCCATTGCTTCTATTAGCAGGATTAAAAACCGCAAATGCAGCCTCAGTTTCTATTTGGTTAAATATGGAACTTGTAGCAACTGCTATTTTAGGTGTTTTGATTTTTAAAGATTCCCTGGATAGAATTACCTGGATTGGTGTGATTTTAACTGTGATTGCTGGCGTTATTACTTCATTGGGAGAAGGAACAAGTGGGCTAATTTCGGGATTACTCATTACCGTTGCTTGTATTTGTTGGGGTATTGATAATCATTTAACAGCCCTTACCGATGGAGCTTCACCGCAAACAGTTACTTTCATTAAAGGTGTAATGGCAGGCTCGGTAAACTTAACTATAGGTTGTTTTATAACCAATGAACCTATTTCATTTGGACAATTTACACCAGCTATAATTCTGGGTATATTCTCTTATGGATTTAGTATTGTTTTATATGTTACATCTGCACAAAATATTGGAGCAACGCGGAGTCAAATATTATTTTCAACTGCACCATTATGGGGTGTGATGTTGACTTACCTGTTTTTTCATGATTCATTCCAATGGGTTCATGTCATTTCAATTGTTTTATTGGCACTTGCCGTTATCATTACAAATATTTTATCGCACAATCATTTGCATACACATATAGCCATGGAGCATATACATTATCATCACCATACTGATGGACATCATGCCCATTCGCACGGAAATGAAATTGTTTCAGAACGAAAATGGCATTCTCATAAGCATGTGCACACTCCTTTAACACATGAGCATCCACATGACCCTGATTTGCATCATAGACATGAACATAAATAGTTGAACTGTTTTATTCTTAATTATCCTCAGAATCACTCTGACTAATTGAATAATTATTAAAATGGTTGAATAACAAAATAAAAGATCAGTTGCCCACGCAGCCATAAAACATTGATTATTGAGTAGTTATTCGAGTCGCAGTTCTCACATTAAAGTTTGTAATATCTTGTTAGTGAAGTATCTCTGAAATCCCTACCGATTTTATTCTGCCAAACGCCAACGGGCTTTTTCAATCGAAGTTCTTAAGAAATTGTCAGTAAGCCTGGCGTGTTTATCATTTTGCCAGACTGTTCTGGCTGCTTTCCTTTTTTAAGACTAAATTTGCTAAAATTATTCCCCGTATATGACACTGGTTAATTCCGTCATCTCCTGGTTCATGAAAAAACGCATGCATCAGATTGAGCTGTTTATGAAATACCCTCATGATGTTCAGGAAGAGTGGTTTAAAAAACTGATTCTCGCTGGCCGGACCACTGAATGGGGTAAATTGCACAACTATTCTTCGATCAGCAATTACGCTGATTTCGTGAATCAGGTGCCGTTGAATGATTACAATGACCTCAAACCCTATATTGACCGACTCCGGAATGGCGAGCAAAACCTACTCTGGAACTCTGAAATCAAATGGTTTGCAAAATCATCGGGGACGACCAGTGATAAAAGTAAATTTATACCTGTTAGCCAGGACGCATTGGATGAGTGTCATTTTAAAGGTGGAAAGGATCTGCTTTCAATATACTGCACCAATAACCCCGATACGGAAATATTCTCCGGCAGGCTTTTGGGAATGGGGGGGTCACATTTTCCCGACAACCCCGAAGCCAATACATTCGTTGGCGATGTTTCAGCCATCATCATGGAAAACCTGCCAATCTGGGTCGAATTGATTCGAACACCCGACATATCGATTGCACTTATGTCGGAATGGGAGAGCAAAATTGAAAAAATAGCACAGATTACCCGCTATGAGGATGTTACCAATATAACCGGTGTTCCTTCATGGACGCTTGTTTTACTAAAAAGGGTACTCGAAATCACCGGCAAAAGCAACATC
>JBBQBC010000303.1:0-3243 GCA_038317155.1 Bacteroidales bacterium
ACAAAACAACAATGAAAATTAAACGAAATAATGCATAATTTAGCGGAAATGTTTCAGGTGTGATCAGAGGATTCCTTTTTCATATAGGCCGATATACCCTACTTCTCAGGCAGGTTTTCAAAAAGCCTGAGAAACAATCTATTTACATCAGGAGAATTTTAATTGAGATCGATAACCTCGGGCTCGACTCGGTAGGTATCGTGGCTTTTATTTCGACCTTTATGGGTGCTGTACTCTGCATTCAGATGGCATTTAACATCGACACCCCTTTTATTCCCCTATATACCATCGGTTTTGTAACCCGCCAATCGGTGGTTCTGGAGTTTTCACCAACCATCATCAGCCTGATTCTGGCCGGAAAGGTAGGTTCACGTGTTGCTTCAGAAATAGGAACCATGCGGGTAACCGAGCAGATTGACGCCATCGAAATCATTGGTATAAACCCTGCAACCTATCTGATCTTTCCAAAAATAATTGCCTGCGTTCTCATCAATCCGATTCTGATTATTCTGAGCATGATCATGGCTATTCTGGGTGGATGGCTGGCCGGATTATTCACAGGCCTGGTACCCACCAGTGAATATGTTTATGGGATCAAGGCATTTTTTGATTCCTACGATATATTTTACGCTATGGTTAAAACAGTAATCAATGCCTTCCTTATTGTCTCTATTTCCGGATATCATGGTTTTTACACCCAGGGCGGTGCGCTCGAGGTTGGCGCATCGAGCACAAAAGGTGTGGTGCACAGCAGTATTGCAATCATCGTTTTCAATCTTATCCTTACCCAACTCTTGCTGTCATGATCGAGGCGTTAAATATTTCCAAAGCGTTTGGCGAACATCAGGTACTTAAAGACGTTTCGATCAGGTTCGATACCGGAAAATGCAACCTGATCATCGGCCAGAGTGGCTCGGGTAAAACCGTGCTGATGAAGTGCCTGGTCGGTTTGTTTGAAATAGACAGCGGTAAAGTTATGTATGATGATAGGGTATTTTCACGCATGTCGTTTGACGAAATGAAAGTTATCCGGCAGGAAATTGGAATGCTCTTTCAGGGTGGGGCCCTTTTTGATTCAATGACCGTGGAAGAAAATATTGTTTTCCCCTTATCGATGTTTACCAATCAAACACCTGAGCAAAAACGGGACCGGGCCAACTTTTGTCTATCACGGGTAAATCTCGAGAATGTGAATAAACTCTACCCTTCTGAGCTCAGCGGTGGAATGAAAAAGCGCGTAGCAATTGCAAGAGCCATTGCCATGAACCCAAAATATCTGTTCTGTGATGAACCAAATTCAGGCCTTGACCCACTCACTGCCATTGTAATAGACAACCTCATCAGCGAAATTACCCAGGAATATAACATTACCACGGTGATTAACACCCACGACATGAACTCGGTAATAGAAATTGGTGACAAAATTGCCTACATTCACAAAGGAAAACTCTGGTGGGAAGGAAATAAAGACTCCATTCTGACCAGCGACAACCCGGAATTGAACGAGTTTGTTTTTGCGACCGAACTAACCAGAAAACTGAAACAGATTTAATTCTCTGCACGATGAATTACATCGATGTTATCATCCTTATTTTTCTATTAATTGCGGCCATTAAAGGTTTTTCAAAAGGATTAATTATTGGTCTGACTTCACTCGCGGGAATTGTATTGGGAATAATCTTTTCACTTAAGTACGCAGGTACCCTTGCGATCAATCTTCATCAGATATTTGGCAGTAACTCTCAGATTCTTTTTTTTGCATCCTATGCGATCTGCTTTGCCATCATCGTAATTTTTATGTACTTCGTTGGTAAGTTGCTTGAAAAAGTAATTGAAATTGCCGCGCTTGGCATGGTAAACCGGTTGGCAGGTGTGGCTTTTGGTATTTTTAAGACATTATTTGTTTTTTCGGCAATCATTTACCTTATCCAAATCGCTGATCCCAAGAGTCATCTGATCAAACCGGAGACCAAACAAGAATCATATTTTTATCATCCACTCGAATGGTTACTACCTTCAACTCTCCCCTTCCTGAAATCGCAACTCGAAAGAATTAACAATCACTTCGGGTCTGAACCGGATGCAGTTCAGGAGTCTGTTTAATTTTTTCCCAACTTATCACTTGAGTTGCCTCTGCATTTAGCTTTTGGTCCGCGTCTTACGAACTTTGAAAAAGAGAATCAATTCATTATATTATTGAATTTTAGTTCAGAAGGAGAGCTAATCATAATAAATTGCAATAGTTGCGCGTCAGAAAATAAGACGTTCACCAACATTGAACTGGTTTGCAAATACCTTTCCTGGAAGAGCGAATTATTTATTGAACCTTTACATGCTAAATGCGTTTATTGAACCAAAACTAACACTATGGCACTTATACAGGCAAACGATTCAACCTTTAATGAATTACTTTCGCAAAACGACAAAGTCGTCATTAAATATTATGCAGACTGGTGTGGAAGTTGTAAACTTTTTGCTCCAAAATTCCGTCGTCTTTCCGACGACAGCCGCTTTGAAGGGGTGGCATTTCTCGATATCAACGCCGAACAGAACCCGGAAGCACGTAAAACAGCCGGTGTTAACAACCTTCCTTATTTTGCTGTTTTCAAAAACGGGGAATTGTTAAAGGGTGAAGCAACTTCAAAAGAGGAGAATGTTGTGGCTATGATTGAAACCTTATAAAGTGCCGGAAAATGAAAATCCCTGTTATTAAAAGACTGGCTGAGCAACATACCATTGCTGAACTTGAGAAAGCAGAGGCCGCTTATTACGAAGAGTTGCAGCCTGAAATTGAAATTCCGGGTGATGAAGAAGGGGAACAACTTACGCATGTTATTGCTGCACTTGAAATTCTCCGTGAAGTCAACTCCACCGGATGCGAATTTAATGCGGCCCTACGCAACTATACCCAGCGGGTCAGAAATTCCATTTCCTGAACCACAGAACTTAACAAAATAATGAAGGCCGGTATCCCAAAAAGATTCCGGCCTTCCTTATCAGAGTTGATCCTGAATATTACCTGATAACAGATACTTTGCGTGAAATGACCTGGCTGCCTATGGTCAATTTAAGCAGATACATGCCGTTCGAAAGATCATTACTATTTACACGGATAAGGTTTTGTCCCGTTGCATAATCACGTTCTTTAACGGAATAAACCATTTTACCAAACATATCATAAACTTCAACACCTGCTTTGGCCGGTTTGTCAAGGTTAAAAGAAACATTGGTAAAATCACCAAA
>JBBQBC010000304.1:0-3239 GCA_038317155.1 Bacteroidales bacterium
TCTTGATGAGTTAGGTGGAACTTTTTCATCTAAGATACTGAATGCCAGTATATTATATTCATTTTTTGGCAATAGTTATCACCAAGTTATTAACATATTATGTTGATATTCAGATTGTTGTAATTTTTGTCATGTACTAAAATCATCATATTCAACTTCACTAAGTTGAAATCTAAAATCAGAAGGAAATCGATTACTATTTCTTTTAACTGCTTGATTAAATACTTTTGTCTCGACTCCGAAAAGTTCAGCTAAATCACTATCAAGCATTACTTGAATTCCCCTAACAGTGTATATCAAATTATTTACATCCATATACTATTCTTTAGTTGAGCCCAAGTTGATTGGAAAAATGCGGAAAACCCGTTTCAGGCGACGTTCAGTGCATTTTCGTTTTCAACTGGCGTCAGGTTAAATTTAATAACCAGGCTCTCATCAGTACCGCGAAGCTGCTACCTGCATGGGTACCTGATATCTGGCATCTCTCTATTCTTCCCTGGCAAAAACCTGCATTACATTGTTGACAAATGTTTTTGAAACCGGAATGGACATCATTTCGGGCAGGTCGAGTTCGAGCAGCAGCCCATCTTTTTCGCGCCTGATAAGCTTTACCTTATCGCTGTTGACCATGTAAGAGCGGTGACAGCGCACCAGCGGGGAGTTCACCAACTCATCGCCCAGCTTTTTCAGGTTATTGCGCAGCAACTCCCGTTGGGGCCGGCCATTGGCGAGGTAGTGAATATAAATGTAATTATCGGCTGCCTCCAGAAAAAGCAGGTGTTCTGCCTTGAGCGAAAAGCGCAGGGTTCCGCGTTCATCGTGAAAGTGAATCATTCCCTTTTGCGGTTCATGATGTTGCGAAGTCCCTATCAGTTCCAGTTTCCGCTTGTTTTCGACCCAGGAGAAATACAACCACATAACCGAATAGGGCAACAGCAGCACCAACGCGGTATTCTGAACCGAAATCACCAGCAAATCGGGGAAAAACCGGGAATCATCAAGGATAAGAATCTGATAAAGGGTGTAGAAAAGGCCCATAAAGAATACTTCTGCCATTGCCCAGACAAGATACTGCCAGAGCCGGAGCTTAAAACGATGCCGGGTGTGGTACATAATAATCCTGCTGACAACCACCACCAGCACCCCGGTTAGCGTGATAATACTTGAGTAAAGCAGGAGCATCCAGCGGGTAACACTAAACCAGACATCCACCCCAAAAGGCGCATAAACATTGATAAAAACAAGGGCGAAAGCTGCTGTAAAAAGAATCAGTCTCACAATATTCCTCTTATCGAGAAGGTAGGCAGGAATCGGTTTCTGCAGGTCGAACATGAGAAGTTTTAATTGGCAACTATTGCAAAGGTAGGACAAAAACGGGCAAAATGGTTATCCCCTGGCGCGCTGCCCGAAAGCGCCCTCCGATTTCACCCCAAAATAGCCCGTTTTACCCCGGTATAGAGCAATTGAACCCAAAAACCCTTCCTGAATCCCATTTATTTGAAACCGGAGGCTGTCTGGTTTTTCTTTGCAAAATATTTTAACCTGATTTGATGAACTACGCGGAGTCATACAAGAAACTGGAAGGCCTGATAAAGCCGGATGCACCGGAAATATCCCTGCCCGACTACAACCTTCAAATCAGTCAATATGATTTTTTGTTTGAATTTCCGCTTTTCACTGGTGCAACTCAGGAGAAATTATCCGTAGCCTCAGAGTTGGAAGAAATCGAAGATCAGCAGATTCCGGAAAACCTGCAATTTAACTATCCGGTCATTTATCCGACTGGAAAATCTGAATTTAACCGGGCGGTTATATTGTTACACGGCCTGAATGAGCGAAGCTGGAATAAGTACCTTCCATGGGCTACACGACTGGCCGAAGAGTTGCAGCGGCCCGTTATACTATTCCCCATTTCTTTTCACATGAACCGCTCGCCTTCAGCCTGGAGCAATCCACGAATTATGTCGGCCATGCTACCCAAAACCCGCATGCGTAACCGCCGCAACCGCTCGGCTACCTTTGCCAACCTGGCGCTCAGCATCAGGCTCAGCCAAAAGCCCTTGCGTTTTTTCACATCGGGAAGTCAAAGTGTTGGCGATCTGAAAAAACTGGCTACTTCGATACGGGACGGTAATCATCCATTGCTGAAGAAAGGCGCAACTGTTGATTTTTTCGCTTATTCCATTGGCGCATTCCTGTCGCAGATTACGATGCTTACGTATGGTGACAACTTGTTCTCTGATTCCAGGCTTTTTATGTTTTGCGGTGGCGCTCCCTTTAACAGAATGAACGGCATTTCGAAGCTGATTATGGACGAGGAAGCTTTTATACGGCTAAGGTTCTTCTATCTTCGCCAGTTCGACCGAGAATTGCGGAGCAAAGGCCCTTTGGCAGAACTGATTTGTGGTAGTCAGGCTGGTCAGGCTTTCAGGGCGATGATTGACAGCAACAATTTTACCAAATGGAGAAATGACCGATTCCGGAAAATGGCAGGAAGAATCTATTCCATTGGACTGAAAAAAGATCAGGTAATACCTGCTTCAGGAATTGCTGAGTTGCTCGATCCTTCGCAAAGAGAGGTGTTCGATTTTCCATATTCTTATTCGCACGAGAATCCTTTCCCGGTAATAGCCAACAGCAGCCTGGTTGATCAGGCTTTTGATCAGGTTTTCGACAGAGCCGTTGCCTTTCTGAGGTGAAACATAAAATTCAAAAATTACTCACCACTCAATACTTATTAACCTGAACGGAGTCGAAGTGCACTACTCGCTTCTGACCTCTGACCTCGGTCCCTGAGCGAAGTCGAAGAGCCGACCTCTGACTTCTGACCTCAGACCTCCGATTTCTCACTACTCACCACTCACCCATGCCTGGATTTCCTCAAGTTTCAGTGCGGGTATATCGAGTTTCATCTTTTTACGCAGGCCGCCCAAATCGTTCAGCAATTTATTGGGATTGGCTGCCTTTAGCTCAGCTACCGTCTTAAATCCGTATTTTCGGAGGGCAGGCACCCAGGCTTCAGGCACTCCGACGGCCACGAAAGCCTCATCGGGATCACCTACAGGTGTGGCTTTTTTCTCCGGGCGCATCTGCGGGAAGAACAGCACATCCTGAATTGAAGGCTGATTGGTCATAAACATGGTCAGCCGATCGATGCCAATGCCCATGCCCGAACAGGTTGGCATTCCGTATTCCAGGGCGCGGACAAAGTCCATATCGATGAACATGGCCTCGTCATC
>JBBQBC010000305.1:0-3237 GCA_038317155.1 Bacteroidales bacterium
ATTGGTCAGGAGCTTTCAGAGATAAATCTTATTTACCGCAGACCAAATCTAAAGTAAAAAGAAAAAAGTTGGTACTGCCTGCCTCGCTTTTGCTGTTGAGCTTATTTCAAAAGAAGTATAATAGCTACATTTCGTGCAGTTGGTCCGCATCTTATCTTCTGACGCGGACAATCGCTCCTAATTAAGGCCTGCTGATAATCTCGATATAAACCGCGGCCGTTTTTACGTTACGGTGCTCTGCACCTTAAAATCCTCGTAGTCTATGATTTACTACCAACGTTCTGCCACTCTGTGGCTATACCAGTTTTAAACGGAGTGAAATTCGCCAACCCAAATGCAAAGATTTTTGATGTTATCACTATATCCTTTTGCACTTAAATCCCGTTTTCATATTGTAATAGTTTTATTTTGAAGTATATAGTTGTTTCCCAGCAAGCCCTGATTAATTCCCATAATCCGGATCCATCTCCGGCGTTCTTAACCCCTCCACTTCATTGGCCATCAGAATAAAAACATTCCAGCACAATCCACGGGTGGATGGCCACCAGCTGTCGGTTGAGGTATATTTTCTCGGGATAAATTCCTTGCTGAACGATTGCCAGTCCGGCAAGACGGGAAGATAATCTGCTACTTTCTAACATGCATAGCAGGCAGAGCTTGCCGATATACCAAATCGCTAATTTGCTAATCAACAAATCAGCTAATCAACACATCAGCTAATCAACCCATCAGCCAATCAACACATTACTTCTGTTTGCCATCTGCAAAATCCGGATCCATCTCCGGCGTTCTTAACCCCGCCACTTCATCGGCCATCAGAATAAAAACATTCCAGCACAGGCCACGGGTAGAGGGCCACCAGCTATCGGTTGAGGTATATTTGGTCGGAATAAACTCCTTGCTGAAAGGCCACTCCGGATTGAGGTAAATCTCTGCCCAAATCCGGTTTTCCATCAGGGGTTTGGCTTTGACCCAGCCATGTTTTAGTCCTACCACGTAGGCGCAATACTCGGCCCTGAACCAACTGCCACCGTTGTAATAAAAACCATCACTTTTCCCATCGCTGTAATTATCTTGCCCAAATTTCTCAAAAGGCTGATAATCGCCGGTAAGGTAGGAGAATCCCTTTTTATCCTTTGTTATCCTTACGCAGATGGGCGCCGTGGTTCCCAATTCAGGGTGAGGCGAGTTGGCTGATTTATTCAGTACCGGCATCTGGTCGAGGTGATTTTTGACCATTTCATCGGTGAGAATGGGCCGGTTGAACAACCACAGTGAAAAGAACTCCGGCTCCAGATCGGTATGGGTAATGATGTCAGGGAAATTACGGTCGAACAATAGATGTTTCCTCTCTTTGTCGTAGAAATTCCTGTATTCTTCTTCTGCTTTTTGGATATAGTCTTCGGAAATATCAAAACCCAGCTCTTTGATGGTTCTGAGTGCAATGGCCAGCATGCCCTGATTTACGCCCAGACGGTCTGTTTTGGGATTGAAATCAACTATATCCACCTGGCTCAGCGAGAAACGCGCAGTGCATTTTCCATCGCGGTCGGCATCGAATTCGTTCAGTACATAATCCACAGCCCTTTTTATCTTTTCCTGCGGAAGTTCAACCCCAAACCGGCGTTTGTTCAGCATGGCCCATATCAGCCATTGAATGGTGGCTTCATTATCCTTCGCTTCCACTGAGCCCATCAGCGGTGTAATAATTGTTCCAATGCCGCCTTCGGGTGTTTGTGTTTTGCCCCATTGTTCCCAGATTGAAAGGTTTAGTTCCCTATTATAGGATGAAACTGTTGCAAAAAACGAATCACGGTTGTACATATCGGGTGCGTAATTCATATTGGGCACATTAAAAGGTTTGAAATCACGGGTATCGGTGATCCAGGTGAGCATGTTGAAATTGGCGTAGAGCATCTTCTCAATCAGCGAACCCTTGAAGCCTTTCCCTTCGGCCAACCGCGACTGTGCGGAGATCATAAATTGCTGATGCGATTTCCAGGGTTCTACAAAAACATAAGTCGTTTTCACTGATTTTTCGCCCAGTGGAAGCAGGTTGTATGGTTCCTGCTGTGGCTGATGTTCTGTAAATTGCAACTCTTTTATCTGAAGTTGGCATTCCTTCCCTGACTGCGAACCGATAAACATGGAAACACTGTCGTTTTCAATGTAAGGTACCAGAATACTTCCTTTAAAATGGGTCCATTCATTTTCCGTTGCAGGGAAATTATCGATGTACTTTACCCCATCTTCAAGTTCAATGGTTTTTTGTCCGTTTTTTACCCTGAAAAGTTTTACCGCCACGCCTGTATTGCCTTTACACAAAAAGGAAATGGTGTACAGTTTCTGATCTTTGAGAGGTGCGATAAACTCAACTCCTGCCCTGTCGCCCGGATGGCCGGCGATGGTAATCAACCCATCCTTCCACGCGGATTCTGAATTGCCTTCTTTCTGAAAATTATCCGGCAACGGCAACAGGGTTTCGGTACCGGCATCCAGGTTCAGCATTTCGCCAAAGGTTTGCCGGATATAGTGATTGTTTTCAGCCTGTTCGGGCAACGTGGCGACAGCAAACAAATTGACATCGGCCAGACGGCGTATGCCCACAAACCCACCGCCACGCCCGCTAAACCGACGACGGGTGTTTCGGGTAAACTGATTTTTATAACCGGCATCGGTCAGAAAGCCGACCACTTCATTCCCGGGCGTAACAAAGCCCACAGCAGGAAACATTTCATGCGCAAAGCCGCCGGGAAAGTTGTCGTATTCAAATGTTAAATAGCGGGTTGGCTTTTCGGCTGGCCGGGCGGTCTCTTGCAGTATATAGTACATGCCCGGCATAGATGGTTGAAACAGTTCAACTGTCTTTTTTACGATGTTGGGATTCACTACTTCATAGGTAACCCTCACCGAAAGGTTAGCATCAAATTCCGGAATATAAGAATCTCTTTTCAGCGTAATACGATTTTCGTCTCCTTCCCACTCCTTACCTGTCCAGTGCGGGAGATCAGCAACTGTGCTCAGATCGAGATTGGACAAATGCAGGGCAAATTCTTCGGTATTGGTGACCAATAACTCATTTGCATTGTATAGGTCAACACGGAAACCTGACTTTTCATCACCTGCGATTTTAAGTTTCAGCGATTGACTGAAAGCCGTTGTAATGTCTGCGATTATAATCAGGCAAAGCAGAATGACCGGTAATTTGTGTCTGAGATTCAACATAATCTGAGATTT
>JBBQBC010000306.1:0-3206 GCA_038317155.1 Bacteroidales bacterium
CGTAGAACTAGCCATGATTGCAAGGTTTTTATTTTCATTGAATATATAGATAATCATGGCGTAATCCATGTGCCCTATAAAAAATAAGCAATGACACATGAAATACACTGAAATTATATTAAGTCTAGATTTTTATGCACATATTGCTTATTTTTTAAGGTGTGCATGAGATCGGTCCGCTACGTTCTTTGTTACTTTCTTTGGCATCAAGGCAAAAGAAAGTAAAACAAAACCTTGTTATTCAGGTGATTGTGTCTTGACACAAAAAAAAATTAAATACTAACGTTTTAGATTTCAGCACATCAAATAACGAACAAGCCACACCAAGGCACAGCCTCAGAGAATCTTTTGATAGAAACACAAACAGTTCTTTACTTTATTTGTAATTTTACCCTCTAAAATCATTATCTGGTATTAGAGCGTTTCACTATAGCAAAGCAAACAATGATCCTTCAAGCCAACTCAGTTACCAAAAAATTTGGCGACTTCACCGCACTCAACAAGGTTAGCATTCATGTTCCCGAAAACAGCATTTTCGGGTTGCTTGGCCCGAATGGCGCCGGCAAAACAACGCTGATCCGTATTATTAACCAGATTACCGGTCCCGATGAGGGAGAAGTAATTTTTGATGGCCGCAGGTTGCAACCTGATCATATTTCAATGATCGGTTACCTGCCCGAGGAGCGTGGGCTTTACAAAAAGATGAAAGTCGGCGAACAGGCTCTGTACCTGGCCCAGCTGAAAGGGCTCAGCCATCACGATGCAAAAATCCGGCTAAAAAAATGGTTCGAGAAATTTGAGATACAGGAATGGTGGGATAAAAAAGTGGAAGAACTCTCAAAAGGCATGCAACAAAAAGTGCAGTTTGTGGTAACAGTGGTACACGAACCTAAACTGCTGATTTTCGACGAGCCTTTCAGTGGTTTTGATCCTATTAATGTAAATCTTCTGAGAGATGAGATCCTGGAACTGCGTAAAAACGGTTCAACTATCATTTTCTCCACACACAATATGGCTTCGGTTGAAGAACTCTGCGATAATATTGCGCTGATCAACAAAGCAGAAAAAATTCTGGATGGACCTGTAAAAGAAATTAAAAGGAAATATTCCACTAACAGCTACCAGGTTCAATACCACGATTTAAACGGTACTCCATTCCAGCTGAACGAACCGGGATTTGAAATACTTAACTCGTCCATCGAAGATGAAATTCGCACAGTTACATTCAGACTTCCTGCTTTAAAAGGGCCAAACGATTTGCTGAAAGCTATACTTCCCTATGTAAACGTGATCGCATTCAACGAATTGATCCCTTCAATGAATGACATTTTCATTTCAACAGTTAATAATGTAAACGCCAATCAAATCCTGGAATCCTGAAAACCTGAGCCATGAACAAGATATTTCTCATTATACAGCGCGAATACCTTACTAAAGTCAAGAAACGTTCATTTATAGTAATGACCATCCTGGGCCCAATCCTGATGGCATCTTTATTTATTCTGCCTGTATACCTGGCCAGCCGCCAGGATGACAAACAAGTAGTTAATGTACTGGACGACACGGGTTTATTTTTCGATAAACTAGAAAATAACGAAAACTACACATTTCTTCCTGTAACAACAAGTTTACAGGAAGCTAAAGAATCCCTGGCTAAAAAAGGGGATTATATGTTGTTGCATATTCCGGCCACTCAACTAAACGTTCCGGATAATGCCATCATTTACTCTGACAAGCAGCCAACCTTAAACCTGAAAGGATATATTTCGGGTGTGATGAGCAAGGAACTGGAAAAGCAAAAACTTGCTGCGGAGATCAGGAATGAAGTACTCAAAAATACTCCCGGTTATGCGTTAGGTCATGATACAACAGCCGTTGATCTTATGAGTGAAACGATACTGAAAAACATAAAGACGGATGTAAAAATTACAACCTATAAAACAGGCGACGGTGGCAAAGAAGAAAAAAGCTTCACTGAGCTGACAATGGTGGTGGGTTATGTTGGAAGCATCATGATCTATATGTTTATTTTCCTCTTTGGGGCTCAGGTAATGCGTGGTGTAATTGAAGAAAAAACCAGCAGAATCATCGAAGTTATTGTTTCATCAGTAAAACCTTTCCAGCTGATGATGGGGAAAATAATCGGTGTTGCATTGGTCGGCCTCACGCAATTCCTGTTATGGATTGCATTTACTTTTATAATTATTACTGCGGTTCAGACTGCTTTCCCGCAGCAGTTTAAAAACACTCAGACCGAGCAGACACAGATTGCAGGCAAAAGTGTTGCTCTCCCTAATGAATCGGCACAGGCTGCACCCAATTCTATCACAGCAGATACCGGAAATGACCAACTGAACGAAGTATTTGAAGCTTTTTCCTCTATCAATTTACCGGTAATGATTATGGCATTCCTGTTTTACTTCCTTTTCGGGTACCTGATGTATGGAGCACTCTTTGCCGCAATAGGAGCTGCGGTTGACAACGAAACGGATACGCAACAATTTATGCTTCCCATAACGGTACCGCTTATATTTTCACTTGTTGTTGCACAAACCGTAATTCAAAATCCGGAAAGTCCCCTGGCTTTCTGGCTCTCGATGATACCATTAACCTCACCTGTCATTATGATGGTAAGGATTCCGTTTGGTGTTCCAACATGGCAAATAGCATTGTCATTTGGATTGCTGGTTCTCGGATTCCTGGGAACAACCTGGCTTGCAGCCAAAATTTACCGCACCGGCATACTGATGTATGGCAAAAAATCGAATTATCGTGAAATGTGGAAATGGATACGATATAAAGGATAGAGACGCGATGCCTCGCGTCTCTGCCAAATCCCACAATCCATGGCCCGGGCAATAGAGACGCGATGCCTCGCATCTCTGCCAAATCCCAAACCAAATCCCAATCCCCAAACCCCCAATCCCCTCAATCCCATCAATCCTTTCAACCCCCTCAAACCCGGACAATAGAGACGCGAGGCATCGCGTCTCTATCCCAATCCCAAACCATCAACCTCATCAACCCCATCAATCCATTCAATCCCCTCAATCCCTAACCCTACCAAAAAATGGCCCGAATACTTATAATCGACGACGAACGTGCTATCCGGAATGCTTTACGCGAAATTCTGGAATATGAAAAATACCAGGTGGATGATGCGGAAGATGGACCTTCGGGCATTGAACTGGTCAGCAAAGAAAGCT
>JBBQBC010000307.1:0-3170 GCA_038317155.1 Bacteroidales bacterium
ACCTTCTGCCCCACTTCCGGTCAGCCATTCAAAGATAAACCCCGTTTCTGTCTTACCGAAAAAAGCTTTAACCAGACCGATAACTGCTACCTTTTGAAAAATTCTGATGAACAAATGACGCTGTTGCATCGCAATGGCGAAACAATCAGCAGGCTTACAAAATCAAAAACCGGATATCAGTATAAAAATGCGGCCATTGACATTGAGTTTGACCTCAGTGGGTTCAATCCTCAAAAAGTTGTTTCTCTGCAATCGGCACTGACCCCAATTGATTTGCACGAAGCTGCCGAACTGAAATTCCTGATTGACAATGTGACCGATCCTTCCTTAATCTGCCAGTCCTGAAAAGGCTAAAATCTAACGTGAAACATTCATACCTTTGTTTACCAAAAATTTTTAAATGATCTCACTTACTGACCACATCGTCAACCCTGCTGCCCGCCAGAAAGCCATTGAGCGTTTCCGCGAAAAAGGTATTATCCTGCCCACTTTCGCCCAGATGCGAAACCCGGAACTGGTACCTGAAAAGATTAAACAAAGCCTGAAAAATATCGGGCTATGGGATCTTCACCCGGCAAACCTGTTCAGAATAACCTGGAAGAATGAACCCATTGAAAAAGGTGGTTTGTTTGGCGGTGTGAATTATATTGAAATTCCGGAAATAATTTCCGGGGTAAAAACCCGGATTATAATGCTGGTCGGGAAATACTTTCCAACGGGTGCGCATAAAGTTGGGGCTGCTTATGGCTGCCTAGCTCCCCGCATTATTACTGGTGAATTTGACCCATCATACCATAAAGCAGTGTGGCCGTCAACCGGAAACTATTGCCGGGGTGGCGCTTTTGACTCCTACCTGATGGGCGTTACAGCCGTTGCTATTCTTCCTGAAGAAATGAGCAAAGAGCGATTCTCGTGGCTCAGGGAAATTGGAGCTGAGGTAATTGCAACACCGGGTTGTGAATCGAATGTGAAGGAAATCTACGACAAATGCTGGGATATCCGCCGCAACAGGCCAGATTGCGTAATTTTTAATCAGTTTGATGAATTTGGGAATCCAACCTGGCACTACAATGTAACTGCACCAGCCATTGACGAGGTTTACAATTCTGTAAAATCAGCAAACAGTCATCTGGCAGCGTATGTTTCAGCTACCGGCTCGGCTGGTACGATCGGGGCAGGTGATTACCTGAAAAAACTATATCCTCAAATGAAAATTATTGCATCCGAGGCCCTGCAATGCCCTACTCTGCTCAACAACGGGTTTGGCGGCCACCGCATCGAAGGCATCGGAGACAAGCATGTACCCTGGGTTCACAATGCCAGGAACACCGATATGATAACTGCCATCGACGACGAGGATTGTATGCGTATTTTCAGACTATTTAATGAGCCGGAAGGACACAAATACCTCAAGGCCAGTGGCATTGATCCTGAATTTGTTGATAAGCTCCATCTGCTCGGTATCTCTTGTATTGCCAATATGCTTTCAGCCATTAAAACTGCAAAGTATTATGAAATGACGGATGAGGATGTAGTTATTACCATCGCCACCGACTCTGCTGAGATGTACACTTCAAGGTTGGCAGAACTTACTGAAGATAAAGGGCCATACACCCAGCTTCAGGCAGCAAAAGACATGGAAAAGTGCATCTTTGGACAGACTACCGACCATTTGAAAGAACTCAGTTATTACGACCGGAAGGCCATTCACAACCTGAAATATTTCACCTGGGTGGAACAACAGGCAAAGGAAATTGAAGACCTCAATCAACTTTGGAACGACCGAAATATCTGGGAACAACAGTTTAATCAGGCTGAACGTTGGGACGAGATGATCAATGAGTTTAATGAGGAAACAGGGGTGCTGAAGAGGCTTAAAATTTCTAATTTCTAATTTCTAATGTCTAATATCTAATTACGGATTGCGGATTTCCAATTTCGGATTGCGGATTTCCAATTTCGGATTGCGGATTTCCAATTTCGAATTGCGGATTTCCAATTTCGGATTGCGGATTTCCAATTTCGGATTTCGGATTGCAGATTTCGGATTGCGGATTCGTAAATCAAAAATCGTAAATCGACATTCGTAAATCGTCATTCGTAAATCGTAAATCTTAAATAACCATGGCTTCCTCCTTCCACTACCAATGCTGTGATTGCGGTAAACAGATCCCGGCCGAAGGGGTTGTTTATCTTTGCCCAGACTGCAGTAGTAAGCAGAGGTCGGGCCAACCTCCATTGGGCATTCTAAAAGTCGTTTACGACCCTGGATCATTGAAAGGGCAGTCATTTAACACTTTACAGGAAAATTATTTTCTGGATTTATTGCCAATCCGGAATCTGAAAAGCCTCCCGTTTTTAAAAACCGGAAATACACCACTGTACACCCTTGAAAAGATGGAAGGGCTGCGGTTAAACCATTCACTACTTTTAAAAGATGACTCTCAAAATCCAACCTTCTCCTTTAAAGACAGGGCTTCTTCGCTGGTAACCGCTTTCGCGAAAGAGCAGGGAATAAAGACTATTGTGACTGCTTCCACGGGAAACGCAGGTTCATCACTCGCGGGAATGTGTGCCGCCCAGGGCCAGAAAGCAGTGATCTTTGTGCCGGCTGCCGCACCCAAAGCCAAACTGACACAGATTCTGATGTATGGCGCCTTGCTGATTCCCGTTGATGGGAACTACGATCAGGCTTTCGACCTCAGCGTTGAAACAACCCGTCGGTTTGGATGGTATAACCGCAACACAGCCTATAACCCATTGACCATTGAAGGCAAGAAAACCGTCTCTTTTGAGTTGTTCAGTCAAATGAACCACTACCTTCCCGACAGAATTTTTGTGCCGGTTGGCGACGGGGTAATCATCTCCGGAGTTTACAAAGGATTTGAAGACCTGCTCCGCGTCGGAATCATTGACAGAATACCCACAATTGTTGCTGTTCAGGCAGAAGGAAGCAGTAACATTATTGACAACCTGGATAGAAAACTATTTCAGGCAACAGCCTCCTCAACCCTCGCTGATAGCATTTCGGTTGATATTCCGCGTAATTTCAACATGACGGCGGACTTTCTGAGGAAATATAAAGGGGAATCGATAAAAGTGAGCGACAGCGACATTCTTCAGGCATCTTCCATTCTGGCAAAAAACACCGGAATTTTTACTGAACCGGC
>JBBQBC010000308.1:0-3156 GCA_038317155.1 Bacteroidales bacterium
GAGGCATTACGCCGAAGCTATTGTAATAGGTCAGTTGTTTGGGTTCTCCTCCTTCTGAAGGAATTACAAAAACCTGTCTGGTACCTGAGTATTCAGCCGAAAAGGCGATCCATTTGCCATCGGGCGAAATTTTCGGGAAAATCTCCAGACCTTCGTGGGATGTCAAATGGCGCGCAGTACCACCAGAAGCTTCAACAGTCCAGATGTCGCCTGCATAAACGAATGCGATCAGATTTTTATTGATATCGGGATAACGCAACAGCCGTGCATCGTCCATGGCATTGAGTATTCCGGAAATGCTGATTAACAGCACAATAAGCAAATGTTTTCGAATCATGGTCAGTAAATTGATTGAGTTATAAAAGGGTTGCTAAGATATAAAAAAAGTAAAAGTGAATGGAGAGGCCAGTGACTAACTAAACTGCGAAAATCTTCATAGAATCCTGAATTCCCCCCTAACACCAATTGGTGGGCCCTTTTAAAGGCTACATTCAAACAACGAATGCAACTGAGTTAATATTTGTGCGTCGTTGAAATACAAACCATTGTATATCTAATCTTTGCTGCCTGCTCTGTTTTTTTTGGCGCGGTCCCTGAGCCATTACAGCCTGACCTTAAAAGCAGGGCAAGAAAACAAATGGCCGGGAAACAAGCGTTAAAGAATCAGGGCAACCCAGACTACCCAGTGCCACTTTTATTTCAGGAAACTCAAATTTAAACCCTTCCTTCACCAATCGCTCAGGCAAAATTATCCGGAAAATCAGATAGAGACCGTAACAAATAGTGCAGCCTGCTATCAGTTACAAAATATCAATATTGTATAGTAAAATTTATAAAGAAAATTCGTAATTCTAGCGAAAATATTAAATTTCTATTATATAAGCATTTCCAAAGTCATTTAAATATCCGAACGTAATTAATGATTATGATGAAGAAATTCCTGATTTCGAACTGTCTGTTCCTGATAACAATAGCTTTAGCTGCACAAAACAACCTTCCTCCGGAAATAAAAGGCAATTGGATGAAAGCAAATGATTCCATTGAATGGATAATTAGTTTTCAACCAACATTCACAGTATTTGACGGCCAATTTTGGGATTACAAATCCATAAAAAACGGTGAAAACAATTATCAACTTGAAATATCCAACGGTGAAATTCAACATCAGATCGATATCTCCAAAACAGACAACGATAACTTGCTGATTTCTATAGAT
The DNA here is from genome assembly GCA_038317155.1 of Bacteroidales bacterium. Lineage (GTDB taxonomy): Bacteria > Bacteroidota > Bacteroidia > Bacteroidales > Lentimicrobiaceae > Lentimicrobium. The sequence continues at coordinate 1,217 of JBBQBC010000308.1, forward strand.
AAGCGACTTCATATTATCTGCACATTATACAAAACTCTAATCCCAAACTTCGGTAGCTATAAAGCAGAGCCTTTTACTGAGCCTTTGCTGACAGATGATTCTGTAACAATCAGAGGATTTGTAGAAGATTATGACCCGGAGTTATATGAAGGGACAGGTAATGCTCAAAATCTAAGTACGATAACGCGCTTTAATAATAAGTATGACCACAATTTTATCATTTCACCTGATGGTCGGTTTGAGGTAAAATTCAGGGCATTCAGCCCTCAGCTAATCTACATCACAATCGCCCGAAGTACGCAAACCCGCATATTTATGGTACCCGGCGAGGATCAAATGATTGGCTTTAACAAAAAGTTGCGAAATGTTACTTTTGATCAGCGCAATTGGGAAAACCTTTCTGATTTTGAAATCAATCATTATATGGGCCATTCGGGGATGCTTTCTGAAGAAACACTCTATCTGGAATCCTTTTACAGAAATAAACTGATATCCGATTTTACCAAAGCCGCCAATATGGAATTAATGCCGCAGCTTACCTATATCAGGTGGCGAAAACAGATTTATGCCTTTGAAATAAAATCCATGGATTCATTGATGACATCATTAAATACAAGTGAGAGAGCCAGGCAGGTGATGATTAGTGAACTCGAAACGGATTTTCTGGCAGATATCTACTCTTATCAGATCAATATAGGCATGTTTAAACAGTATAGCCCAAGTTTCATAGATGAAATGCCCCTTATGGATTATAATTCGTATAAATACTTGTTTTCTAAAAACTATTACACAATAAACAATTACATGACTATGTTTAATACCCTTCAGGATATCAGTACCTATAAATCCCAGGAAGCTACTTTTATGCTTAATACATATCGGAGCATTTGTCAGATGGCGCTGATACTTCAAAAATCAATAATTTTAAGGATGAACTTCCCCATTTGAATAGCATTTTTATGGACATTCCGTTTCCGGAAGAAAGCTTTCAATTTGATTCTGTGTTAAATAGAAACTCAGCTATTTTCTGGAAACCCTATTATGATTTGCTCAGTAAATACTATAAAATGATTCCAGATAGCATAATGGTTCAGGCGCGTATCAACGAACTGGACTATGCACTCAATCAATTCGGAACCGGGTTAACAGGTCAGATGTATGCCATGTTCTGGCTAATGCTGATCCAGGAAAAAAGGACCCTTGATGAACACCTGTTTACCTGGGCAAAACAACACATTACGAACCCAGTTTTGCTGGGCTACCTGCTGGAAGAAAATATTGAAATGCATAAAGAGGAAAATTCCAATTCTGCTTTTGCAGCTGGTTCCAGGTTCATTGATTCAATATCTGCTATTGAAGATTCTGAAGCATTTTTTTTATGAAATACTTGACCGTTTTAAAGGGAAGGTGGTCTACATCGACTTTTGGGCAGATTGGCGCTCACCATGCCGGGCCGAATTTAAACCGGCAGCAATGCTTAAAAAGGAATTCCAAGGACAGGATGTAGAGTTTCTTTATTTGGGTTATAATTGTAAAAAAGATAACTGGGAAAAAGTAATTATGCAGGAGCAGATTGATGGTTTTCATTATTGGCTCAATGAAGCACAAGGCAATGTGTTGAAACAAAAATTCGGAATTACGGGTATTCCTCATTTTCTATTGGTGGATAAATCCGGAAAAGTAATAAAAGACCCACCACCCTGGCCAAGCGATAAAGCCGAAATCCGGGAGAAACTCAATGAATTGCTCGTGCCTTGAAAGGAGTCGCATCACTTTCTCCGGACTATAGCCCGATGCAGAATGCTTTGGCCGTTTTATCTTTGGCTTTAGCCAAAAATGTTTTTCGAAATTCAGGTTGCCCTGATAGGCTTAGCCCTTAACCATCGAATTGAAGTAATTCGGCCAAATTCCGTCAGTATATTGACGGAATTCGATCGAAT
>JBBQBC010000309.1:0-3097 GCA_038317155.1 Bacteroidales bacterium
GCAGCGGGTACTGTCCCGGATTTTCACCGGATTCCCAAATTAAGCCCCTTCGGGCACCACTTCAGTGCAAAAGTAAGAAATTAGTTTTGCTCTTCAAATTAAATCAGGTGTGTTTTTTCAGGTGATTTGTAAAATCGTAAATCAGCAATAGTTGCAAGTAGTTTTTAACAGAACGGTCATTTGATTTGAAATCATTATCATTTATGCACCCGATTTGTAAAGCGGCATTATTATTCATTTTATAACCTGCACCCAGGTAAAAACGATTCTTTTCTACTATCGGACCATATTGGGGCATAAACAGTTCATCACTCAATGCCAGATAGATACTGCCATGAACTAATTCTGCCTTATTGATGGGTACCAGTATTCCAAGCCGGTATTTTAGTCGATTTTTATAAATTTCACCGATAAAACGTTGTTCAAGCCGGAATCTGTGTTCTAAATTAAACCGATTGAGTTTTTGTTTTAGATTTAGTTCAAGCCATGTTCTTATCTCCTTTTGCAGAGCAGGTGTCCGAAAAAACCCTCCAGGTTCATCGGTATTGAAAAAACCGGTACCAAAAAAAACCGTGAGATTTTGGACGAAGGAATAGCCAATTGCCGATTTAATTTCGAAATAGTTGTATTTTAAGTCGTAATTATTACTTCTGATATGGCCTTCACCAAAAAGTGACCACCTAGGAGAAATTTTTCCTTTAACAATAACTGAATTCCAATTTCCCCAATTTTTATCTTCCTGCGCATTGCACGAAGCATAAATACCTACAAAAAAGGTAGTTATTAAAATGGTTGCAAATATTTGTCTGGTAAAGTTCATTTCAGTCAAGTGATTTGCAAACATAGCACTTTAATCTTGTGATGGTGACTGACATTTTAATATTTGTCGTTAACCAATAAATTATTGGAAGTGAGTACAAACTTTAATGAAATATGAATATTTTTATCTCCTCGTTTAGAAGAGGATTTAGTTTTTTTTAATAAAGTCCGTGAAAGGCTTTAAGTATCTATGATATTGAATATCAATTTAATAATGTTTAAAATATGTATAAGTTAAATGAATTAACCCCCACTTCAGTTTGGAGTTATTTCGAAACTATTTGCCAGATTCCACGTCCTTCAAAACATGAAGAGAAGATTATCAGCTTTTTAATGGATTTTGCACGGCAACACGATTTGCCGGCAAAAAAAGATACAGCTGGTAATGTGTTGATTAGCAGACCTGCTTCAAAAGGGATGGAAAACCGCCGAACTTTAGTTCTGCAATCGCATCTGGACATGGTTTGTGAAAAAAATGGGAGCACCATTCATAATTTTGACACAGATCCAATTAAGCCTTATATTGACGGAGAATGGGTTACAGCCGAAGGAACTACCCTTGGCGCTGACTGCGGAATAGGAATAGCTGCCCAGCTGGCAGTTTTGTCTTCTGATGTCCTGATACATGGACCACTGGAGTGCTTATTTACGGTAGATGAAGAGACCGGACTTACTGGCGCCAAGGCGCTTGAGGCGGGTTTTTTTAGCGGTAAAGGGCTTGTTAATCTGGATTCGGAGGACGAAGGTGAACTATTTATCGGGTGCGCCGGGGGAATCGATACTGTAGCTATTTTTCATTATGAGGCAGTTACTGCTCCTGATGGCTTATTCCCGATTCGAATTGCCGTAAGCGGACTTTTGGGCGGACATTCCGGTGATGATATCAATAAAAACAGGGGAAATGCCATCAAAGTGTTAAACCGCTTTTTGTGGCAGTTGAATCAGAAATATGAGATTTATATCGCTGATATTAATGGAGGTAATCTCCGTAATGCAATTGCCCGTGAAGCTTTTGCCACTGTATTGGTTCCAGTTTCAGCCAGAGAACAGATAACTGTTGATTTTAATATTTTTAGGTCAACAATTGAAACAGAATTATTACTCAATGAACAAAATATAAAGCTGTTACTGGAAAGTGCCGACCAACCACAGTTTGTAATTGACGGGTTAAGCCAAACACGGTTGATCAACGCTTTGTATGCCTGCCCTCACGGTGTTTTGGAAATGAGCACACGATTGCCGGGACTTGTCGAAACATCAACTAACCTCGCATCGGTGAAGTTTAAAAAGGAAAATACGATCGAAATTACTACAAGTCAGCGTAGTGATCTGGAAAGCGAAAAAATGGATGCTGCATATATGGTAGAATCTGTATTTAAGATGATTAACGCAGAAGTAAAGCATGGCGAAGGGTATCCGGGATGGGTTCCGAATCCCTCTTCGGAATTGTTAAACATCACTCGTTTATCATACATTCAACTTTTTAAGATAGAACCAATTGTCCGATCTATTCACGCCGGACTTGAATGCGGATTATTTCTCGAAAAGTTTCCCGGGCTTGATATGATTTCTTTCGGACCAACCTTACGCGGTGTTCATTCACCCGATGAAAGGATTAATATACAAACAGTTGATAAGTTTTGGAGACTTCTTGTGGAGGTAATTGCTCAATATTAATGAATTCTAGTTTAATTTAATTAATAAAACCTAAAGTTATGTCGAACAAATTAGTCACAATTGCTACTTTAGAGCATATCAATCAGGCAAGTATGATGAAAGGATGGCTCGATTCCGAAGGTATTGAATGTAACATTCTCGATCATGGATTAAGTATTGAAGCTGCTGCACAATTGGAAGCGCAGATTGAACTGCAAGTCTGCGAAGTGGATGTTTCGAAAGCATTGGAGATAATTGAACAGGGAAATATAGCAGTGGAACCGAAAGAAAAGTCGTCAGTAGTTGAAATACAACTGATTAATAAAATACTTGTTCCAGTTGATTTCTCATCTTATTCGTTGAATGCTGCTTGTTATGCAGCTCATGTTGCTTACCAGAAAGGTGCAGAATTAACATTGATTCATGTTTATTTTAATCCCATAACGAACCCGATCTCCTACGATCATTTTTACTCTTTTCCAGCCAATGTTGCGGAAACGCTTGGCGAAATTATTGAAAATTCGGCTGAATTAATGAACGAATTCAGGACAAAACTGTCTAACTATATGGTTGAACATGAATTAACCGATGTTCAAGTGAAAACGGAAATAATTGGAGGAAT
>JBBQBC010000310.1:0-3093 GCA_038317155.1 Bacteroidales bacterium
TAAGGATAAAGATCAGCAGAGAGGTTGTTTTTAGCCTAGTGAATTGAATGTGTTTTATTTTAAAGCCGGACAATTTAGCCAGGACCCGAAGTTTTTGTATTCCTATCAGAAACACGTGACCAAAATAGACCTCATTGGATAGTTGCTGATTGTTCATCCAGATTGAATCAATTTCGTTGGGGGGCATCATAGAATTAAACCGTTCGCTTTCTGATAAAAAGTAGGAAAGCCTGGCTCTCAGATTGGAGTAATTTGGGGTGGTAAGTATTAAGGAACCATTGGTTTTCAGAATCCGGTTAAATTCATTGAATGATTTAAACTGGTCGGTAAAATGCTCAATTCCTTCCTGACAGATCACAAAATCGGCATATTTATCATCGAGTGGAATTCTCTCCAACACATTGGCGCGCGTGCAATGGATGTCTTTCAACGTAAAGTACTCCGGAAACAAATCAAAAGCTTCCGGCACGGCCCCGATATCCTGCAGAATTTTTGAGGTAACTCCATTCCCGGCAGGAATATCAACAACTATCTTTTTGCTGAACCGATCCCGGTTTTTTATCAAATATTTTTTTACGTGAAACTTGATACTTTTGGGATTGTCCTCGTATTTTATCATAAAACATTGGTTACCTGCCTTTTCTGATTTGGTTATTCATTTGATAGCGTTATGAATGCCATAAAGCGTTTAAGAGCCCTGAACGGTAAATTTATAAAAGTTATTTGACCCAACAACGCACTGGTTTAAACAGACAGATTATTGCTGAATAGTCAGGCGATCGTTGAACTGCTCACCAATAGTTAATGCTTGCACTGTTTTTACAGTCCGGGTAAGGAATCTGAATTGCAGTAAAACGCCTGAAAAGTGTTGATAAGATTGTTCGCTTCAAAACAGACCACCCTGATGGACCAACGAAGCCGGAGCAGAATTCCTGAGGCTATTTATTCTCCTGCGAAATTCGTATAATTTCACGGGCTATTTCTTCGGGTGAAAGAATAAAATCGATGCACCCGCTTGCTATCGCGCTCTCTGGCATATCCGGCTGAATGGCAGTTTCAGGTTTCTGTGCGATGGTAATTCCCCCCACTTCTTTTATTTCGCACAAGGCATCTGAGCCATCACCATCGAAGCCAGAGACAATGACCGCTATAAGTTGCCCGTCCCAGTGCTGAGCCAGGGAACGCAGGAAAATTGTTATCACATCGGGCCATCCGGTAGGCTTCGAAACCGGTTTAAGACGGAATTCATCATTAAGAACGTGAAGGTCATGCTGTGCCGGGATAATAAACACATGGTTGGGCTGGATGTCAAGTTTTTCCGTAATCAGTTCAACAGGCATCTGTGTATAGCGTGGCAGAATCTCGTGGAGCATGGTGGCGACATTCCGCACGTGGTTAACAATGACGATGGCAACACCCATGTCGGCCGGCAGTTTGAGCAGTAACCGGGTGTAGGCGTCGAGTCCTCCGGCCGAACCGCCAACACAAACAACAGGAAAGTCTTTTACAGAATTCTTGGCTTTCATAGGCAATTATTTAAGGGGTTTCAAATACAATTACAAAGATACGAACTCTGATCGATGTATGTTTGTGTTTTTTATTTTTCAGCTTTTTCAGGATTTCTGAAAATGCCGCAATCTGTCAGACGTAACTATTTTCAGGCAAATATAAAGCCCGGTATTGAGTTATTGAATTTCAAGCTCTGCTTCAAAATCAGCAAGTTCAAAGTCTGATTTATTTATCCAGTTTTCAGAAGTTACGGCTTTTATTTTGTTGTGCCCCAAATCTTCAAGACTCCACAAAATATCATTGGCTTCCGGAAACTCTTCATTCCCTTCTAACTGTTCAGTATATAATCTTTTGATAATATTGTCATCTGAAAGTCCTTTTACCAAAATCTTTAAAAACAATTCCTTGTCCGTAAGACAGGCATTTACATCATCAGAACTCACCTCACATTCGATGACTGTGGCCGATGCATTCAGAAATTTCCCGTTGTAGGCCTTAAACAAAAGCTGGTTAACTGAAAATAATGCCGCGTGTAAAGAGATATCCGGATACTCTTCACAAATTTTATCAAGCAACATGTCATTGGATATTTGCTGGATCTGACCTTCGGTTAACTGTTCGCTTAATTTGTAATTTAACAGGATGAAAGCTGCTTCTGTCGGCTCAAAATCGGTGATGGCCATTTTTAAATATTCTTCCAGATTCTCCTTTTTGATGCTTTGAGCATCGGGAAAATTATACAATTCCAATAAGGTGAGGTAATCCTGATCAGTCCAGTAATTGGATAATTCGTTGACTGAAGTAACGCTATTAATCTGAATTTTGAATTTTGCCATGGTTTTGATTTTTTAGCATTCGGAGTTTTAAAAGAATAAGAGAGTCCCGGACTTGCAATGGTCACGGCTGTTAGCGATATGGTATTGTAACAAAAGACACCAGTCGCAGGAGGTGGTTTTTACCTGTTGGGGATGTGACTGAAAACTTACCGATCCCCTTATTGGTTTTACCACCGTGAAGTAAAAAAACCTAACCGGAGTGGTCAGGTATGCTTCTGCAAAAATAGTCATAAAAGCTGAATGGGAAGTTTTTATAAGTTTCAAAACGGAGTCTGGTTTAGCCTTGTCGTCAACCGGATGGGAACCTCCCTTGGCTGGCAAAAAAAACATCTCCAAAAGCGAATCCTGTAAGAAAAGGAAAAGCATAAATTGCCCGGAATAATTAACCGCTCAATTTTTTTGCATAATTACCGTTTATTGGTTAACTTTGGAGTACAACGATAAATACTTTAGCTTGAATTAATGCAGCAAAAAACACGGGACCTTCTAAAAAAACTACTTAAATACTCAGCTGTATTTATTTCCTCGGTAATCTTCCTGATCGGGTTGCTGTTTTTGCTGGTATATGTCGGGTTTTTTGGTCATCTGCCCGATAAGAATGCCTTGTCAGCAATAAAAAACGAAGAGGCCTCACTGGTATTTTCAGCAGACAATGTATTAATCGGAAAGTACTTTGCTGAGAACCGTACCAACATCAGTTGGAAGGAAGTGCCCCAGAATCTTAAAAACGCACTGATTGCAACGGAAG
>JBBQBC010000311.1:0-2964 GCA_038317155.1 Bacteroidales bacterium
GGAAAGGCTTTACAGGGCCTTCCTGTACAAATTTTCGCTAGAAAACTGCAACCAGGTCATTGCCAGTTTTGACCATATTAGAGAAGACGTTCACAAGTATTTTCAGATTCCTTTTGAAAAAATAAGTGTCTGCCTTTTACCGTTTCATGTAAAATTTCTTGGTTCAGCAAGATCTGACGTACCTTCCACCCAGGATACCCTGGACAGATATCAAATTAAAGAGAATTTCATCCTGTACCCCGCAAATACATGGCCGCATAAAAACCATTCGATCCTGATTCAGGCCATCAGTCAACTTAAAAATAATGGCACCATCATTCAACTCGTATGCACCGGCAACCAAACGTCGCATAGTGATAAATTATCCACCCTGGTTGAGACCCTTGGACTGCAGGATGTGGTAAAATTCACGGGGCTGATCCCGGATCATGACCTGATGAACCTGTATCAAACAGCCAGGTTGATTGTAATACCTTCTCTGTATGAAGCCGGCAGCGCACCCCTGTTTGAAGCAATGAATTTTTCAACCCCCCTTATTTGTTCCAATGTAACATCATTGCCGGAAACGATCCATGACCCTGAATTTGTTTTTAATCCTTATGATTTGGCCGAAATCACTGAGAAAATTTTAAATGGACTAACAGACGATGCATTCAGACAACGGAATATCCAAAATCTCAAACAACGCCTTGGCCATTACGATTCACTGGATTACAAATCTAACTTTTATTCAACTTATCAATTTCTGACAAGGTAGGAAGCTGATATTCTCAAGTTTCGGGGTGCATTTGGAATCCGAACGCCAACTCGAAAAGGGTAAAGTTCCATCATGAAAAACATAATCAACCAAGCCCCGGAAGGGGCGAAATATGTCTTCGATGGGTGCAGCCCATCGAACATGAACAAGAATCTGGAAACAAGCCCTGAAAGGGCGTAATCAAATTTTACACACAGGGCTTCACCCTGTGTTGACAAATTCCGCCATTAAACAAAATCCCCAGGAGGTTAAATGAATCGAAAATTGAATGATGAGTTAGCTTCATTCCAAAATATTTGGGAAGGCGGCTACTTTGAAGGAGATCCCTTAAATCCTCTGGCAAAATCCGGATATGGTCAATTGGGCTTCATCAGCACGCTGCATGCAACTTATCTCAGGTGTATTAAGCCATATATCAACATGCATACGGTTGCAATAGAAATCGGACCTGGAGGAGGATGTTGGACAAAAGCGCTGTTGCCTTCGCATGAAGTATATGCTCTTGATGCTTTACCAGAAAAACATAACAGGTTTTTCCACTACCTGGATTACCCGGAAAATGTGAAATACTTTCAAGTCGAAGATTTCAAATGTGAGATGCTGCCCGACGACCATTTTACTTATATGTTCTCATTTGGCTGCTTGTGTCATGTTTCTTTTGAGGGAATCAAAGAATATGCAACGAATCTCTACCCAAAACTGAAGTCCAACAGTAACTGTTTTTGGATGGTTGCCGACTATGACAAGTACAACAATGCAATCTCAAATATCAACGATTTGAGTATCTGGAGTGCCCTGATGCCAAAAGCTCGCACCAGGTTGCCCTTAAAATGGCTCTTTATGCTTTTCAGGAAGAGGGGGAAGTTGCGCTTTAAACAAGTTGACGCGAACGATGATCCATTTCCTGGAAGATGGTACAATGCCGGATTTGAAAGAACATGTTCCATGCTGAAAGATATTGGTTACCAGATTATTGATCCTGATGTGGGCACAAGTCTCAGAGACCCGATCATTCACTTCATGAAACCCTGATCCAAAGGCTCGGCCTTAATCCTAAAATCGAAGTTCGCAAACTGCCGGATCGATTAAATTTTCACGAGATTATTCAGGGATCGGGATATTGAATATCTCAAAAACCCTGTAAAGGAAATTATCTTTTTAGAACTGGAGACCATATGGAGTTGGTATTGATAGCTATATCTGTTATTATTCTTGTATTCCCATATTTCTTTATAAAAAATAACATTGATTTATATCGGTCCATTAATATTATTAAACCGATCAATTACTTTTTAATTACCACTTCGTTATTTTTTCCAATCAAAGCAATTATCATATTTTCTGGCGTACGGCAGTCCGACTTTCTGTTTTATAATAATTACCTGGATATCGATTTGGTCGTTTTAACCTTGTTATATGTTCTGATTCATGTTTTATTTGTAAGTATCGCATACCGGTATTATAGTAACCGTGCTGCGTATGACCACTCAAATACAATGTTCGGACTTCCCAGTGAAGCCAGGATTAATTTAATTATTTTTATATACATAATTGTTGGTGTTTTAGCAATTGCCGACAGAGTAAAAACCGGTACATTTTTTTTCGTCAAAGACTATGACGAATCAAAACTGGATCACTATTTCTGGTGGTATATCCCGGTACTATTCGGATTTGTAGGAAGCTCCTTTTACCTCTATGGCGTTACGCCAATTCTTGCATTTGCGGCAGGGTTCTATAAAAAAAGAGTCTACATCATCCTTTACACTGTATTTTCACTGGTTTATATTGCAATTGGACTCTATTCAGGGCAGAAAGAGGTTGTTTATTCAATTATTATCATTTTTCTTTTTTACTCATATTATCTGAAACAACACTCAGAATCCCCATTAAAATTTGAAGCAAAACGGATAATACCCATCATCATATTTATTTTATTCCTGCCAAATCTTAATTATTACAGGCTGCTTTTGGTTGAAAGCACAACCAGGGTGGGCACCCAAAACATGCTCATGGCAATCAAAACCAAACAAAAGAGTGATTACATTTATAAAAGAATGGATCATCTTGATGCTTCATACAATGTTATAAAAAAGACCCCCGATAATGTTCCCTACAAACAGGGAGAAACTTACCTGAAATCGATCGACGCACTTACCATCTACCTCCCCTTTCTGAGAACTTATTTTCCGTATACCGAAACCATTAAT
>JBBQBC010000312.1:0-2894 GCA_038317155.1 Bacteroidales bacterium
AGAATCATACCTCCTGCAAGCAGGTGCATAGCAGGGTCAATATACTTAGTTGGATCAACAAGCCAGAGAATACCGCTGAAAACAACTGCTGAACCGATGTAAGCAACCGGAATATGCCAGGTAATAATCCTTCGCAAAAACATGTAGATTGCTCCGATTAACAATGCTATAGCAGAAATTTCGCCCAGTGATCCACCCTGTGCACCTACCAGATCATTCACATACCCCGGGAAACCAGAAGATGTAACCAATTCCTGGACTGTTTTACCGGCATTTAGCCCTTCCTTCAGAATACCCAAGGTAGTAGGTCCAGTTATAGCATCGGTGACGGATGAGCTGAACAATGCCTTTGGAATTGGCCAGGAAGTCATTTGAACCGGAAATGAGATTAACAGGAATACCCGGCCTACCAGGGCCGGATTAAAAGGATTTTTTCCAAGCCCACCAAAAGACATCTTCGCGATTCCTATAGAAACAAGTGCTCCAACAATTATCATCCAGCCCGGCAAGTTACCGGGGACATTAAATGCCAGCAGAACACCTGTAACCAGTGCACTCCCATCGTTGATAGTCAGCGGACCTTTAAGCAGGTATTTCTGAATGGACCATTCGAAGAAAAGGCATGCTGCAACAGAAATAAAAATAACGCGGGCAGCATCGGGGCCAAAGAAATAAATGGAAACAAATATGGCCGGTATCATTGCTACCACAACACCATACATAATAGATTTCACATTCTGATGGGAATGTACATGGGGTGAACCCGAAACAGTTAATAAACTCATATTATTTCTTCCCTCTGTTTCTGATAATAATTCCTACTTTGTTTTTTCCGAGCCTTAGATAGTCAAGCAGCGGGCGGCCGGCAGGGCAGGTGAAATGACAAGAGCCGCATTCAATGCAATCGAGAATTTTTTCCTTCTCTGCTTTTTCATATAGTTGATTTTCCGAAAGCTGGGCCAGCAAAACCGGCTCAAGCCCCATTGGGCATACTGAAATACATCTTGCACACCTCATACAATTTACTACCGGAATCCGGAAACTTTCTTTTTCCGACATGATCAGGATACCCGAAGTTCCTTTAACCACCGGGACTTCGAGTGAGCTAAGGGCCTTACCCATCATAGGGCCACCATTGATCACTTTGCCGGTATCTTCCGGAAGACCACCCGCAAAATCAATCAGCCGGTTAACAGGTGTCCCGATCCTGACCTGTAAATTGGATGGCTTTTTTAATGATTTACCGGTTACAGTTACAACCCTATCTATCAGGGGTTTGTTCTTCTGAACTGCTTCATAAACGGCAAAGGCAGTGCCTACATTATTCACTACACAACCCACCTCGATCGGGAGTTTTCCTGAAGGCACTTCACGACCTAAAACAGCCTTGATCAACTGCTTTTCACCGCCCTGTGGATACTTAACTTTTAATGGAACGACTTCAATACCAGAAAATCCCGAAATTACCTTTCTCAATTGCTCAATGGCATCAGGCTTATTACGTTCAATCCCAATCCAGGCTTTGGCAACATCCAATCCTTTCATCAGAATTTTAATGCCAATCATCATCTCTCTGCTACGCTCCAGCATAAGCCGGTGATCGGATGTAAGATATGGTTCACACTCCACGCCATTAATCAGCAGATGTTCAGCCTTCTTTCCGTCAGGAACCATGAGTTTGACGTGGGATGGGAATGTAGCACCACCAAGGCCTACGATCCCCATTTCGTTAATTTTTTTTATTATCTCTTCCCGGCTGAGTTTTATATCGCTGATAATTTCAGGATTCCGGTCAATTCCTTCTTCCCACTCATCTCCTTCCACATCGATAAAAACAGCCGGCCTTTTATAACCGGAAGTATCAATTACATCATCAACTTTAGTTACTTTGCCTGAAACGGACGAATGCACATTTGACGAAATAAAGGCTTCGCCTTTCGCCAGAAGTTGACCGGTTTTAACTACAGTCCCTTTTTCAACAATCACTTTGGAAGTGGCACCCAGACTCTGAGATACCGGAATACAAACTTTTTCGGGTAGAGGCAGGATTTCAATGGCAACGCCCGCCGAGAGTTTATTCTCCTCAGGATGGACACCACCTGTTTTAAATGTCTTCAATAGCTGAATCCTCCGCGATTTAGTTAAAAAATCAATGGGGTGAAAATCCTATACTTCTGTTGCCTGGGAAACCTTTTCCTGTTCCCCAGGCTTTTCTTTTCTTTCCGGAAAATTAATCTCAAGGATGGCTCCCGTCGGACAAACCGGAGCACATTTACGACAGAGCCTGCACTTTTCAAAATCAATATAAGCCAGGTTATTTACCATTGTAATTGCATCGAAAGGACATTCCTTAACACATTTTCCACAACCGATACATGCAACCGAGCAATTCTTTTTTGCAGGTCCGCCCTTTTCAGTATTAACACAGGAAACAAAAATGCGGCGGTCCTTTTTTCCTTTGAGTCTTAATTCAATTATACTTCGGGGACAAGCCGTCACACAGGCGCCGCAGGCAACGCACTTCTGATCACTGACAACCGGAATTCCGGTCGTTTCATCGATATAAATAGCATCAAACTTACATGAAACCACGCAATCGCCCAATCCCAGACAGCCATTTGGGCAACCGCTTTCACCTGCCGAAAGAGCATGAGCAAACGAACAGGAAAAAGCTCCATCGTAAACTACCTTCTGAGGCGCATTTATATGGCTGCCATTGCATCTCACCACTGCAATCATTGGGGCTTTTTCCGGTGCCTCAAGGCCCATAGCAGCGGCAATCTGTTTAATGGCTTCGCTACTGCTAACGGGACAGTTAAGTTTTGATAAATCCTCAGTTCTTACCAACTCTTCGGCAAACGCGCGGCAGCCGGCTAATCCGCATCCACCGCAGT
>JBBQBC010000313.1:0-2850 GCA_038317155.1 Bacteroidales bacterium
GTTTTTAGGATGGCTGATGGTCAATCGTTTGTGTGCTTTATCGCCCAGGTGCTTTTTAACCCGCAGAAGTTTGTCTGTCCAGGCCGAAGGATATATTTATAATAACAACCTTATTAAATATATTGAAATAGCTGGTAATCCTTATACGCCTATACTGTCACTTAGTAACAAGAAATCATCATTTCTTCGTAACTTTGCAGTTGAATTTCCTGCAAATGAAACGAATTGCCATATTTGCCTCAGGCAGCGGATCCAATGCCGAACATATCACTGACTATTTTGCAAAAGGAAGCCTGGCCAGGGTAGAAGCCATTTATTGCAACAATCCCGAGGCATTTGTTATTCAACGGGCAGCCAGGCTAAACATTTCAATGGTAATTATCGACAGGGAAAAGTTCTATGCGGAAGATGCCGTATTGCGCGATCTTCAATCCCGAAAAATCGATCTGATTGTACTTGCCGGATTTCTATGGCTTATTCCCGGAAATATTATAAAAGCCTATCGAAACAGGATTGTAAATATCCATCCGGCCTTGTTGCCTGGTTATGGGGGCAAAGGTATGTTTGGCATGGCAGTTCACGAAGCCGTGATTGATGCAGGAGAAAAAGAATCAGGCATTACCATTCACCTAATTGATGATGTTTATGATAAAGGGGAAATCCTGTTGCAGGTAAAGTGCCCGGTGTTACCCGATGATACTGCTGAAAGCCTTGCTGAGAGGGTACATCAATTGGAATATGCACACTACCCCCGGGTAATTGAGGAGTTGCTTGAGTAAGAGAGACGGTTCCTTCTGTTGAAAGTCCTACTTCTAAGTAACTGACTTAGAGACTGAGAGATTGGGAGGCGGTTACTACTGTTGAAAGGCATGCTTCTAAGTATTTGAATTGAGACATGGGGAAAAAAAGAGATGGAGACTTGGGAAAATTGCAATTTACCTCAGGAATGTCCTTCTCCTTTGGGAGAAGGTGCCGGATGAGGTAAAAAACGAATGACGAATTTTTAATTTAAACTTCAAAAATCCGAAATTGGCAGTTGGCAATGAGTAGTTGGCAATTAAAAATTAGTCCCCCAATAAAAGTTTTATAGCCCGAATGAGAATAACTTTCTTTGCGAAGTCTTGAAAAGGTTAAGGCTAAGGTTTAGGGTGAGCAGCTCCAAAGCATGATTCCACAACTTAATTTTTACATCAACCTAAATCTCAACCTTGTCTGACTGTCTGACACACTCTCTTTTGAATCTGAACTGTTAGACAGGCAGGCTCAACCTAAATCCAACCCTGAGTTACATAAGAGAAATTGGAAATCCCATCGCCTTTGGTAAGACAATTCGAAATTCGCATTCCGAAATCCGCAATTACTTACCTGGCAATCAGCAAATAATAATTCTTCTTTCCTTTCTGAACAAGCAGGTATTTACTACTCAGCAGATGGGTGTGGTTTGCTGTGAAATCTTCACCTACCTTGGCTTTGTTTACCTGCACACCACCATCCTTCAGCATGCGGCGGGCTTCGCCTTTTGAAGGGAAAATAGCTGTTTTCTCTGCAACCAGTTCAACAATGCCGATTCCATCCTGAAGTTCAGCATAGCTGATATCAAATTGTGGTACGCCTTCGAATACGGATAAAAGGGTTTCTTCATCCAGTTTGTGCAGTGCTTCTGCGGTTCCTTTGCCAAACAGGATTTCAGAGGCTTCAACAGCTGATTGGAAGTCAGCTTCAGAATGCACCCTGGTGGTGATGTCTTTGGCCAGGGCCTTCTGGAGAACACGCAGATGAGGCGCGGTCTGATGTTCAGCAACCATGGCTTCAATTTCTTCTTTCCCATAAAGGGTAAAGATGCGGATATATTTTTCGGCATCGGCATCGGAAGTATTCAGCCAGAACTGGTAGAATTTGTAAGGCGAAGTCCTTGCCGGATCGAGCCATACATTGCCCGATTCTGTTTTACCGAACTTGCCACCATCGGCTTTGGTAATCAGCGGACAGGTAAGTGCAAAGGCCTCGCCTCCGGTTTTACGGCGGATCAGTTCGGTGCCGGTGGTAATGTTGCCCCACTGGTCGGAACCACCCATTTGAAGCTTGCAGTTGTTATGCTGATAAAGATGCAGAAAATCGTAGCCCTGCACCAACTGATAGGTAAATTCGGTAAACGACATGCCATCGCCTGCTTCCCCGGTCAGGCGTTTCTTCACCGAATCCTTGGCCATCATATAATTCACTGTGATGTGTTTCCCGATGTCGCGGATAAAGTCGAGAAAACTGAACTCCTTAATCCAGTCGTAGTTGTTCACCATTTCGGCCCGGTTGGCATCGGTGGTATCGAAATCGAGCAATTTCATCAACTGGTTTTTCAGGCATTCCTGGTTATGACGTAGGGTGGCTTCGTCTAGCAGGTTGCGCTCTTCCGATTTCCCCGAAGGGTCACCGATCATGCCGGTAGCGCCGCCAACCAGAACAATGGGCTTGTGGCCGCAGCGTTGCAGGTGTTTCAGCATCATTACACCCACCAGATGACCAATATGCAGGGAGTCGGCTGTCGGGTCAATGCCCACATAAGCCGATATCATTTCTTTTTGTAATATTTCTTCAGTCCCGGGCATTATGGTGTGGATCATGCCGCGCCACTGCAACTCTTCAACAAAATTCATAGTATTCATTTTTTGCAAATTTACGTTTATCCGGTCAATTGACCAAGAGCCCAGGAGCGCAATAAGCAGCACTGCTCAATCAATCTGCTTGTGTGCTTTTTCGTTCGTCAGAAGATAAGACGCAGTCTAACCGGAGTAGGAATTATTCAGGTTAGCCTGGTTTTAGAAATTAGAAATTGGTTATTAAAAATTAATCTAG
>JBBQBC010000314.1:0-2688 GCA_038317155.1 Bacteroidales bacterium
TACATGCGCACGGGTTTGCATCCACTGTTCAAATGCCCTTTGGTCCATTTCATGGCCCTGCAGAATTTTGAGCGTTGAGCAATAATCGCTGAAAGACATAAAATCTATTTCCTGTTTTTCATTTTCATAATGATTGGCGTAATATAGATTGGACGAATTCTCGACAAGGAAGGGCGACAAGGTTACATAGAGCACGCGGCCTTTTAATGTTTTCAGTTTCTCCAGTGTAAGCGCTGTTTTTCCGCTTCCAGCCGAACCGATAATGATGACGGGTGGCTTCACCCGAAAAACCTCTTCCTGAAATTCATCAAAGGATATGAACTTGTCCAGTAAATGAAATTTTGCAAGTGCGGGATTGACATAACTCAGTTCAACAATCTCATTTTCATTGACTGCATCAGGCGATTTTAGCTCAATACATTTGGTTTCATCAATTTTTGCCCCTCTCAGAAAGCGTGATTTGGAATAATCATGGTTGTAGATGACTTCGAGCAACAACAAATACTTCTTGTCCCCATGTTTTGCAAATTTAAACAGTAGCCTGTTTTCATAATCAAGTTTGGCTCTGTAAAAGCCTGAACCGGGCATTTTCTTTACTTCTGCACCATTGAAATCAGAACGGCTGAGCTGTTCAACTACCTTGTCGAACTGCTTGTTTACTTTATTGTAATTCAAATCATTGTAGTAAAGCAAATCCATTTTACAAGAAACTTTTAAAGTTCAATTTTCAATAGGCCTGTCCTTTTGGGCGGGACTTAAATAAATTATTACAAACGTTGGCAAAATCCTGAAACCGTTCTCATGCGTTTACAAATATTTCAGGATTCTGCCCCGCTGGGTTTGTCGTTTTTCCACATACCCGCCCTTAAAGGATGGTCCAATTCACAGAGATATGCAAAATTTAAACAGTCTCAAACTCTTACCTTCATGAATTGATTTCTGAAGAATCAGAATTAGCCCTATCCGATAATCTTCCTTCACAAAAGTATTGAAAAGTTTCTTTCTAGCCGGTTAGTTCCGGATATTGAAAGCAATTTTAGCCCGAATAATTCACAAATCTTTAACCTAATAGTGTGGATTATTCTGACGACCAAGAAAAACTAAAAATTTGGTGTACTTCGCTTCCAAAATTTAATTTTTTCTAAGTCGGGGTTAACCTGCATTATCCCAGTACATTAAATGAAGTTATGAATAATGCAGGTTAGAATGTTCTTACCCGGAACAAAAATAAATCATATCTGAGCCAGCACATCAAAATAAGATTCAGTCATTTTCAGCAAATCGAACTTGTGATGACCTGTATCGAATGGAGTGAACCAAAAACCATGTTTTCACCTGGCCATTATCACGGAATTTATTACTTTAGTCACGCAATTACACAAACCCTTCTATGTACAAGACCATCCTCAGCCTTAGTTATTATTCTCAAAATCATAGCTTTGGATTTGAACAGGAAGATGTGCAGGATTTCTTTATCAACCGGATTGAGATGCAGGAAATCACCGCGTTTTCTCTGATTATAGATCCTGAATGGGAAGATAAGCCGGTGTTTGTTCCTTCCGAGCACCTGCTTAGGCATGCAGGCTCTGTCATGGAAATCATCGTGGATGGAGATACCCGCTTATACTGGGGGTTTGCGCTAGAACTTGCCAATGGCATACAGATTCAAACTGACCTGAATGTAACCTATGTGATCGCCCCCGATACAGAAGCATTGTTCGGTTATTGCAGCCCGGTGTTTACCTTCTGCAACCTTGACCCACTGGAGGTCATCAACCTGATTGTTAAAAATCCCAACCAGGAAATCTGCTTAACCGAACTGGAGGAGACTGAGGACCACGAATGCCCGTTTTGAGGGGAGGGGCAGATGACCCAAAGTAAAAGGGTTTTAACACATAGACACAATAGATTCTCATAGACACATAGGAAGTGTTTTTCTTTGCAGGCATTACTAAATCTTAAAAACTCAGGCCATCGGCATAAAATACCACCTGTCCAGGCCTGAAATCAACCCAACAGGAAAAATTTGTAATTTAATGTAAAAAATACTTGACATGAAGATAAAAATAATTAACTTTGTGTCGATTATAATTGACTATAAACAATCATTCTGAAAAGGAGGAAATCATGGATCTGAAAGAGAAAAGAATTTTCGTTTCGCTGATCGGTTCGGTGCTGATACTGGCGATCTATTGCCTTTATGTGTATTACAAATACATAGCCGGGAACCCGGAGATGCTAAACGACCTGAAGTTCCTGGGAAAGTCGTTTCTGATTCTGATACCGGTGGCCATAGCGGCGCAGATCGTCATCCAGATAGTCTTTGCCATCGTCATAAAAATAGCCGGCAATGAAGATATTGACCCCATCGATGATGAGCGCGATAAGCTTATTGAACTCAAAGCCATCAAGGTATCCCACTATATTTTTATCCTTGGTTTTATGATGGCCATGGGCTGCCTGGCTCTGGGTCTGAAGCCCTGGGTGATGATCGTTGTGCTGATTGCTTCGGGATTTGTGGCAAGCATGGTGAATGAGATTCTCAGGCTTTATTACTACAGAAAGGGCGTGTGAAATGAGAAAGGCAGTCATCAGCAACAACATCCGCACACTGAGGTTTTTCGCCAACGAGATGACCCAGCAGGAACTGGCCGACAACACCGGTGTTTCAAGGCAGACAATAGTTGC
>JBBQBC010000315.1:0-2582 GCA_038317155.1 Bacteroidales bacterium
AGACTGGTAAAGAATTTTATGCGCGCCGGAAATTTTGAAGGTATCATAGAAAAAGATTTTTATGGTAATGTGCAGCAACCGCTCAGGCAGATATCCCGCAAACCCCTTGAACCTTCCGAAGCAGAAATAGAGATAAATAGCCGATCGCGGAGTGCTAAACTGAGAATCGCCGAAAAACTTTGATATGGAAAGCACTCAGGAAAATTTCGGCGAAATTCCAGCCCAGGAGAAACCAAAAGCTAAAAAGAAAAAAAACACTCCACTGAAGTCAATTATTCAGGGGACAATACTTACACGGGAGAAAGTGGTAAATCAGCTGCCATTCCTGATCTACATTGTTTTTATAGCTGTTTTATACATTGCTAATTCTTACAATGCCGACAAGGCAATTATTGAAAGTACGCGCATAAAAAAAGCAAACGAAGAATACCGTTACGCTTACATCAGCACACATTCCAAATTAATGAACGTAAGCCGGCAATCGGAACTGGCCCGCAAACTTGTTTCTACCGGATTAAAAGAACTAAAGGTTCCGCCACGCAAAATTATAGTGCCACAAAAGAACGCTAAAAACTAACACTGTAAACTGATGAACGAACACCGGAAGGATATCATGTGGAGGGTAAATCTCATTTACCTTTTGGTATTCCTATATGGTATGGCTATTATTGGGCGCATCATGTATGTTCAGTTCGTGGAAGGTGCCATGTGGAAAGCCAAAGCTGAAAAGATGTCGTTCCAGTATATGAATATAGAAGCTATGCGGGGAAACGTGTATGCTTCTGATGGCAGCTTCCTGGCGACTTCAGTGCCAATTTTTGAACTCAGATTTGATTCGAAGGCTGAAGGTATAACAGAAGAACTGTTTGTTGAAAAGGTAGATTCTCTGGCAATTGGTTTGTTGAAGGTTTTCAAAGATCGCACACGCCGTTCATATAAATCAGCATTGGTAAAGGCACGCGAAAACGGTAACAGGTATTTCCTGTTGAAGCGAAATGTAACCTATGATCAGTTAAAATTGGTCCGTAAGCTGCCTCTTTTCAATTTAGGCAAAAACAAAGGAGGACTGATTGCAACGGCAATTAACAAGCGTGTTTTGCCATTCGACCAACTCGCTTTTCGCACCATTGGCTGGGATAAAGAAGGCCGCAAGAACGATCTTGGCATTGAAGGCGCATATGGAACCACACTTGAAGGCAAGAGCGGAAAACGATTGATGCAGCGTCTGCCCAATGGTATGTGGAGACCCATTAACCGGGAAAACGAAATAGAACCGGAAACAGGCAAAGATATCATCTCTTCTATTGATATCAATATCCAGGATGTAGCAGAGAATGCATTGCTGCGCCAGCTTATCATAAACGAAGCTGACCACGGCTGTGCCATACTGATGGAAGTAAAGACCGGCAAAATAAAAGCAATTGCTAATCTGGGCAGAAGCCCTGATGGAACCTACACCGAAAAATATAATTATGCCATCGGCGAAAGCACCGAACCAGGTTCAACTTTTAAACTCTTTTCACTGCTTGCCGCACTGGAGGATAAAAAGATAACACTAACATATTCAGTGAATACCAATGGTGGCGTGGGTACGCGATACGCCAACCGTATCATGAGGGATTCCCACCCGGGAGGCTATACTTATCTTACTGTTCAGCGGGCTTTCGAGAAGTCATCAAACGTAGGCGTTTCGCTATTCATCACCAGGGCATATGCCACCGATCCTCAGAAATTTATTGACAGGCTCTATAGTTTCTCTGTGAATAAACCCCTTAAACTTGAAATCGATGGAGAAGGGTTTCCACAGATTAAAAGCACCAAAAACCGCAGCTGGTCAAAAGTCTCATTACCATGGATGTCTATCGGTTACGAAGTTGCACTGACTCCTTTGCAGATACTCACCTTTTACAATGCTGTTGCGAATAATGGTGTAATGGTAAGGCCCCAGTTTGTTCACGAAATCCGTTCAGCTACCCAGGTATTCCGTCCTTTTAAAGTGCAGGTCATTAATCCGGCCATTGCATCTCCTGAAGTTATCGGTATGGCTAAGAAATTACTGGAAGGTGTTGTGGAACACGGCACAGGACGTCCGCTGAAAAATAATGTCTACAAGGTAGCCGGCAAAACAGGTACTGCCCAGGTGGCCAATGATAATGCGGGGTACAATAAGACAAACTATAAAGGCTCTTTTGTTGGATATTTCCCTGCTGATAATCCACGTTATTCCCTTATTGTGGTCATTAACAACCCTACCAAAGGCGAGTATTACGGAGGATCAAATGCGGCACCTGTATTCAGGGAAATTGCGGATAAAGTTTATGCCACCGATCTCCAGATGGGACTCAAATGGCTGGACACATTGCAGACCGTAATAGCTCCTCCTTTAAAGTCCGGCTACCGTAATGATCTGGAGCAGCTTTACCACACCATTAATCAACCTGCCAGCTACAGTATCATCAATAACCAAAAGAAAATCTATTGCCAACTTTTCATTATGCTGAGCACGGCAAGTAAAGGGAATATAAAAGAAGATTTTGAAAGCGAATGGGAAAGCCTGGTTGCAAAACAATATGGCGTTAAAG
>JBBQBC010000316.1:0-2479 GCA_038317155.1 Bacteroidales bacterium
CTGCTCGATGATTTGGGTGAACTGACAACAAAAATGGGAGGACTGGTGATGGTACTCCCAACCGATAAAATGCCTTCTGAAACAGGGTTGGCAGCAATATTTCGTTATTAACTAAATGAAAAAAAATGCAAATACAATTTAATACAGATAAAAATGTAACCGGAGGCGAAGATATTATAGCTTCGTCAACTTCTTTAATTTCGGAAGAACTAAGCAGGTTCAGTGATCAGATAACCAGGGTGGAAGTTCATCTTTCGGATGAAAATGGCAATAAAGACGGATTAAACGATAAGCGCTGCATGGTGGAAGCCCGGCTTGCCGGGATGAAGCCAATTGCTGTCACCGACCACGCAAACACCCATGAACAGGCTGTTTTAGGCGCTATAGACAAATTGAAAACTTCTTTGGAAAAGATAACCGGACGTTTAAAAAATTATTAACGGCTATAATATCATTTTGCAACAAAGTCGCTAAAGGCACTAAGAATTCATAAAGAATTCATTCGTGTACCTTTGTGTTTTTGTGCCTTAGTGACTATTTTAAAATGTACATTTTCATCCCGTTTGAAGTATCCCGACATAATTTCGTCAGAGATTTCAGGCTTAATTTACAACTCAGAAAATTGGTTTTCCAAATCAATGGAAGAAGTCCTTAAAGAAATAAATGTCAATGCATTTGCCGGGCTTTCAAAACCGGAAGCAAAAGTCAGGCTTGAAAAATACGGTCCGAATCAATTGCTTTCGAAAAAGAAAAAGAACATCTTCCAACTGTTTGTTGGCCAGCTTCGGATTTCATCTTATTCTTGGCGGTGTATAAGTTGGTGCGTTAACAAGCCTGGCTTTCTGGTTCGGTTATTACGAACATGGATACAGCCCATTTGACCATTCAGCACCGGAAAATACGGTTGAATATGCCTGGACTATGGCTTTTATGGTACTGGTAATGTGCCAGTTGTTTTTCTCTCTTGCTGTCAGAAACAGTTCAAAATCTATTTTTCAGATTGGATTTTCTCCAATAAATACCTGGATGGAGCAATTGTTTTAGGTGTTCTGTTACAATTAATCGTAATAAGTGTTCCGTTATGCAAAGGGCATTTCATTTGCAAATGCTTGATTTGGGAGGTTGGCTAATTGCAATTTCCTTAGGTTTGATTCCACAGTTGGTTAACGAGTTTGCCAAAATATTTATTCGGGCACGGGATAAAGCGTGCAAATGTGTGAATCATATAATTTCTTTTAAAAATACTGTAACACTTATCCTTCCTCTGTAGCTTAAATTAGATGAAAAGAAAAAAGTGAAGAGTTGAATCTATCCGAAACAGTCGGCAGCCAGATATTTGGCTTAACAGAGATTTGTTGCCGGGTGTCAAGGTTCACAGTAGCGCAATTAGACGCTTACTCCAAACTGGTACAAGAAGGCTATGTACAAATTCATCCTTGAAAATATTTTATGAAGGGTTAGTGATATGTCAGATATACTTGAAGATAAAAAATTGGCATGGGCTCTGAACTATTCAGCCATTCTCGGGATATTCCTAGTTGGATTGGGGGCTTTTATGGGATTGCTTGCTTTTATCAGGTTTAAGAAAGTTGGGCGACAAATAGATGAAGATATCTGGCAACCATCGGCGATACTTGACGCACTACTCACCCTATCGGTTCTCGCAGTCGGCATTTTTCTTGTACTATATTTGATCAACAGTATTTAACCCAGATTAAATATAATGGGAAACCGCAAAAATCAAAAGAACTTTTTGGATTAACAGTAAAGGGGAAAAATGAGTAACCGTAAAAAACTCACCATCATTCAGATGAACGACAGCCATGCGTATTTTGACATACATCAGGAAATGTTCCGGGAAGGAGACCACGCGATGTATCGTAAAGCAGGAGGTTATGCCCGCATTGCTGCTATTGTAAAACAGATTAGGGCCGATAGTAATAATTGTCTTTTTTGCGATTGCGGCGATACTTTCCAGGGTACTTTCCCGGCACAGAAAACTCAGGGAGAGGCGTTGATCCCGATACTGAACTCAATGGGAATTGATGCAATGACCGCACATTGGGAGTTTGCCTATGGCCCGAAGGTTTTTCAGCAACTGGTCGCGTCACTCAATTACCCCATGCTGGCAGTTAATATTTTTGATAAAGTGACAAACAAGCAGGTCTATCCATCGTATGTTGTAAAAGAAGCCGGCGGATTACGGATTGGCCTTGTGGGAATAGCATCGAACATTATTGATAAAACCATGCCGCCATCCTATAGCGAAGGGATTTATTTTACACTTGGCAAAGATGAACTCCCGTCTGTTATCAATATTTTACAAACAGGGGAAAAAGTGGACCTGATTATTTTAATCTCACATCTTGGTTTCCCCCAGGATTTGAAGCTATTGTCAGAGGTACAAGGAATAGATATCTGCCTTAGCGGTCATACCCACAACCGTCTTTCCGAACCGGTTCTCATTGGTAAAACTATC
>JBBQBC010000317.1:0-2477 GCA_038317155.1 Bacteroidales bacterium
AGGCTGATTCAGAATGTATTTACAAACCCTGTCAATCCCTGATGCGGCTTTTCTCCGGAATCATAAATTGCCTTCCAGGAGTAATGAAAACAAAATGGGTGTATAGGTTATTGAATTGTAAGCGGAGAATCTTCTTAAAAATAATTCTAAGGTACAAGGTATTCATTCGCATAAAATTTTTATAGTCTATTGATTATCAAAATTTTTATTTAAGGGTGCTCATTTCAAGGACATGATAAATATCAGGGCTAGTGTTTACTGCTTTATTTCAATAATGGAATGAACTTCAACAGGAGGTACAACAAACTCTATACGGTTACCCGTTTGTATAAAATTAATATTTTCCCCGGAGGGTTGCAACTTTACGGATGATGGCATCCTGCCGGGCTTATAACTGATTGTTAAACTGATCGTAGGAAGCAATTGATCATAGACCATTACGTTTTTGTTAAAATGTTCACCCCCCGCATTGATCAGATGAATGAAAGTTCTATCATCTTTTTTACCAAGCACAACATGCACGTAGTTTGAGCCGAGTCCACTAACCTGCACTGCTTTATCGGGCAATATCTGATTAATGATGTTGCTGATCCCATTCAGGAACTACAATAAGTGGATATTCCCCCATACGATCCTTTATCTGGTGATCCATCAGAATCTCCACAGGATATTGATTATCCAGCAGCAGATTTGTAATCCCTTCCATATCTCCTGCCCAGCCATACACGCCATTATTTCTCTTTCTCCACCCTTCAACCGAATACCACATGCCAATTTGTGGGATAATCTCGCTACGTTGACAAAACTGTTGGCTGAATATCCGATTTTCGTCGGATAGCTCGAATACCCGGGATGGCCCTTACTGTCGATCTGAATATAATCCGGCTTTGTACGCCTGAGAAAATCAGAAAACAGCAGTGTATCAAAACGGTTACCTAATTCTTTATCTGCAACAGTTGCATGGAAGTCAAAATGGAAACCGAAGAAACTATCAGCACGTTTATGCTGCTGGGTGTATCCATAAAACGGAAAAGCAGCGTGAAAACAAATTACAATCAAAATAATCCTCTTTTTCATCTTTCGAAATTGTTCGTGCATTATTTATTATCCACTTTATTTCCCATACACTGCGAACTTCCTGATCTCCATTTTCCCTTCCTCTCCTTTCAACTTCAATCGAACTGCGGTAGCTTCCAGGGAATCAATAATCTGCAGCCGTTTTCTTCCGATACTGGTACCCGAGGCAATTATTCTCCACTTGTTGTCGGCAAATGCTTCCACCGAATATTCCTTTATATGCTGACCATTGCTGATCTCTTCTTCTATTTCAATCAAGCCTATCTTACCTTTTCCTGGAAATTTCAGTGTCAATGAATCTATTGGTCCGTGTTGATTTATCGACGCAAGGGGGATAGCAGTTAATGCATTGATATTTTTACCTAATTCATCAAGTCTGACTATTTCTGCCTGTGGAATTAACCCACTCGTGTCGGGGGTCATATTGATCAACAGGTTTGCGCCCCTTCCTATCGACTCAATGTAAACTCTGGTAAGGAAATCAAGGCTTCTAAGTGTATTATCCGAATTTGGTTTCCAGAACCAGGTGTTCCGGGTAAAAATATTTGCTTCAACTGGCATCCAACCTTTGCATGCTGGCGAAATATAATTTGTGGCCCAATCTTCCGGCTTTATCATGTTCCAGATCGGATAAACAGCCCATCCCTGTTCACTTCCGGACCAGCGAACATCGGGTTGAGTCCCTCCAAAAATGACAGCCTCCGGTTGCAAATCTTTCACCAGGGTATTAATTGCATCACCATAACTTGGTCCGAGTTCCTGCAGTGTTAGGGGATTTCTGACATCCCAGCCGAACGGATCATAAGCTCCGTCAAACCAAACGTAGTCCACCTGGCCATAGTTTGTAAGTAATTCACGCAACTGTTCAAGAAAAACCGGGAAATAGGCATTTCTGTCGCCGACAATTTTTCTCTGACCCATAGGATCGGGCGTAGAGGTGCATCTTAAATTCTTATCTCCGCCTGAAACATAAAATCCCACCTTCATCTCATATTTTTTGCAGGCTGCCACAAATTCTTCAACTAGGTCTCCCTGCCCATTCTTCCAGGCTGAACTTTTTACCGAATACTTTGTCGTCTTGGTTGGCCATAAGCAGAAACCATTGTGGTGTTTTACGGTCAGAACAACATGTTTGGCACCAAACGAGCGAGCTGCCCTGACCCATTGCTCTGCATCCAGTTTAGAGGGATTAAACAAGGAGGCATCGGGTAAAGTGAAAAAATCAGATCCGACGTAAGTTGCCATGCCAAAATGAATAAATGCGCCTAGCTGTCTTTCCTGAAAATTCAATTGTTTGGGAGAGGGTTTGTCGATTACAGCAGAATCGGCACAAATTTTTGTGATCGTTTCCTTCTTTGGCGCAATGAATACAGGCATCCAGTCGCCAGTGTGGGCAGGAG
>JBBQBC010000318.1:0-2429 GCA_038317155.1 Bacteroidales bacterium
CAAGGTACGTTTTTATCAGCTCCAGAGCCTAAAAAAGTTTGGGATTTATTAGGAGATGCTTTTGGTGAAGTTTTAAACCAATAACAATCTTGTGACTTTAATTTTCTCAATGGCTCAGAGTGTCATATAAGGTGTTACGAATTTGATTTTTACCCTTATTGCCATGTCAATATTGACAAAGTAGGAAGAAAGAGAATATTACTTCTTGGACAGTTAGGAATGTTTGCCATACTTGGCTTGTTTGATTACGGACTACTTTCCGGAAAGATCACTGGTTATTGGTTAGTTGCTCTATTTCTAGCGTATTTAGCATTTTTTGCTGCATCGCAGGGGGTGGTGGTATGGGTGCTATTGTCTGAAATGTTTCCGAACATTATTCGTACAAGAGGTCCGTCAATTAGATCTTTTGCGAATTGGATCGTCATTGCATCACTTAATTTTTTATTCCCGGGGGGGATCAGATTGTTTGGTACGACCCAGACTGCTAAGAAATTAGGGTTAAGTTATGCTTTTATCTTTTTAGAAGTGGCCACCTTTATTGGCTACATATACCTTAAAAAATACATCATTGAAACTAAAGGCAAAACACTCGAGCAGATTGAAAAGGAAGTGCTTTGTTAAATCATTAATTATTAAATATCATGAACGGATATGAAAGAATAAGCGCTGCCTTAAAAGGTGAGCCGACAGATAAAATACCGGCTATGCTGCACAATTTTATGGTGGCAGCCGAAGATATGAACGTATCAATGGGCCAATTCCGCGAAAATCCCCGGTTAATTGCAGATGTCTTTAAAAATTCAGTTGAAAAATATGGGCTGGATGGGGTGTTGGTTGATATGGATACCGTTACCCTTGCCGGAAGTGTAGGTGTTAAAGTAGATTTTCCAGACAATTCACCCGCCCGTTCCCACCAGGGAATGCTTGATTCGCTTGATAACCTGAAAAACTTAAAACCGGTAAAAGTTGAGAATTATAAATATGTACAGATTTGGCTGGAGTCCGTCAGGTTACTTAAGGAATACTATGGCGATGAAATCCTGATCCGCGGAAATTGTGACCAGGCCCCATTCTCTTTGGCCAGTATGATCAGGGGAACAGAACCCTGGATGATGGATTTGTACATGGCAGAACCATCACAAGTCTCTGATTTTCTGGATTATTGTACGGATGTTACCTGCCAGTTTATCAGGCTGATGGGGCAGACAGGCGCACATATGGTATCAAACGGTGACAGTCCCGCAGGTCCTGAAATGATTTCACCTGAAATGTATGAGCAGTTTGCCATGCCTTACGAAAAAATAGTGGTTGATGAGGCTCATAAAGCCGGATTGTCGTATACCCTGCATATTTGTGGCAATACAGAGTTGATTCTGGATCGGATGGTGAAAACAGGAGCAGATGCGTTTGAAATTGATTACAAAACGGATATGCATAAAGCCTTTAATACTTTGCACAATGTGGCAACTTTTACAGGTAATATTGATCCAAGCGGAGTCCTGGCTTTAGGAACGCCGGATCTTGTCAGGAAAAAAACAACTGAGCTTCTGGATGTATTTTCAAAAACAAACCGGTTTATACTGAATTCGGGTTGTGCATTGCCATCTACAACACCCGAAGTGAACCTGAGAGCTTATATTGAAACAGCAAGAAATTACCGATAAAAAATTAAAACAATGGAAGAGATTCTTGAAAAACTGGCGTATTGCGTCGAATTTGGAAAAATCAACCTGTCTTCACCTTATCCCCCTGATATGCGTGGGCAGGATGGTGCTGACGAACTGACCAAAAAGGCCCTGGAGATGGGAGTTGCCCCGACTGAAGTCCTGAATAAAGGCCTGGTAATCGGTATGGGGAAAGTGGGTGTTAAATTCCGTGAGAACAAAGTATTTGTTCCACAGGTGCTGATGAGTGCCAAAGCGATGAGCTTCGGCATGGCGCATTTGAAACCATTTTTTAACGATGGTTCGGTGGTTCGCAAAGGAAAAATTATTATCGGAACTGTTGAAGGTGACCTTCACAATATTGGTAAGAACCTGGTTTCCATGATGGTTGAGGGGAGTGGCTGGGAAGTGATAGACCTGGGGACCGATGTAAAAGCAGAAAAGTTTGTAGAGGCGATTAAAGCAAATCCGGGGGCAGTAGTTTGTCTGTCGGCACTGCTAACCACAACGATGGTGAATATGGAAAAGATTGGTAAAGCAGTGAAACAGGCTGTTCCAGGGACCATTATAGCTATTGGCGGTGCACCGGTTACGAAAGATTTTAGCGATAAAATCGGGATGGACATCTATTCAGCTGATCCACAAGGCCTTATTGATAATTTAACCAATACAAATTAATCAACTTTAGATGACCGGAAAAGAGAGGATTCTAAAATGATTTATGCTTGAACCAACCGATTCTATACCATGGGTACGTTTTGTTGG
>JBBQBC010000319.1:0-2387 GCA_038317155.1 Bacteroidales bacterium
CCGGTCAACAACAATTCAAGGATTTTGCGCTGGATATATAACGATCCGTGACAGGAAATTTCGATGATATCTTGTCCTGTATATGAATGCGGGTTGCGAAAAACAGCAACCAGCACCTCATCAATCAGATCATCGTCTTCACTGATTCTCCCAAAATGAACAGTATGTGACGCCGCTTTCGCAAGGTCAAATTCAGCGCTTCTGGCCTCAAACAATCGTTTGCAAATTTTTATTGACTCGGGACCCGACAGCCTGATGATGCCAATGGCACCTGTGCCTGCCGGTGTGGATAACGCGCAAATGGTGTCGTTAATATTGAATAGGGCTGGGTTCATCGGATGAGATTTTTAGCTATTTTTATCGCCTGATAATTAAGAACCAGTAAATATAAGCAATTTAACCTGCATTATTCATAAACTTCATTTGATTTAATGGAATAATGTAGGTTAACCCCAACAAAGAAAAAAATAAATTTTGGAAAAGAAGTACACCAAAATTATAGTTTTTCTTTGTCGGCAGAATAATTGGCTTGGCTGAGCCCTTCGGTGTTCACACTATTAGGTTAAAGATTTGTGAATTATTCGGGTTTAAAATTTTTTTTTGAACAAAAATATCATTTTTTCATTGTTAGTATCAAAATTACAAAAAGCAAACACAAATACAACACAAAAACCTTATGAGTATTCTTGTTAACAAAGATTCAAAAGTGATCGTACAAGGCTTCACAGGCACCGAAGGTACTTTTCATGCCACTCAAATGATTGAATACGGCACCAAAGTCGTAGGTGGTGTAACCCCTGGCAAAGGAGGTAAATATCACCTTGGTCAGCCCGTTTTCAACACAGTAGCCGAAGCAGTAAAAGAAACCGGGGCCGATGTATCCCTTATCTTTGTTCCGCCGGCGTTTGCCGCAGATGCCATTATGGAAGCCGCCGACGCCGGCATCAAAGTGATTGTATGCATCACCGAAGGAATTCCTGTTAAGGACATGATGATGACTAAGGAGTATCTGAAAAGCCGCAGCAGCAGGCTGATTGGTCCGAACTGTCCTGGTATCATTACACCGGGCGAGGCCAAAATTGGCATTATGCCGGGATTTATCCATAAGAAGGGGATCGTTGGAATTGTGAGCCGTTCAGGCACCTTAACCTACGAGGCTGTTGACCAGTTGACCAAAGCCGGTCTTGGTCAAACTACGGCTATTGGTATAGGCGGTGACCCGATTATCGGAACGACTACGCGCGATGCCGTTGAATTATTTATGGCTGATCCTGAAACTAAAGGTATTGTGATGATTGGCGAGATTGGCGGTGGCATGGAGGCGGAAGCCGGAAACTGGATTAAAGCGCATGGAACCAAGCCGGTAGTAAGTTTTATAGCAGGTGCAACAGCACCCAAAGGCAGAACAATGGGCCATGCCGGTGCTATTGTGGGTGGTGAAGGCGATACAGCAGAGGCCAAAAAGGCCATTCTCCGTGAGTGTGGCGTTCATGTAGTGGATTCACCGGCTGAAATAGGAGCAAGGATGCTTGAATTGCTGAAGAAATAATCGAACCCTGCTTCAATGGGCGTTAACCCAAGTAAAGCGCTTTTTCGCTGGCTCAAACCGCTCAACGTAGGTTCATTAAAAGAGCCGCAGTTTACAAACTGCGGCTCTTTAATTTTATGCTTTATCGAAATGCGAAATTGAACGCTTTCCGATGGAGATTCTTCAATCTGATATTTATCCCTGATTATAGGAATTATCCTTTTCCGAAGAATAATTAACGGCTTATTACCAGTCGTTCAGTCCATGCTTTACTCCCTGAAACAATTCTCACAGTATATGTGCCCGGATTCAGAGAAGTTACATAAATTGATTGCTCTGAGCCGGAATCAATCAATTTCTCAAAAACAACCTCACCCTTCATTGTAAGGATGGATAAAAATGCATTTTCTACCACCTTTCCATCCAGGTTGAGTAAGACATAACTATTAGCCGGATTCGGGTAAAGACGGAACTCAGACAGAGTGATTTCCTTAACTGAAATAGGGGCTGCTTCCTGGCTTAGTGTTACTGTTTGGTCAGGTAAACCTGAAACTGAAACAGTAATGTCAGTGATACGTAATTCTGCTGTGGTATTTTCTTCATACACTGCAGTTATAGTCCCATCTCCCATACCAGATGCTGTTACCGTGCACCAGTTGGTGTTGCTCTGCGCCGACCATTCTGAGTTTGATGTAATACTATACGCAACCGAACCAGCCTCATAAGAAACTGTCTGATTAGCTGGACCAACCAGTAACGTAGGTTCTGCTCCGACCTGACTGACAGTTACTGTTTCGGATGGTATTCCGCTGACTGTTACAGTTATTGTTGCAACACGTGGTAAGGTTAAGATATTTTC
>JBBQBC010000320.1:0-2315 GCA_038317155.1 Bacteroidales bacterium
TCGAAAAAGTTATCGTACCTGTTTTGTTTGTTTCGTAGCACTAAAATAGGTGATCTTTTTCAACCTCCAAAACATTGTGTATAATACTTATACACAATGTTTTAAGGAGGTTTGTTAATAACTTTCTTGCGGATTTAAGGAAAACAATGAAAACAATACTTGCTGTAATAATAACCCTTCACGGATTTATTCATTTTATGGGTTATGCGAAAGCATTTAACCTGGCAGAAATGAACCAGTTGACACAACAAATTTCGAGACCTGCCGGAGTTATTTGGCTTATTACCGGATTGTTGTTTGTTCTTGTCGCTGTGCTTTTCTTTTTTAACAAGGATTGGTGGTGGATGCCGGCAATGGTGGCAGTTATTTTGTCTCATTTACTCATCATCATAAACTGGCAGGATGCAAAATTCGGCACTATTGCCAATGCTATTATCCTGCTAATGTTAACAGGTGGTTTCGGCATGTGGAATTTTCACCGCTCTTTTGTAAACGAATACAAAGAAGGCCTGGTGCGGACATCAAAAATACCTGAGGAGCTTTTAACAGAAGCAGATATCATGCATCTGCCGCTGCCAGTGCAGAAGTACATCAGGTATTCAGGAGCCCTGAATAAGGAAAAAGTGCGCAATGTGAGAATTTGTTTTACCGGCGAAATGCGCAGCAAGACAATTGATTGGTTTAAAATCAGCACTGTTCAGTATAACTTTTTCGACCACCCTACCCGCCTGTTTTACATGACCGGAAAAATAAAAGGGCTGACAGTCCCGGGTTACCATCGTTACATAAACGGTAAGGCATCTATGCAAATCAAGCCATTCGGGTTGATTCCGGTTGTGAACGAAAAAGGTGATGTTTTAAATCAGGCCGAGACGGTTACCGTATTCAACGATATGTGTTTGCTGGTGCCGGCTTCACTGATTGATAAAAGGATAAAGTGGGAAGAAACCGACAGTTTATCGGCAAAAGCCAGTTTTACCTGCAATGGCATTACCATTGCAGCCACTCTCTATTTTAGCAAGGAAGGACAGCTAGTCAATTTTGTTTCAGACGACCGCTACGAAGTATCGGACAACCAGAATAAACACATTCGCTTCTCAACTCCTGTAAAAAATTACAAACTCCATAATGGCAGATATGCTCCCGCTTATGGTGAGGCCATCTGGCATTATCCCGAAGGGGAGTTTGTGTATGGAAAATTTATCATTGAGACGATTGAGTATAATGTTGGTGAAGAGTAACCAACACATCGGGCTATCGAACTGGCAATAAACTCCACTTCACCGGCTCATTCTATTGAAAATAAGCTACTTTTGTTTTTGCCTGCTGCTTTCCGGATAAATAATTCCGGTTGGTAGCTGATTCTACTATTTCAACTTCATTATATTTTCATGAATTTAAATCCATTCAGGTATTTTTTCTTCAGCCTGTTAATAATTTCCATACTTACTATTATTGCCTGTAAGGGAAAGTCACCCGGTCCGGAACCATTTCCCGAAAAATTTATCATCAAATCCGCAGACCTCTCTTTTCTTCCTGAAATTGAGCAGGCAGGGATTGTTTTTTACAATCGTGACGGGCAGGCCGAAGAAATGCTGACTACCCTTAAAAATGCCGGAATGAATACGGTGAGAATCAGGTTGTGGAACAATCCCACGAGCGGGCATTCAGGACTGGCCGAAGTCAGGGCATTTTCCGAAAGGGTAAAAGCCAAAGGCATGAAGGTATGGCTCACCGTTCATTATTCCGATACCTGGGCCGATCCGGTTAACCAGCAGGTGCCGGAAGCATGGAAAAATCTGAGGTTCTATATTCTGAAAGACAGCCTCTATAGTTATACCGCAAAAGTTGTACGTGAAATAAAACCAGATTACTACCAGGTTGGCAATGAGATTAACAATGGTATGATGTGGCCCCAGGGAAATATTACTTACTTAACCAATT
This sequence comes from Bacteroidales bacterium, assembly GCA_038317155.1. Classification (GTDB taxonomy): domain Bacteria; phylum Bacteroidota; class Bacteroidia; order Bacteroidales; family Lentimicrobiaceae; genus Lentimicrobium. The sequence goes on from JBBQBC010000320.1 coordinate 1,945, forward strand.
TCAGGTCGTTAATTGAAGCGGGCGTCAAAGCAGTAAGAGATAATAGTAACACCTGCAAAATCATGATCCACTATGCCGGCATTGATAAAGCAAAAGAATTCTTTTCCTCGCTTGGCGGACTTGATTATGACATTATTGGCCTGTCATATTACCCTCTCTGGCATGGAAAAAGTCTGAGCCTGCTCGAAGCTACTATGAAACAACTGGATCAACAGTTTTATAAGGAGGTTGTCATAGCCGAAACCTCTTACGCTTTTACCCTTGGATGGTATGACTGGACTACCAATATAATTGGCGATGATGGACAACTGCTCGACAGCTATCCATCAACCCCAGATGGTCAGAAAGCATTCCTGAATGAAATCAAACGT
>JBBQBC010000321.1:0-2302 GCA_038317155.1 Bacteroidales bacterium
TTTCAAGATTACCATTGTTGTACAAGTCAAAATAACCTTGTGCAACCCCACTTTCAGGAAGCGGGTCGTGCCAGAAATAATAAGTGTCGTTAAGCCCCAAAGGATCAATAACTTCATTGTGCAAAGTAACTGAATGAGGCACACCGGTTGCTGATTCTACTATTATGCTGAGCAACAGGTAGTTGGTGTTGCTGTAACAGGCTGTATCTGCAGGCCTGAAATCAAACATGGCATTTTTATTATAGACATACTTCAGCAAATCGTCACCTGACCAGTGTTTTGTGGGGTCGTTCAGAACCTGAAGGTAAAAACCCTGGTCATCTATTACGTCATAAAAACCAGATGTATGGTTCATCAGGTTGCGAATGGTCAATGGCTGGTCTCCGTTGGATATTTTCTTCAGTTTTTCGGAAGGAATATATTTGCTGATGGGATCATTAAGCGACAGGACGCCTTTTTCCTGCAACCGCATAATAGCAGTTCCAAACATTAATTTGGTTACGCTGGCTATCTTTGAAATATGGCAAACCTGCATGGGGATTTCGCGCTTTATATCAGCCATTCCGGCTGCTCCGGCGAAGAACCCACTGCTATCCTTAATAAGCAGGATGGCTCCAGGCAAACCTCTTTTAACATAGGTATCAAGAATTTGCTGAAATTCAGCACTTTTTGAATTTGCATAAAATTGCTGGTCATCCGCCATTGGACAGGTGATCACAACCGGCCTGTTGGTTTCATCGTTACAGGCTGTTGCAAGTAATAAAATGGCTGTTATAGCCAGCAATTTGCTTATGATCCCGGGCATTCGAGTCGTTCTTGTTTGGGTTTGTCCTGATTGCCTGCATTTTTAAAGAGCGTAAACTGAAGTCCGACAGACAACAATCCATTGGGGAGAAGAGGCACGTAGCTCTTAACAAATGGCATTTGCAGCCTGAAATCGTAATTTATAAAAATCCTTCTGATGTTGTAATGATACCCTGCATCATACCCTAATCCGATACCAGCCCCGGCAACAAACTGGGGTTTGCCGAAACCTTTTTCCGTTTTCCAGCTTCCATCCGTTTGCCGTACTGCCCGTTCAGTAAGCAAAAATACATGCATATATCCTGCATGTAATGAGGCTTCTGCTGAGAATTTCCTGATATATTTCCTGTAGCCGGCCTGGGTGGTTAATAGGACTGCATGATTCACATACCTGTGGTAAAACCAGCTAAGCCCGACATTCTGGAACCACTTGCCTGTGTAAACTTTGCCTCCTCCCAAACTAAACGTATTCACATTCCGGAACATCGGGCTTTTTATAGTCTCTTTACCTGCGAATTCATAAGAAAACGCAATTCCCGGGTGGATGGGCTGATTAAATACCGCAATGAGAGATGCCGGAGGCAGCAAGGTGGCATTGTTAAAAAGGTTCACCGAAAATGGCTTTGATTTCCAGGGCTGGGCGCTCAGGATGACCGGCAGCATCAGCAAAACAAACCAAAACCTTTTTCTCATAATGATTTATGCGTAACAGATTAAAAAAACGGATGGTTTACCATCTGATCGTTAAATTATCGCAATATTTTACAAATATAAGGATGATGGTGAAGCGTTGATCGCCAATTGCATAAAATCAGTAATTATAAATTTTTAAGTGAAGCACAATCGTCTGGTAAATAGTTTACAATAACATTACCTTCTGACTTTGAACGACTTCTGCTGTCACAACTTTAACCAGGTATGGACCCGTTGCAACGTTCAGGGTGAAGCTGCTCATCTTTTCACTACTTAATGAACTGTTCAGGATCATTCTTCCCGTAAAGTCATAGATATGGATTTCACCGTTTAGCCCTGTGAAATTGTTGACCTTTACAGTTTTGCCGTAACTGTAGATATTGATTTCAGTTGATTCAGAATCGGGTGACTTTTCTGTAAAATGGAGTTTGAACCTGTGTTCATTCTCTCCGGAAATATAGCTGAAACTGTATTGATTGTCTATCAATAAATCCTGAAGAATTCCTTCCTTCTGATCTTCAAGAAGAATCCGGACTTTGTTGTTGAAGCTCTCCAACCCTTTACCATTCAGGATGAAGTTGCCTGATTCCCCGCATTTAAAGCCAAGTTCTACTACTTCACTGCCGAAAAATGGCAGTTCATTGATACTGAATTCCATTCCATCTGCAAAACTAAAAAGTTGAGGAGCTTCTTCAATGCCGAAAAGCTTACGGGCATCTGATTTGAGATCGAATCCTTTCGTAGCGTTGTCATTAAAACGGATGAAGGTTAAATCTTTGTAGTCGTTTCCATTGACTTCTACTTC
>JBBQBC010000322.1:0-2242 GCA_038317155.1 Bacteroidales bacterium
AAATACCGTTTGACCGTAGTTGAAATCCTGCCCGAATAATTCACAAATCTTAAACCTAATAATGTGAACCCCGAAGGGCTCAGCAGCGCTAATTATTCTGACGATAAAGAAAAACTAAAATTTTGGTGTACTTCGTTTCCAAAATTTAATTTTTTCTAATTCGGGGTTAACCAGCATTATTCCAGTAAATTAAACGAAGTCGATAAATTAAGCAGGTTTACCTGGCTTCAGGTGACTTCTTTTTCTGTCTGCGGAATAACTCGGAAAACTTATCAAATTCCAATCTGTAATAAACACCAAGCCCCTGCTTGTAAGTGGCGTATGTCGAACTTAAGTCGAAAGGGTTATTGGTTTTGTTGAATGCTTTTACCCTGAATCGTCCGTCCTGGGTAATTTTAACATCGATATTAACATCACCTACAAGGTTATTTGTGTTTTCAGTAGTAGCGGTAGTTGTCACCCCCAGGTTGCCGTCAATAGTTACGCGGTCGTTGAAAAGGTGGGTAGAAAGAGCCAGTTCAAGTTCTTCCGACGACAGGACATCGCCAGCCCGGTAGTTTAATCCTATGTCAACATCTTTGCTTATTTGCGAAAGCATACTACTTAACTGGTTGGTTAACATCTCTATAGATGAAGACCCGACCGAAGCTGCCAGATTGGCATTTGAGCCTGAGAAACTAAACGATTTCATCAGCAGCAGTGAAACCATCTGTTGGGTCATAACGGCTTCATTTGTCGTATCAATAGAAGTATATACCAGTTGCCTGAGATTCTGATCTGCTTCGGGCAATTCAAAACTAAAGGAGATATCGGGATTGTAAAGATTGTTTTTCAAGCTGATGATACAGTTTACCGGGACACTTTTCCCTGCATATTCCGGCATATCAGCAATTTCAGGAATGCTTTTGAGTGATGCCTTTAGTTTATAAACAGCTCTCAGTGCTATGTCGGCTTCATAAGGACTGCCCCGGAACGAAATTACACTGCCATTTTCTATGGAGAATACCCTGTTCAGAATGTTCCTGAATGAGAAGAGGAAGGTTCCTTCATTCATTCTATAATCGCCAAACATGGTGATATCGCCGCGAGTATCGATTCCCATCCTGATTTCGCCGGTCCCGTTTCCTTTGATATTCCCGATATCTTCGGGCAGGAAAATCTGAATATTTGCATCTTTTGTAACATCCAGCAACATATCAAGATTGATTCCGGAAGTGTTGGCTTCAAAAACATATTTACCGGTGCCGGTTACATCGCGGGTATTGAACCTGATGTATTCATTTTCACTGGCATCAGCAGCCAGGTTGATCGGAATGTAAATGTTGGTATTTGCCTCCGACCGAACCCTGATGTTCATTCTAAGGTCAGAAAATGGGCCTTGTATGGTTACTCTGCCGCTGGCAAAGGCACTGCCATAAAATATTTCATTTTGTCTGTAGGTTGTATTCAGTCCGGCTAGTTTATTGGCATCCACAGTTATATCGAGTTTCATATTACGGAAAAAGTCGTGCGTTAGCCTGAAATCCAGGGTTCCTGTGTTTCCGAGCGAATCGTAAACTATAATGTTGCTGGCTGCGATAAGGCCTGGCGTAATTTTTACCTGATCGGCAAAGGAATAAGTTACATTCAGGTAATCGATTTTCATCTGAGTACGAAGCAACTGAATATTACCGGTGATATCCGGCTTTTCAAATGTTCCATCCATTCTTAATTTGCCACTGGCCATGCCCTTCAGATTTGAGGCAAATCCCTCCAGAAATGGATTGAGTGAAGCGAGTTTGTAATTTACCAGCACAATATCAAGATCGAAATTACCGTCTTTACGTTCACCAGGGTATATGAAACCTTTTATAGAAATAGGATTATGGTTGCCCACATTACCGTGATAAATAATATTTGCGTCTATATCAAGCCCCGACTTTTCATTGTCCCATCTGCTCAGAAGCCGGGCATCGCCCATCAGTTCACCGTTAAAGGAAAATTTTTCAATGTTCAGGTCTGACTCAATGGTCCTGGCGCTGTAAAAATCAGTGAGTGTTATCTTTCCACTTAAGATTCCATCAAAATTGAGATCGCTTCGATTGATCAGTGCATCTAAATTTGAAACATCAAAATGATCAAACCAAAGGTTAAATACATCATCCTTGTTTTTTGAGATTTTACCATTAAGACTGAGTTTTTGCCCCTTTCCGGAGATAATCAGGTTGTTGACCGAGATCATAGTGGTGTCAAGGATTACATC
>JBBQBC010000323.1:0-2172 GCA_038317155.1 Bacteroidales bacterium
CAGTTCAATCATGGCAATGAAATGCAACAATTCACCCCGTAAACTGGTCAATTCAGAAGAAAAACCTCCGCGCATTTGATTGATTGCTACTTTTTGAGCAGCCCGGTTTGTTGAAGCAATCAAATCGGCAACAGCTTCAGCCTGAGATAAATCCATTTTGCCATTCAGGAATGCCCGTTGGGTAAATTCACCGGGAAGTGCCATACGGGCGCCTTTTGTAATAAGCAATTGTAAAATTCGTTGCTGGATATAGACAGAACCGTGACAGGTTATTTCGATCACATCTTCACCGGTAAACGAATGGGGCGCACGAAAAATTGAAACAACAACTTCATCAATCAGCTCATTTCCATCAGTAATACTTCCAAAATGAAGAGTATTGGGCTTTTGGTCGGCCAGTTTTTTATCGGATTTTGGCGATTGAAATACCAGATCGGCAATTTCGAGCGCCTTTTCTCCTGAAAGACGGATCGTTGCGATGGCTCCCATTCCGGGAGAAGTGGCTATGGCGCAAATGGTTAACTGATCGAGCATTTTCTTAAAAATGATTTACTTTATACCCAGAATACTTCTGAAATTTAAGAACAGCAATAAAGCCAATGCCTCAATATTTAGCGCATTATACTTCAAGCTTCGAAGTAAAAACTTCTTTGAGAAACCAAATCGTTTAAGCTTCAATAAGGTAAACCCCATTGAAGAATACCTGCCTGATAAAAGCCTGGGCTTTAGCTCATAGAGATCCATGAACTGTTTTAAATGCTTTAGCTTTGTCAGAACTCTTCCTCTTTTATCGAGTGTAATGCTATCATTCGACTCATATACATTTACCAGAATTTCCTTCAGATAGAAAAAATGATAGTCACGCGCAATCCGGGTTAAAAGCTCCCAATCCTGAAATGATTTATAGCCAGGATCAAACATACCACATTTCTGGAAAACCTCAGCTTTTACAAGTAGGGTAGATGTTGTTATGAAATTCCTTTTGAGAAGCCGGTCAAGGATATTCCCATTTTTGATGATCGAAAAGCGGCTGGGATGACGCCTTAAAATTTTTCCGGTTGTCTTTTTTCTGGCGAAGGTGCAATAAACAACTCCAAATTCAGGACCTAACATACTCATTGCCTTGAATTGCTTTTCCTGTTTCGAATTCATCCAGACATCATCGTCATCTAAAAATGCAATGTAATTTCCTTTGGCATGTTGGATTCCAAAATTTCGGGCATTGTTTGCTCCTTTATTCGGATTCCGATAATACTTGATTCGCCGATCGTTCTGAATCATTGCTTCAACAACCGTTTTCGTATTGTCAATCGACTGATCATCAATAACCAGTATTTCCAGAGCAGTATAGGTTTGCGACAAAACACTTTCAATTGCCTTAACCAGCTTTGATGACCGGTTATGCGTTGGAATTATGCACGAAATAAGTGGAGCATTAATCATTGATTCTGTGTTCAAAATAATTTCGCACGAAAATACGCAGATATTAATAAAATATAGATTGTTTCTCTAAATAAACGTTATACTTTTGGCGCACAGAAATGAACTCGTATTAAAATCAGCAGTAATCTGTTATCTTCAATTGAATGACCAATCCGGCTAAAATTTATTGCATTATCGCCACTTATAATGCTGAGGACTGGATCGAAAAATGCCTGAGAAGTGTTAGAAATTCGACCATTCACTGCATAATTGTAGTCGTGGATAACAAATCAACCGACCAGACAACCGACATTATTAATTCTGACTTTCCGGAGGTAATGCTTATCCGGAATAATGAAAATGTAGGATTTGGCAAAGCAAATAATATTGGAATCCGCATAGCATATCAGGAAAACGCTGATTTTTTCTTTCTTTTAAATCAGGATGCCTGGGTTGAGACGAACACTATTGAATGTTTAGTTGAGCAAATTCAGAACCATCCTGAATATGGCATCTTAAGTCCTCTGCAATTTTACGATTCAAAGACACTCGACCGGAAATTTAATTCATATTTGAACGATAAAGGCTATGAATTGATACAAAATGCAGATTTGAAATTACAGGATTCCATTTTTCAGGTAAAATTTGTAAACGCTGCAGTATGGATTATGAGCAGATACTGCATTGAAAAAGTTGGGTTATTTGCCCCAATTTTTGACCAATATGGAGAAGACTTAAATTATGCACACC
>JBBQBC010000324.1:0-1966 GCA_038317155.1 Bacteroidales bacterium
GAAATCAAACGTATTTCATCTACTTCAGAAAAATCAATAGGTTTTGCCTATTGGGGTGGCGAATGGGTTGCCTTTAAAGGGGCACAGGCAACCAATGGCTCCAGTTGGGAAAATCAGACGTTTTATGATTTTGACCAGAAAGCATTGCCGGTAATCGGGGTTTATGGTGAGAAGTAGAGCCGTATTTTCAGGTTTGGCTAACTTATTTCCCTTTTGGTGATTTCATTGCCTCTATTATGGATAGTGCTAAAGAGAAGCAGCAGATTTGTAAGAAGAAACTATGGCTTTGATGTACTTTAAATATATTCTTCGTCTGATCCGGGATAAAACTACCTGTTTGCATGGCTGGTCGCTGATTTATTTTAATTTTGCTTTTGAGTGGCAACAATTGCATATTTTCAATTGCAGCAATAACTAAAAAACTTCATGATTAAAGTAATCGGATTTGACGCCGACGACACCCTTTGGGTTAATGAGCCTAATTATCAGCAAACTGAAGCTGAATTCTGCAAAATCCTCAATCCCTGGCTGGTTCCTTCAGAGGCTTCAAAAGAGCTGTTCTTAACCGAAATGTCAAACCTTGAACTATACGGGTTTGGAGCCAAGGGTTTTATGCTTTCAATGCTTGAAACAGCCATCAGGGTAAGCAAAGGCGGAATCGGCACAGACCGTCTCAGCCAGATTATACACCTGGGAAAAGAATTACTCGATAAGCCTGTTGAACTGCTCAAAGGTGTGGAAACTGTACTATCTTCCATAGAGGGAAATTGCAGGATTATTCTTGCAACGAAGGGCGACCTTCTTGACCAGGAGCGAAAACTGAGAAAATCCGGACTTGAAGGTTATTTTCATCACATAGAAATCATGAGCGACAAAACAGAAGCTAATTATTTGAAGCTTATTGCCCATCTCGAAATTATGCCCGCTGAATTTATGATGGTTGGAAATTCAATAAAGTCAGATATTTTACCGGTATTGAATCTGGGCGGTTACGGCGTTCATGTACCTTACCATATTAACTGGCAGCATGAGCAATCTGAACATCTACCTGAAAATCCACGATTTGCGCAAATTCCGGAAATAAGTATGCTACCTGAATTTTTAAAAAACTATGAAATCGGCCATTGACAAAAGCACCTGGAAAAGGAAAGAACATTTTGAGCTCTTCAACGCATTTGACGAACCACTTTTCGGAATTGTAACCGAAGTTGAATGTGGTCAGGCTCTCTCATGGTGTAAAAAAAATGAGATTCAGTTTTTCCACTTCTACTTGTATCAGTCGCTCAGGGCGGCCAATCAAGTAGAAGAATTCTGCCATAGAATAGAGGATGACAAACCGGTTTGTTATGATGTAATCCATGCCTCATCAACCATAAGCCGGCCTGATGGAACTTTTGGTTTTTCATTTATCCCCTATTCTGACAACTTCCAGGATTTCAGTCATTTTGTTAAAAAAGAAACGGAGGCCGTTGCCAAAACCCCGGGTATTCGGTTAAATAAGGACGCTAAAAGAAACGATGTCATTCATTTTTCAGTTTTGCCATGGATTAAATTCACCGGCCTCACCCACGCCCGAAATTTTCATTACAAAGATAGCATCCCGAAAATTACCTTTGGAAAGTTTTATGAGCTGGATGGCAGAGTCCTGATGCCGGTCTCGGTAAATGCACACCATGGCCTGATGGATGCGTTGCATGTAGCAAAGTTTCTCGAATTGCTCAGCAATTATCTGGCTTCACCATCCATTTAGCATACCGAAACTATGCTTTTCCTTACTATTTCGGGAATTGTATTGAATAAGCTGTTAAACAGCCGGATTTAAGAATTAAGAGGTTAATAAAAAATCAGTAGCGGAATAAACATTTAAAATAACCATTTATATGACATTGATTGTCAGGACTTATGAGTTATCAGTACAAACTCCGGTACTGAAATATGTCGTTATCGCTGCACATATTCACAATCA